>CAYIIH010000219.1:0-14619 GCA_964363225.1 uncultured Verrucomicrobiota bacterium | reverse complement strand
GTGGCAAAATCCCCTGCTTGCGGCAGGGCCCCGTCGACCGGAGTACCCAGCGTCAGCGCCGGCAGTGTCGCGTCCGTGTCCGCCCGCAGTGTGTAGGCAAATGCCCACCCTTGGTCCACCACACAGCGCACCAGCACGTAGTAATCCCCCGCCAAGGTCGATGAAATCTCCGCGTACTGGTCGGCTTGGTCGGGCACCTTTCCCGCCGCGTCATACTCTGTCGGCGTCGGCACCGCCCCGTGACGCACGTACAGTTCGTTGTCGTCGGCAACACTCTCCGAATCTAGATGAACCACCAGATGCTGCCCTGCGCCCACCGTTATCCGCCAATACTCAGCCTCTCCTGCTTGGGCCAGTGCTCCATTGGTCGTTACTCCAACTGGGAGCACCGGCGCGGTGAGAGTGATGGGGACAGAGATGGCGTTGTTGGCTTCGTTCGATTCGACAAGCCAGTTGTTGGCATCGGCGCGCGCGATCAGATAGTAGGTGCCGGGAGGCCATTTCGGCAGTGTGGCATTGTTTGTGACCAAGTAGCCGTCACCGAAGCCCAAAGCCAAATCGACATACGCATCTCCGATGCGGACGTCTCCCGCGTCCCAAGTCGCGTTGCTGGACAGAAAGCTCCCGTCGTACCACTCGGCAACGATGGGCAAAACTCCACGGTTGGTCACGGCATAGGTTACTTGGATCGTCCGTCCGATCACGGCTTCTCCAAACGCCTGCAGGTTGCTCGCCGCCAAGTCCGGTAGATTGTTCGTCATCGGGACCGCCCATACATTATTCCCCTCACTGATTTCGCCGATTTGGTTTTGGCCGTCGGCTTTCAGGAGCAGGTAATAGTTCGGGGCGGCTACGTCCGGGATGGTGACCACGTTGGTACGGGAATAGACAGCGCTGGCAGGGAGACTCTGGTTTTCGTAGAAGATCGCAATCTGAGTCGCACTGGCGTCCAGGAAGGCGTTGGTCGAGACGTAGAAGGTGTCGGCCCACTGCCATTTGCCGCTGATGGAGACGGTGCCTTGGTTGGTGATGGCATAGCGCACCACGAGATGCCGATAGGACGTGGCGGATTCGATGGTCAGGCCCAAGGGCGCCAGGTCCACGATGTTGTTGCCGAGGATGCTGAGGAGGTTGGTCTTGACGGCCGTGGTGGTGGCGCCGACCTCGTCGCGCACGGTCAGTCGGACGGTGTAATCGCCGGGCGTGGTGTAGGTGAAGGTGGGGTTCCGGTTCGTCGAGTCCACGGTGCCGTTGTTGTCGAAGTCCCATTGCCAGGAGACGATGGCGTTGTCCGTGTCGAAGGAGCGGTCGGTGAAGGTCACGGCCAGGGGCGCCCAGCCGCCGGGGGAGGAGGCGACGAAGTCCGCGACGGGCGGTTCGTTGCCGGTGGTGAAGCTCCAGACGGGGCTGGCGGTCTGGGCGTTGTGGCTGTCGCGCGCCACGATCTGCCAGTAGTAGGTGGTGAGGCCGCGCAAATGGCCCGGCGACCAGTTCGTCGGCCAGCCGCTGAAGACCAGCGGCGGCGTGGGCGAGGTGCCGAAGTAGATGAAATAGACCACGGAGTCGCCGCTGTTTGGGTCCACCGCCGGGGACCAACTGAGGGTGGCGGTGGTGGGGACGTTTGTGACGCCGTTGGCAATGCTGGGATTGGTGACCGCCGCCGGGGGCTGGTTGGACGGCGCGCCCGGCAGGGTGGTGGTTTTCATCAGGCGGTTGCCGAGGGCGTCGTAAACGTAGTCAATGGTGGTGCCGTCCGTGTGAGTGACGCGCGTGAGGCGCTGAAGGGAGTCGTAGGAGTAAGCAACTGAGCCAGCGAGGCAATGGCTGAGAAGTCCGCTCCAAAACAAACTGACGGCAACAACGCACGCGCCGAGAACTCGCGATCTCGACGAGGTCTGAAACTTTGGTGAGCCAAGCTGAAAGCGCGTTGAAATCATAGAAATTCCTCCTGGAGGGCTCATGGCTTCGTCACTTTGTCCGTGCTTGGATCGTACTTCTTCGTGTCCCCGCTTGGTGTCCCCACGTAACCAGGCTCTCCTGAGCCCTCGAAGTAATCAATGTCGTCCTGAGAGAAATTCTCGTTGTCGTAGCCCGGGTCGTTGCTGCCGTGCGTGTGATACGTGCCGGCATCCTTCCTTCCAGGCGGCACCGATCCGGGATCAACACTGTCCTTTGTCCCTGGGTTTGGCGGCGTGTACGAATATGTGCCGTCGTCGTTCTCGTAAATCTTGCCGCCATATTCTTTGCCTTCCTTGATGGATTGAGGATTGATGTCGCCGACTGCGTCCCTTGCAGCTTTGTCTGGATCACAATACTTGTCGCCGACCTTCAGTCCGTACGCATCCAAGAGGTCTATTGGGCTGTTTCGGGAAAAGACATACAGGTTGATGCCGCCGCGTTCCCCGATGGGGTCGCGGGTCAGCCAACGGCCCAAGGCGCGAGCAAACTGGCGGTAACCGAAATCAACGAGCCCCGTCTCTGTGCTGTAGGGCTTCGTCGCCAACTGAAACGGCTGATCGAGGCTCCCGGCTGTGGCCAGCAGATTTCCGTATTCGTCGTACGCGTAGGCCGCTTCTGGGTTTTGGGCTTCATTGAGCAAGGCCACAACGCTTCCCTTGCCATCGTAAACGTAGGACAATTCTCGCCCACCTTGCTTCACAGCAAGCAGCCCTCCGATTCCACCGCCCTTGTGTCGGCCCCACGCAAACTGCCGGGTTGAATTGTTCACTGAATCGCGTTCTTGCACGACCTGGTACCGGGCGCGCACGTAACGCGTCTCGTTCGAGCCTCCGGCTGGCAGGTAACGCTTCACTCTGGCGACAAACCCATTCCAGCCGTAATCGTACGTGGTGAGGCTGCGCAGGCTGCCACTGTTCGTGACAGCGATTGTTTTTAGATGATTCACGGCGTCGTAGGTCGCCGTGAATTGGTTCCCGTCCGGCGCAAAGCCGCGCGTCATGTTCCCGTCTGCATCATAGGCGAATACCTGGCTTGGTGGTGCAGAGGTAAGCACCTGGTTCAGCCGGTTGTAGTCGTAGATGACGTGCTGGTTGGTGAACGTGAGGGCGAGGCCGTTGGACACGGTCTCGCTGGCGCGCAGGTCCTGGGCATTGTAGGCGTAGAGGAATTCGTTGATGACTTCGCCGGTGGAGCGCCGGTTCGAGAGGGCGGTCAGACGGTTGAGGCCGTCGTATTGATAGGTCGTGAAACTGCCGTTGGGCCGATCCAGACGCTGGACCAGCGGGCTGGCACCGGCGTAGGTGTAGGCGTAGGTCTGCGCGCCCACGCGCACGCCCGTGAGCCGGTTCAGCGCGTCGTAGTCGTAGCCGGTGGGCTGGCTGCCTTGCGCGAGCAGGTTCGTCCGGCGGCCCAGGGCGTCGAAGGCGTAGGTGATGGTGTCGTCTGCCCACGGGCCGTCGAAGCTGGCGAGGCGGGAATTGGCGTCGTAGGCGTAGGCGTTGGTGCCCACGCCGTCCTTGACGAGGGTGAGGCGGTTGAAGGCGTCGTAGGTGTTGGTCACGCCGGGCGTGTCGTCGGAATACGCCGTGGTCAGGAGGTTGTGATTGGCGTCGTAGGTGTAGGCGGTGGTGATGCCCCGGGCGTTGGTGCGGGTGGTCAGCAGGCCGTCGGCGTCGTAGCGGAAGGAGAGGCCCTTGCCGTCGGCGTAGGTTTTGCGGATGAGGCGGTTGTCCAGGTCGTAGTCGAAGGTGGTGGCGTTGCCGTTGGGGTCTGTGAGCGAGGTGCGGTTGCCGTTGGCGTCGTAGCCGAACTGGGTGATGCCGCCTTCCGGATTGACGGTCTGGATGAGGCGTTTGAGCGCGTCGTGGATGAAGACGCTGGTGCGTCCGCCCCGGTCGGTGACGCTGTCGAGCAGTCGCGGGCAGCAGGTGGAGTAGGCGTAGCTCTCGAACCGGCCATCGGGATAGGTGACGCGCAGGACCTGGTTCAGGGCGTTGTAGTCGTTGGTGACGGTGAGGCCGGTGGCATCGGTGCGGGTGCGGACGCGGCCCACGGCGTCGTAGGTGAAGCGTTCCAAGGTCTGGCCGGCGCGGCGGAATTCGGCGAGGCGTTGGCTGGCGTCGTAGAGGTATTCGTTGGTGATGCCGAGGGCGTCCACTTGGGCGAGGATTTGGCCGTTGGCGTTGTAGGCGAAGGTGGTGGTGTTGGTGAGACGGTCGGTGAGGGAGACGAGGTCGTGCTGGGGGTTGTAGGCCATGCGGATGTGGCCCAGGCCGTTGGAGACGCTCAGGAGGTCCACGCCGTTGGTGGCATAGAGGAAATCCGTCCTACTGGTCCGAGCATCTGTGACCGAAGTAACGCGGCCCAGCGCGTTGAAGGTGTAGCGCCAGGTGTGGGCCGGGCTGTGGCTGTCGGTGACGCTGGTGCGGTTACCGGTGGTGGAGTTGTAGGCGTATTGGATGGAGTCGCCTTCGGGGTGGAGGATTTTGGCGATTTCCGCCTGGCGCCCGGAGCCGGTGTTGGCGAAGAAGTAACGGGTCTTCGGCGCGCGCGAGCGGTAAGTGTTGACCTGCTGGCTTTGCCACGGGATGTAGTCGCGGGGGCTGACGTACCAGGTGTAGCCGCCGCACCCGTAGCCGTCCTGGTCGCAACCGCCGTAATAGAAGTACTCGGAAGTGCGGCCGAGCGGGTTGGTGATGGTGATGCGGTAATTGGCCCACATGCGGTCGCCGGGCGGCGGATAGTTGTCGGAGTTGGCGCCGGAGTTGTCCGAGGGTTCAATCCAGAAGGTCGAGGTGCCGCGCTCGTTGCCGATGCTGGTGAGATAGACGCTGGCGTCGTAGGTGAAACTGGACCAGTAGCCGCCCATGTCGGTGAGGCGGGTGAGGTTGCGGCTGGCGTCGTATTCGAAGCGGGCGTTGCGGCCAAAGGGGTCGGCGACGTTGGTGCAAAGGCCGCTGGCGTTGTAGGAAAGCGTGAAAACGTCGTTTTGCGCGTCGGTGATGGTGGTCAGGTGGACGTTCGCATCGTAGCCGAAGGAGAGGCGATTGGCGTAGGCATCGCGGATTTCCACGAGGAACGGCTGCTGGGAACTGGTACCCGGCGGGATGCGATAGATATAGACGGTGTTGTCGGGGAAGCGAAGTTCAAAATGGTTTTCGGCCAGCTTGGTGAGGGTGTTGAAAACCTCGTAGGGCCGGCGGTAGCCGCCCGTGCCGTCGCGCGAATAGACGTCGCGGCGCCCGTCGGGCATAAAAATGATGATGGTACCCGATGTATCCATGATCAAATAGCTGCCATAGTTGAACTGCCATTTGTTGCCGAAGGGTTCGTTGTGGGCGATGGCGGACTGGGAATTGTAACTGAGGCTGAGGCGCACGGGCGGGCCGACGGGCGGGTCGTACCAGAGCGGGGTGTCCGTGACGAAGAGGTTCATGTTGATGACGTTGACGGACCAGCGAGGGGAGCCACAGGAATCTCGGTCAGGTTGGTCGCCGTTGTCGCCATTTTTGCCGGGGTCGCCTTGGTTGTCTTCCTCGCGGGGAGCGCCGCAGCAGCCGCCGGAGTTGTCTTCCATTTCGCGGAGGTCGAGGCGGCGGCCGGGAAGAGGTGTTTCCTCGGAGGTAGCAGCGGGCGTGAGCCTGCTCTCGCTTTCCAGAGTTGAAGAATGAGCCTCCTTACGTCGGCTGCTACGGGGGAAGACGAGGGCGTTGCCGGTCCATTCATGGGCCAGTTCGGCGGGGGTCTGCCGAAAGCGGCGTTCGGATTGAGGGTCGAACAATTCGAGTTGGTCGTCCTGAATCTTGTCGAGGACCCAGTAATGCCCCTTGTCTCCCTCATGTCGCGGAATCACATGCAAGATGGCTGGCAAGGGAAGCCGATTGAGTTCCGACGAAGCGACCTGCAAGGCCACCAGTTCATACCCGTGTTCTGCAGCTAGGTTGACCAGCGATTGCAGACTGTGACCGCACATGGTCTGCGGAATGCGCATGCGCACCGTGGCTGCGGCATCCGTGCGCCCTTCTTTTTCAAAAACGTAAGCCAGGGCGTCTGCGCCACAGTTCAGCAGGGCTTGCTTGGCGGCCGCGTAGCGGGAGAGGCGCTGAATCCAATGAGCGGCGTATGTTCGGTGGCGCCAATCGGGGCTGTCCTGCTGCAAGTCGCGAAACAGAGCCAGCGCTTCCTCAAAGTTATTTTGCTCGACCTTCACCAGGCCGAGGCGTTGGCGGGCTTTATTGAGCAGCACCTTCGCGCCGGGGTGTTCCCGTCCTTGGCAGCTTTGGATCAGTTGAGTGAAGATGGCTTCCGCCTCGCTGTAGCGCCCGTTGTAGGTCGCGTCGCATCCGACGTGCAGAATGGCTTCAGCCGCCCAAGGGCTGTCGGGATAGTCCCCGGCGTGTTTGCGAAACATCTGGACGGCTCTGGGATATTCGTGCTTGTTCCATTCCTCAATCGCCCGACCAAAGGAAAGGTGGACGCACGCTCCCGGGCTTTGTCTTTCAATTCATGGGTAGGGAACAGCGCGCCACCCAGTTGGCCTGCCGCCATCAGTTCGTCCGTCACAGGCGCGCGGGAGAGGTTGAGCGGTTTGACGGAGACGCGATGGTGAGAAGGCTGCGGTCGCCCGCCCTTTCCGCTGGTTTCGAAGGAGGCTGCTTCCTGCATGGCTGCGCCGGCGAAATTGCTGGCGAGCACGCTGGCGGCAATAATTACGAATTCGGTCGCTTGCACATTGGACCTCTTCTTAACGTTCCTGGCATCTTAGCATTCTTGGCTTGCGTTGACTCTGACTGGCCCAGACCATTCCCAGCCCCGCAAAACCGGCCACTAAAGTTTGGACTTTCATAAGCCGCCAAGTTTGCTTTCCGTTGGTTTAGCCAATGAGAACTCTTGTGCGGTAGTTATGTCAAAGCAAAAACGGCAACCGCCCGCCGCCGACTCTTTCCTGTGATTCTTCGCTGCGACAACTGCGTCTGCTTACGCTGAAAACTTGATTCTAAATCCGGCAGTAGAATGGCCGCCAAAAAGCGCAAGATGCTCAAAAGAAATCGGCGAGCAGGACAGACAGGGATGTTCCCGCGCGAAAGAAATTGGCGGCGGACCTGCCTGCGCCCTGCTGAGTACGGCAGACAGGCGGCAACACCACAACGCGGATGAAATCTTTTAGAAAAAAGGCCCCACCCAGCGCGACATCCTGTTCACCGCACGGCCTCAGAAGCATTTATCAATTGCGGGTATTGCCGGACGAGGGAGGAGGTGAGCATCATGACCAGCGCCAAGCCGAGCAAAAAGACCAGAATCCAAAGCCACCATCGCCCCGGCAATGTGATCGGGACGGCAGCGTGTCCGACTTCTTTTTGCCGGTACAACCGATAGCCCGCCCAGAGCGCGGCACAGGAAACAAGGAAAAGGAACGGACAGGCAAAAAAGCCGGTTAATTTGTCGGCTACAAACTCCTCATACCAAAAGCAGAATTTGACCCCGATTAACGCCAGCAGGACCGCCCAAAACCAGCCGGTCAGAATGAGAATCCTTGAATGAGTGAGCGCCGAGAGGACAAAAGAGAATACGAAGATGGCAAACGGAAACGCCAGCACCAAGCCATACAGGAATCCAGGCTTCAAAACGGGCGCTGGCTTGATGAGGCCCGACTTGATATAGAGCCGGGCCAGCACTTGGGGCAATTCAATGCCGAGCGCCAGGAGATTGATCGCCGTCAGGAAGAGCAGCGTTCCGGCGCCAATGACGAAGCGGGCAAAGTACCGCTCGGCACGGGTGGGCGGCAGAGAAAAAATGAACTCTTCAGACCCATCCAGAATATCACCGCCCCCGTAAGCCGGGCCGGCAAAGATGGCATAAATGCCGCCCAGCAACAAAATCCAACTGGGATGCGCGAACAGAGGAAGGGTCCAGACGCTCAGCAACCATAGGACGACAAAGGTGAGCAGTAGTTTGCTGTGCGCAAACCATTCCGCCCAGATCAATCCCTGCAAAACGGGCCAGCGCCAGCCGGATTTTCCCAGAGCAACGATTTCGGGATGACCTTTAACGTCTTTGGACAAAAGTTGTTCGCCAAGGTGATCGGACATAGCTGAAAGGCGTCAACGGGGTGTGCGCATCTGGTTAGTGGTTAATGGTTAATGCCTAATGGTTAATGCCTAATGGCTAATGGCTAATCGTTAATGGCTTACGGTTCTGGCAGTTCATCGACAAAGAATTGCGCTGGGGGGCCTCCACCGCCATCGAAAGCCGCACCCAGACCTGGAGTCGGGCCCGTCGGCGGGGCCGCAATCGCTTCTCTGAATTGCCAGAAGAATTGGCGCCGGACGACCACACCGTCCAATTGCCCGCGCCAGATCAATCCTTCAAAATCAGACATCGAAGGCGACAGCGGGTTTTGCTTTCCCAAGCCGTGCAGTTGGCAAACCGCCACCCCCAGGCTGTTCTCCCGTTTCTTCAGGAGGTCCCACGTCCAATCATCAGTGGATAAGGGGTGCAGATAGGAGTAGGGCACGTATTCTTCGGGAGAAAGGGAAACCCTCATTCCAACGGATTGCACCCGCCCGCCCCAATCGCCCAGCTTGTCTTCGGGACAGCGCAGGCTGTTCGTGCCCGCGATGTACTTGCGCGGCACCAACTGACCGAGATCAAAGGGCCGTCGGCGTTCATCTTCCAGGTAAATATTAATTGCCAAGCCGACCTGATGGAGATTGGCTATGCAGGTGACTTGCCGCGCCTTGCGTTTGGATGAGGCCAGCGCGGTGGTCAGCAGCGTCGCCAGCACGGCAATGATCGCGATCACCGTCAGCAATTCCACCAGTGTAAAGCCCTGCCAAGAAGTGGAACAGCGGGCCGGAGGCGTCGCGCCACCTTGCAACTCCGCCAGCGTAAAGCCCCGGCAGGGGACGGAAAAAACGAGATGGCACTCGGAGCGGACGGAAATCCGAGCTCCGAGTGCATCTGTTCTCGAGTGCGGGAGATCGTGACCCAGACCACCTGTCCCGCAAAGTGTTGAAGGAGCGTTCAGGGAATCGTTCAGTTGCGTTTTAAATCAATCTTGATCACACCATAAACTCCGGCTGGCACCCATAATCCACGGGTGACGCTGCCATCCGCGAAATCCAGATTGTATCCGACACAGCCGGCTCCGCCGGTGCCGCCCAGGAAGGTCAAGGCCGCCGGGTTGCTGATGTCATAAAGATCAATCCGGTTGCCCTGAGCAGCCAGCAGATTGCCAAAGGTTTCCAGGCTGTAGGGCGGTGAATCCAGGCTGGTGCGGCTGATCATGGAAAATTTTCCAGTCAGGGGCAACGTCCAGACTTCCAGGACGGCCTTGGTTTCGTTCGTGTTGGCCGGGCGGCTGATGTACAAGTTTCCTTTATATGCATGGACCGCTCTGGGCCAGTCTTTCACCAGCGGCATGGCATCAACGAAGTGCGCTTGCGTCCCGTCGTAGGCGCTGGCTTCAATCCACTCCGACCAGCGCCAGGGATTCACTTCGGACTGATAGCTTTGCGTGTAAAGCAGTTCGCCACCGTAGGCAACGCCAACGAGCGTGCCGGGGACATTCACCGGCTTGCGCACGGTCGGCTCTTGCGCGTCAGTGAAATCAATGACGTCGAGATAGTGGCGCTGCACCCACACCCCTGGCGGAGGCTGATTGGTCACCCAAATGTAGTTGGTTCCATTCCACTGCTGATAAACTTGCGGGGGCGGAATGATGTCGGGCAAGTATTCGGAGGTTTCGTGGCTCGTGTAAACCAGTGCTCCCACCTGGATGGATTCACTGAAATTCCACCACCATTGGTTCGTGGCCGGCTGCAAGCTCAAGTCCGAAACCAGTTTGGGCTGAGCGCTTTCTTTGACATCAAAGGCCAGGTAGTGATTGCCTTGGCCACCCCACCAAATCGGCATGCCTATGTCCGGCGCCAAGCTGCCCACGCCCGCGTCCACGGCCAGCGTCGGCCCCCACCGCCAGTACCAGGGGTTATAGTTGTTGCCCTGCAAACTCCAGGCCAAGGTGCCTTCTTTGGGCCAAAGCGCATCGTACTTGCCATACCAATAACGGTTCGTCGTGACCGTGTAATTGGTTCCCCCGATCAGACTCAGTTCAGGCAGAGTCGCGAGATCATAAACGCCGAGCCGCAGCGTCGCATGATTGGTGGCGAGGGGCGCCCAGTTGGTCGGATTGTACACTTCGGGCCAGGTCAATTGCGTGGATTTCCCTTGCAGCAGATAGAGCCGTGTGCCGCGGACCACCGCTCCGAGCAAGCTCTCATCCGAGAGCGAAACCAGCTTCGCCACCGTGGACGGGCTTTCGGCCAGCACCACCCGGATGGAGGAAGGTCCCGACCAATTCGGACTGAGTTCCAGCAGATAATCGCCGTAGAGAATGACTTGCTCCACCTGCCAGGAGAGCTCCGTCTGCGAGATGATCTTTGGCTGGTCCCGATCCGTGGCATCGACACTGAGCACTTCGCGCCCGGAGATGGAGAGGATCCGGTCGCGGTGGACCGTCGCTCGCCGCGCGCCGAAATACTGCGGAACAGCGCCGCGCTTGAGCAAGGTATCCCGTTCCAGATCAATCAGTTGAACGCCTTGAAAGTAGCCGTTGGTGCCGGAGCTTGAGAACGGAACCAGCAGCAGGTTTTCATCGGGCAAAACGCCGAAGGCCTTTTCATCGTAATTTCCTTCGCTGGAACTGTATTGATCGCCCAGGACAACCTTGCTGAGCAAAGCCGGTTTGGCCGGGTCATGCACGTCAAACAATTGCACGGCTGTCCGCCACCAACCCCCCGTGTTGTCATAGCCGATGGTTACTAAGCGGTCGCCCAGCGGATGGATGTAAGTGGACCAGCCGGGGATTTCCAATACGCCGACCTTTTTCGGAACGGTCGGGTTGCTCAGGTCAATCACCCAAAGAGGATCAATCCGCAAGAAGGTCACGGCATAGAGCAAAGCCCCATCGAATCGGGTCGCGAACAATCTCTCGCGTTCGATGATCTTGAGTTCACCCAGGTGGACCGGATGCTTCGGATCGGCCAAAGAGTACGTATCTACTTGTGTGGTTGTAGTGTTCAGCGCGGATTCCGTGACCACCGTGAACGTTTCGCCATTCACGTTCATTTTGAACTTGTCGATCACGCGGCCAGGGACTTGCAGCACGGCCAGGGCCTGCATGGTTCCATCCTCAGCCGAAATATCAAAGAGATGAACATCATGCTTCCCGTCGGCAATCGACAGCCCATTCCTGTAAGGTGAGCTCACAAAAAGGTAGTTCGGCGTCGCGTACACCGCGTTGCCGTAACCGGGAATCCAGGCGGAGAATCTCGCTTGCGGCTCGGCAAATCGGCTCAGGTCAAACGAAGAGATTTGGAGTCCCCACTCCCAGGTTGTCGCTGTGGAGCCATCCTTGGGCGGGACAGGACGGTAGCGATTGGCCACCACGTAGAGCGCGGTGCCGACCATGCGGCTTTCCTGCACCAATCCTTCGATCGGCACTTCACCGACTTTCCTGGGGGCGCCATCAATGATCTCCAGCAGGATGGCGGCGCTGGGCACTTCTCCGTTCCAATTGCCGCAAAGATCGCGTGCCAGCAAAACAACCTGGTTCGTGCCGACCAGATACATTTGCTCCCCGGCTGCGGCCAGCGGATAGCTCCCCGTGATGACGGGTTGATCGGGGTTGGCAATGTCAATGATCTGAAGGCCGCGATATTGGTTGTAAAAGTAGAGCGTGTCGCCCTGCACCTTCCAAATATCCGATTCTACCACCTCGCGAGTGCTTTGATTGGACCCCGAATCGGTGGGCGCTGCTCCGGGTGCCAGGCTATCCTCAACACCTCGGGTGCTGGGGCCGCCGGTTTGGGCAAAGGAATTGGTGCCCTTGAAAAAGGCCGCCGGCAGAACTTCACCCATGTCACCCCGCACGCGCAGAAATTCGGCGTTGCGCGACGCAGGAAACCGGAAAGTCACCTGCACAACCGGATCGGTCGTGGTTTCGACTGGTTCCACTGCCAGCGGACTCCAATTTCCCCCTTCCAGGCGCGAGCGTGTTTCCAGAGCGACACGCTTGAATAGTGAAGACACTCTGGCCTTCACCACGATGTTGGTTCCTTCGACTTGAATCGATTCGATGGCCGCATACGGTTCGTTGGAAATGGCCTGGGCCGGCCTCGGCGCCAGGCCCAACGCCACGGTCAAAGCCGCCAGGATTCCCCAGAGGCTCTTGAGGATCGGATTGGTCTTTATGTTCATGATTCTCCTTTTGTTTTTAAAATGCTGATTTCACCGGGACTTACAGAGGGGTTAAGTCGCTGAGCAATTCGATTTCCGATGGCGGATGTTTCTCGCCGTTGCCCCGGCCCACCATCTCAATGAAAATCTCCTCCAGGCCCAACGGGAAGACCTGCACCCTGACCCCCGGCCAGCGGCGGATCGACTCCAAATGCTCGGCGTCAACCAATTGTGTGACCGCCGTCACCACCGGCCCGGAAACCTGGCAACTGACCGCCCCAGGGATCGACACGGTCAGCGGAGGCGCGTCGCCCGGGAAAATGATCTGGACCCGCTGCATCCGGCTTTGCAGTTCGTCAAGCCGTCCGTTCACCAGAAGCCGGCCCCGATCCAGAATGCCGACCCACTCGGCAATCCGCTCCAAATCGCTCAGAATGTGCGTGCTGAAAAGGACCGTGCAACCGTGGCCCTGGCTCAGCAAATCGATCAGTTCATTGATCAATTCACGCCGGGCCGCCGGATCGAGTCCCGCCGCCGGCTCGTCCAGCAGCAGCACCTCCGGCCGCGGCGCCAGCGCCACCAAAATGGCGGCTTTGCGCTGTTCGCCTCCCGAAAGTTGTGCGATCGAACGGTCGCCATTCAAATCCCAGCGCCGCGCCAGGTCCACCGCCAGACTGAAGTCCCACTTCGGATAAAAATGCGAGGCGTACCGGCACAGCTCATTGAGGGTCATCCAGCCAGGCAATTGTTGCGACTGTGACACGTAAGCCACGCGTGATCGCTCCGAAAGAGAAGCCGTTCTCAGGTCCTGGCCCAGGATTTCAGCGGTTCCCTGGCTGGGAGTCAACAGCCCCATCAAGAGGCGCAAGGTGGTTGTTTTGCCCGCGCCGTTGCGGCCGATCAGACCATAAACCGTCCCGCGCTCGACCTGCAGGTCCAGGCCGCTGACCGCGACCACTTCGCCTGCGAAGGTCTTCGTCAAGTTGGCTGCCTCGATCACAGTCTGTCTCATAACGCAACGCTCATGACCGTTCAGGACTTCCGAAGCTCTTGCGGCGGCGATTGAAAATCAGCTCCCGCCACTTCGGTCCATTCTTCTTCCACAAGACCCTGGACAAATTCCCAGGAAGCCCCCATCTGCGCCGCTTCGACCGCCAACTGGCGAGCCAGCCGGCGCAAGGCCTTTTCTTTGTCGCTCTCTGAAAACCGGGGAGTGCTCTGATTGACAAAAGCCCCTTTGCCATGCCGAATCTCCAGCACTTGCGCATGCTGCAACTCCGTGTAGGCCTTCACGACGGTGGTGGGGTTGATGGAAAGCGCCTGCGCCAATTCCCGCACGGACGGCAATTGATCGCCCGGACCGAGCGTGCCGGAAGCGATGTAATACCGAATCTGGTCCATCATCTGACGATAAACGGGGAGGCCCGAGCGCGGATCAATTTGCAGATGCAACAGCATAACAATCTTTGTCGATGGCTGTATGATAACAGCCATACAGTTGTCGTCAAGAGATTTTTTCTGTTCTTTTTGAACGCACCCCAACGGCGCCATTCCATTCTGCAGGAAAAACTCAGGTTGATGGAGGGCCTCGCTACGATTCCGAAATGACGCACTGGGGCGATGAACTCAATCGTAGCGGCATCTCGGCAGCGTCCGGCACGCTTCACTTCTGCAAACAGCGCTCAAGAAAGCTCCTGCAAAACCATGCATTGAATCGGCTCTTCGCGGTTCGCTGCGTCTTGGCACCGTAGCACCTTTGCGTTTGCTTGGCGGCACATCCTCTCAATTTCCAACACCCAGGCGGTAGAAGATTGGCGACGCACTTGCGACATTGGTGTCCGTGAAAGTAGTCGTGCCGGCCTGGCCTGGGAGATTCGGGGCCAGCAGCGTGAAGGGCAGGCTCGCCGACAGGTCCATGCTGCGCTCCAGGAAATACCTCACCCCCGCTACGCTCTGCCAGCGCACCCTCACGTTGGTGCCGCCGCAGGCGATCCAACACCCTGTTAGCGGCCTCCGTCCGATCAAGCGCAGCGTTCGCTCTGAAGCTTTGCACGCGAACGAGCGGAGGAGATTCCCTCTCCAGCAGAGCAGGGAGAGACGCTTGTTTCGGTGAAATGTTCACGCTGCGGCCTGAGAGCCACTGAACTTCCTCGTTCCCCGCTTCGACGTGGACGCCCGTCTCCTGAAAATGTTCTGCACCGGCGCCAGGAACTTCGGGCGCATGTGGAGCAGGTGAGTTTGTTTCGTCGGCGAAGCTGCAACTTCGAGATCGAAGCAGGGCCGCAGTTCCCTTCCAGAACGGGCCGCGCGGCTCGCAGGGCATGGGTCCAACCGTGTGACAAGGTCCTAGCGCGGATATTTCATACTCCTGTAGCGGCGCCTCGTGAGAGCGCCGCATTCTTTGGCGAGGAAGGTGGCGGCGCT
>CAYIIH010000218.1:0-14657 GCA_964363225.1 uncultured Verrucomicrobiota bacterium | reverse complement strand
ACGGAGTGACGCGCCCTACCCTCAGGCGGAGGGTTCAACCACTTTTGCAGTTCATCCCACAGTCTCCTGTGTAAGCTGTGCGTGGCGAGGAAATCCGGCTTGCCATAGTGCTGACCGCGCTCCAGACTTTGGGCAAGCTCAAACAACATGAGGATCATACATTTTCTAAGTCACGGCTGTTGTGTGCTGGCGTTTTTGATGATGCCGCGCGACGCCGTCGCGGAAACGAATGCCTTTTACCAGGCGCCCGGCACACGGCGCATGGCAGAACTATTGGAGAAGACGGTGGCGAAGGCGAACCCAGACAATGCTCCGTTTCTCAGCAGTCAGCGAGCCGCCTTGTTCGGCGCCAGGCTGGCCGGCAAGCAGACCACCTTGGAGGTGATCGATTTGATGCCGCAGTACGCCGTGGAACTGCTGAATGCCGGCCGGACCGAAGAGGCCATCAAGGCCTTCGCCGATTTGGAGGCGATGGCGCGACAGCACAATCCCGATTTCCTGATGAAGAACCAGCGTCTGCTCTTTTTTTACCAGGCGCTGTGTCACCTGCGGCTGGGCGAACAAGATAACTGCCTGGCGACGCATTCGAGTGAGGCGTGTCTGCTGCCGATCCGCGGCGGGGGCATTCACAAAAACCAGCGTGGCTCCCGCGCCGGCATCAAAGTCCTGACGGAGATGCTGGAGCGGTTTCCGGATGACCTGGAGGCCAGGTGGCTCTTGAACATTGCCTTCATGACGGTCGGCGAGTACCCCGACAAAGTGCCTGCTAAATGGCTGATTCCTCCCAAGGTTTTCGCCTCGGACTATGACATCAAGCCGTTTCGAAATGTCGCGGGCGAGGTCGGACTCGACGTCAACGAGCTTTCGGGCGGCAGTGTGCTGGAGGATTTTGACGGCGACGGTTTTCTGGACGTGATGGTTTCCTCGATTGGTTTCCACGATCAGATGCGCCTGTTCCGAAACAACGGCGATGGTGCGTTTGCGGAGCGCACCAGGGAAGCGGGTTTGAAAGGCGAGACCGGCGGCCTCAACCTGATCCAAGCGGACTACAACAACGACGGGCACCCGGACGTGCTGGTCTTGCGCGGCGCCTGGTTCAAGTCGGAAGGGAGGCATCCCAATTCCCTGCTGCGCAACAACGGCGATGGGACCTTCGCCGATGTCACCGAAGAGGCCGGGTTGCTCAGCTTTCATCCGACGCAGACGGCGGCGTGGTTTGACTACAACAACGATGGCTGGATCGATTTGTTCATCGGCAACGAATCTTCAGGCCGGGAGATTCATCCGTGCGAGTTGTTCCGCAACAATAGAGACGGAACGTTCACTGAAGTGGCGGCGGAAAGTGGCGTCGCCGTCCAAGCGTACGTCAAAGGCGTGGCGGCTGGTGATTACAACAACGATGGGCTGCCCGACCTTTATCTTTCCGTTCTTAACGGGCCCAATTACCTGTTTCGCAATGATGGCCCACAAGACGTTCCGGGCGCCGGCAAGTCGAGGTGGAAGTTTACTGATGTCACCAAGGCCGCCGGAGTGACCGAGCCCCGCTTCAGCTTTCCTACGTGGTTTTTCGACTACGACAACGACGGCCGGCTGGATCTCTTCGTGGCCGGGTATCGGATTGCCAACGCCGGCGATGTCGCCGCGGATTACATGGGATTGCCGCATGCAGCCGAGCGTGCGCGGCTCTACCACAATAATGGCGACGGCACTTTTACGGACGTCACAAAGACCGCGCGCCTTTACCGGGTGCTCCTCGCCATGGGCGCCAACTTCGGTGATCTGGACAATGATGGTTTTCTGGACTTCTATCTGGGCACGGGCAATCCCGATCTGGCGACGCTGATTCCCAACCGAATGTTCCGCAACCACGAGGGGCAGTACTTCGAGGATGTCACGACTTCGGGAGGCTTTGGCCACCTTCAGAAAGGACACGGCATCTCTTTCGGCGATATTGATAATGACGGAGACCAAGACGTGCATGAAGACATGGGCGGAGCTTACACCGGCGACCTCGCCCGCAACGCGTTGTATGAAAATCCCGGCCATGGCAGCCATTGGATCACGCTCAAGCTCGACGGGGTGAAATCGAACCGGGCGGGAATAGGCGCCAGGATCAAAGTCAACGTGAAAACGGACCAAGGCGAGCGCGCGATTTACAGGACCGTCAGCACGGGCGGCAGCTTTGGGGCTTCGCCGCTGCGACGGGAAATCGGCTTGGGCCGCGCCCAGGCGATACAATCCATCGAAATCTCTTGGCCTGTCACCGGGCAAACGCAGGTCATCAGCAACATGCCCATGGACCGCTTTTACAGAGTCCGCGAAGGCGAGTCACAAGCCACGCCGTGGGCAGTCAAGTCGTACAAACTCGCCGCCAAACCTGGCCCGGCTTCGCACGAGCACCACCATCCGGAGTAGCCCCAGTTGTCTTTTCATCGAAACCGTCAAAGCCTTCTCGCGTCGGCTGTTACGCGAACGCCGCCTAATCGTTCCGCTAATCGTGAAGTTGACCCTGGTGCGAAATCGCCCCACGCTGGCGCTCATGCAAAACGCTGCAATACTGATGGATTTTTTGAACGGCCAAATGCCGGTCGCGCTGGACCTGCTGCGGCAGATGGTCGGGATCAACAGTTTTACGGGCAACCCGGAAGGAGTGAACCGGCTGGGTCGGTTGACTGCCGAGTGCTTTGCCCCGCTCGGATTCAAGGCAGAGTCTGTCCCGTCCACGAATCCGGCGTGGGGTGAGCATCTTGTGCTGACGCGCCGCGGGCGCTCGCAGCGCTCCCTGGCGATGGTGTCGCATCTCGATACGGTTTTTCCGCCCGAGGAAGAAGCGCGGAACAACTTCCGCTGGCAGCGGGAAGGCAACTGCATCTACGGTCCGGGCACGCACGACATCAAAGGCGGCACGGTCATGATGTGGCTGGTGTTATCCGCGCTCCGGACACAGGCGCCGGCGGTCTTTGAGGAAATCACCTGGCGTCTGTTTTGGAATTCGTCCGAAGAGGCGCTCTCGCACGATTTCGGCGACGTCTGCCGCAGCCGCTTCGACCGTGAAACGCTCGCGGCGCTGGTCTTTGAGTCGGAAGGCCGCCTGGGCGACGAACACCTGATGGTGGTGGCGCGCAAAGGCCGGGCCACCTGGCGGGTCGCGGTCAACGGTCGCGGCGCGCATGCGGGCGCGAAGCATCGCCACGGCGCGAACGCAATTGTGCAACTCGCGCATACGCTGCAGCAGATTGCCGCGCTGACGGATTACGCCGACGACCTCACGTTCAATGTCGGCACGGTGGCCGGGGGAACGGTGTTGAACCGCGTGCCGCACGAGGCCGTCGCGGAAGGTGAATTGCGCGCTTTCACGCCTGCAGCCTACGCGCGGGGCAAAGCCGCGTTGCGCGCGCTGGCCGGTCGCGGCGAAGTGCGGAGTCCCGTGGATCGTTTCGCCTGCGATGTGAAAATTGAGATTCTGAGCGAAAGCCGTCCGTGGCCGCGGAATCCAATTACCGACCGCCTCGCGGCCATTTGGCAGCAAGCCGGCATGGAGCTCGGCCTCCCCGTGAACGTCGAGGAACGCGGTGGTTTGAGCGACGGCAATCTGCTGTGGGACGCCGTGCCGACGCTGGACGGCCTTGGTCCATGGGGCGACAATGACCATTGCTCGGAGCGCAGCGCCGATGGTTCCAAGCTGCCGGAGTACGTGGAGGTCACTTCCTTCGTTCCCAAGGCGGCGCTCAACACCGTGGCGATCCTGAAGCTGCTGGAGACGGCGGGCGTGGCGTGTTAAAGAGGAAGTGGGCGAACTCGGGATTGCATATTTTTGCTGAGCGGTGATCCCTCAATCGCGGCGAGTGGAGCGCTGGCTTGTAGGCGGCTTATCACGTCTTGAATCTACCAAGCCGGTTGGAAACCGGCGCTCCGCCCCGTCGGCACTCCGCCGGCCCGCCGAGATTGATTCATTACGCTGCCTGCTGCTGCCGCCGCTTGACTGGCTGGAGTCCGGACCCATAGAATGACGATATGCGAACTTTGATTTTCTTCGTGGTTGGTTTGATTTCCTGCTGCTCTCTTCCCGGTGCGGACTCCGCTGAGAAACATTACCTCTATTTTAGCACCCCGGATGGCGCGCAACTGGACGGGCGGTCGGGCAATGGCGTCCTGGTTTTCGACATCGACAACGGGCATCAGCTCGTGCGCCGGATTGATGTGCCGTCTTTCAAAGAGGGTCTGCGCGGTTTTTGCGCCAACGCGAAGACGCATTGCGCCTATTACTCGACCACCGGCCGACGGCTGGGCAGCCTGGATCTGGAGACCGATAAGATTGTTTGGGAGCGCACCTATGACGCCGGTTGCGACCGGGCCGCAATCACCCCTGACGGCGCGAAGATATATGTTCCCACGGGATGGTGGTGGCGCGGAACGAACAGCGGATTCTTGGTGGTCAATGCCAAGAATGGCAACCTGCTGAAGAACATCCCCGTCAATGTCCAGGCGCACAATAGTCTCGCCAGCCTCGATGGCCAGTTCGTGTATCTGGGCACGGAGACGAATCTGACCGTCTTTCGCACCAGCGACGATAGCGTGGTTCGCCATATCAAGGGCGTGGGCGAATCCGGAGTGTTTCCTTTCACAGTCGATAGCCGCAACCGGTTTGCCTACGTTTGTCTTGGCCGGCACGTTGGCTTCGATGTGGTCAACCTGGAGACCGGTGAAGTGCCGCATCGCGTTCTGGCCGGCCGCACACCGATTTTGCATCGCACCCACGGCGCGGGTCTGACGCCCGATGAGACAGAGCTATGGATCAGCGATCAGGAGGGCAAGAAGCTCTTCATCTTTGACGCGACACAAATGCCGCCGAAGGAAAAAGGTCACGTGGAGCTTTCTACAGGCGGGCATGGCTGGGTGACTTTCAGTCTCGATGGCCGCTACGCTTGGTGCCACACGCCCGATGTCATCGACGCCCGCCGCAAAAAGATCATCGCCACATTCAAGGACGAAAGCGGCAAACCGGTCAGCAGCTCCAAGTTTATTGAAGTCCATTTTCGCGAGGGCAAAGTCGTCAGAGTGGGGGACCAATTCGGCCTTGGCCGCACCGCCGGACCGGGGAAGTAAGCTTTGCGACAAGGACGCTTTACTCCCTCTGGAAGCCCTCCGGCTCTGCCGGAGGTCGCTGACAGCCACTCGTGGGTTGCGCGACCAGAATCTCCTGCACGAACGCTTTTCCTGGGCAACGTTCCTCCGCAACGCAATGCCAATTGGCTCGCCCTGCCCGTGGACCGAAGTCCACGGCTACCTTCGGGGCGCCGCTCCGTGACGCAGCAAGGATGGGTGCAAGGAGCAGGGCGAAGCCTCCAAAATCTTTCCTCATAGCAGCCGACGTAAGGAGAGTCTGAGCAGTTCAGCAGGTTTCAAGGCAGGGCGTGCTGAGTCATCCGTGGTAACACCCTCTATGAATCGCGGGATCGACGGAGACTTTTGTCGTTGGGCAGAGCACCGACATTCGTCCGCATCACGACGCCCTGGACTCGACAAGAGCATGCCCGATGTGAAACACTGCGCCCGCTTTATGAATGAACTGTGTCCGCAGCCAGGCCAGACCTGCTCCCCAAGTGCGAGCCGGCGGGCTGGATTCACTTTGATTGAGCTGTTGGTCGTCATGGCCATCATCGCCATCTTGGCCGGCATGCTGCTGCCGGCGTTGGGCAAGTCGAAAGCCAAAGCCCAAGGCATTGCCTGCCTCAATAATATCAAACAGTTGTCGCTCGGCTGGTTCTTCTATACGGACGACAACGGCGATTCCTTCGTCAACAACCATGGCATGCCGGAAACCAAGAGCCGGCGCGAGAACTGGGTCAATCACGTCCAGGATTGGGGAACCAGCGACGACAACACCAACCTTCTCTATCTGACGGAGGCCAAGCTGGGCGCGTACGTCAACAAATCCGCCGCCATTTTCAAGTGCCCTTCCGACAGGTCGGTGGCAGACAATGGCCCGCGCATCCGGAGTGTTTCCATGAATTCGCTGGTCGGAAATCCCGGCGAACTGACCAACAAATTCAACCCGGATTACCTGCAATTCTTCAAATCGGCTGACCTGGTCAATCCCACCAAGGTTTTTGTCTTCATGGATGAACATCCCGACACGATCAATGACGGCTTTTTCATGAACAGGCTCGAGGAATATGCCTGGGGCAATCTGCCGGGGTCGCATCATGACGGAGCGGCAAACCTTTCGTTTGCAGACGGCCACACGGAATTGCATCGTTGGGCCGTGGGTGGCGACAAAGGCACTATCCGGCCGTCCCGCAAAGGCGGAGTGGGCGGCTCGTTCCCGGCCTCACCACGCACCGATTTTGACTGGCTGAAGGAACGAACCAGCGTGAGGAAATGACGGGAAATGGCAGGCGAGACTCGATCGACAATCATCTCGACGCAAGCTCGGCATGGTTGTTGATCTGGAGCGTTCCAGGCCCGCCGTTGGCGACTTCAACGCGCCCTTGCATGCTTCCGAAGTCATCCACGAGCGGCACCGGGTTGAAAAGCCTTTTCTTGGGAAAAAGGTCACGAAATCTCCTGCAACATGTTACAAACGTTGCCCATGCGATGGACGGCGGTGGAACGTCGGGCTTTCCTGGCCCTGCTGGCCGGAGCAACCGGCATTGGTTGCGCGCCCATTCTGGTGCGCTGGAGCGAGGTTGGCCCCAGCGCAACGGCCTTTTACCGCATCCTTCTTGCCCTGCCCTTGCTTTGGCTCTGGATGGGCGGCACACCAACGCAAGGCCCTGTGACCCGCCGACCGCAGACCAGATCGGATTACTGTCGATTGGCGGCCACAGGGTTCTTCTTCGCGGGCGACTTGGCGTTTTGGCATTGGTCGCTCCAGTTCACCGCGGTGGCCAATTCCACGTTGCTGCTCAACTGTGCTCCGCTTCTTGTGACCTTGGGAGCGCGGCTTGTCCTGGCTGAAAAAGTCCCCCTTTCCCTGATCCTAGGAATGGTTATGGCCGTCACAGGCGGTGGATTCTTGGTCGGAAACAGTTGGCAGTTGGCGGCTTCGCACGTGCTCGGCGATTTGCTGGGGCTTGCCACCGCCGTTTTCTATGCGGCCTACCTCCTGATGGTGAAACAACTGAGACGCTCGTTTTCCACCGCCTCGATCATGTCTTGGTCGGGACTCGTTAGTTGTCCCATCCTCCTGGTGGTCGCCTTGCTTTCGGGAGAATCCGTGCTGGTGGTTACGATAGCCGGTTGGCTGGTTTTGGCAGCGCTGGCGCTGGTCAGCCACATTGGCGGACAAGGGTTTATTGCTTACGCTTTGGCTCATCTGCCCGCTTCCTTCTCTTCCGTCAGCCTTTTGCTGCAACCGGTGGTGGCGGCTGCGCTCGCCTGGCTGCTCCTGCACGAAAGCTTAAGCGCCCTGCAAATCGCAGGCGGCATCGTGATTCTGGCGGGGATTGCCGTGTCGAGCCGTAAAGATAACACGGGGTGGTCAGGCTGGAAATAATTCGGCCACCTGACCACCTCTGTTATCTTTACAGGACTCGCTCTCCTCTTTTTGCCCTTGCCTGGTCGAGGGGCGCTTTTGCGAGACGCCCTTGCAATGTTGCAGCCGATCTAATTTCATTAACCGATAGACTTTGGCGCTGCCGATAACAGGCTTTCTCACCCTAAGTTGCGTCTGCTTCTACGGCACCCACACCGCCCGATAAAAGCGGTTTCCCAAAATAGGAGTCCGAATACTCTCGGATAGCGATTCGCCCGGCAGAGCGCCTTAAGACCTCGAAGAATCTTTGTAAGCCGTGTTCCGCATTCTGCTGCGAAGGTCCTTGGGAAAATTGGCAATCAAAGTGCCGTTGATCTTTTGCTTGCTGCGCTCGATAATGAAGACCGGGATTTGCAGCGGGAAGTTGCTGACGTTTTGCGAGAAAGCTGGACGAAGTTCAAGAGTTCTAGTCTAAAAAGTGTTGAAGCTCTGTCAGCCATGACATCGTTCGCTCAAACTTTGGATGTGATCGAGTCGCTGCGGGTGGACGAGCAGGAGCACATCTTGGAAGTCCTGCAACGCCGCCTCGCCGAACGCCGTCGCGCCGCAGGCAGGCGGATTTCAGGCACGCCTCCGCCCGGTCCTGAGAAAACCCCGTCTGCTGCGCGTGCCGCACGCAGACTGGCCGATCCACGTCGTCGAGGGAAATGTCCTCCGGCCGGTCCCCACAGCTCATCAGATGGTAAACGGCTCCGGACTACTATCCACAAGAGTCTGCGCAGCTTGCGCGAATTTTTTCCTTCCTGGCAGGGCGAGACTCCGTCGAGCCGTGGAATCCCGTCCGTCCAAAAGTCACGGCTCGACGAGCCTCGCCCTACCGGATTTGGTTGCCGCTCGACCGCGCTGGGATATTCGACTCGGACTTTACCTGGCGCGAGGGCAGTTTGACAAAACCGCCTCTGCTGCAAAGTCCGTGCGATAGTTTGATCCCTATTCTTATTCTGGCCGGTTTGCCAAATAAGAGATTGCCGTCTGCTTGCACGGTGTGGGAGTATTCAAGCCAAGCTCAGAATACTCCTCTATGGAAACTATCAAGACACTTTTACTGGCTGTGGCAAGTTACACTTGCTGTTCATGGATACTCTTGCTCCCGGGCGCTCCAATTCCGGGGCTTTTTAACACGGGCGTTGAGAGCAATAACGTGTTGCTTTCGGCCGGCATCGTTGAAGAAATAGTCAGCCTATCATTCTCTTGAGCACGTTTCTGCGCAAGTCGGGCCAGCCGCTTCTTTGGTTTCTGGCTGCTTTGATTTTCTCGCTGGCCGCCCGCGCCGACAGCACGGTGGTCATCAACGAGATCATGTACCATCCCGCCAGCAACGAATCGGGATTGGAATGGATCGAGCTCCACAATCAAATGGCCGTGAACATGGACCTCTCCGGCTGGTCCATCGACGGCGGCATTCAATTTAGGTTCTCGGAAGGCACCGTCCTGCCGGGGGGCGGATACCTGGTTCTGGCTATTTCTCCCGCCACTTTGGCCACGGCCACGGGTCTGACCAATGTCTATGGTCCGTTCCAGGGGCGCCTGGCCAACTCGGGTGAGCCTCTGGAACTCCGCAATAACAACCAGCGGCTCATGGACGCCGTTGACTATGGCGTGGAAGGCGACTGGCCAGTGGGTCCTGATGGCAGCGGCGTCGCCTTGGCCAAGATCAATCCCAACTCGGCCAGCGCCCCGGCCTCGAATTGGCGGGCAAGCGCGCAAATCGGCGGCACGCCTGGAAAAGCCAATTTCCCCCCGCCCTCCTCCTCGATCACGAAATCCATCCTGGTGTCGATGGAAACGGCGTGGAAATACAAGGATGACAGCCCTGATCTCGGCACCGCCTGGCGCGCGGCCGATTTCGATGATAGCCAATGGCCTTCGGGCCGCGCCCTCTTTTACGCGGGCAACATTCCGGCGCCCGCCGGCGAGCCTCAACCCATCGGCACGTTGTTCAGCACGGGGCTGGACGCCCAAGGCGACCCGATTGGACCGGGGGATCCGGACCCGCATTATCAGTTGATCGTTTCGGCCCAAGGTTCACCACCGCCACCGCCCGTGCCTGCGACGGTGATTGAGAACCATCCGGCCTGGGCGGCGAATGATTCGTTCTCCGCCTGGATCGGACCGGTCAATCCTGGAACGGCGAACGTTACCGCCGGCTCCTACCATTACCGCACGTTTTTCAATCTGACCGGCTTTGATTCCAGCCGGGTGGAGATCACTTTGAGTGTCGCCGTGGACAATACTTTGAACAGCGTGTTGCTCAATGGCGCCGGCACCAGCATCACGTTTTCCGGCTTCAACGCTTTCAGTTCGCCTTTCATCCTTCGCAACGGCTTTGTCCCGGGAACCAACTCGCTCGAGTTTCGCACGGTCAACGAGGGCGGCTCTCCGAACCCCGCCGGATTCCGCGCCAGATTGAGCGGCTTGGCGCCGGTGCCGGTGCCAAAGACCACCGCCGTGGGTCTGGGCCGCAACACCTGTTATTTCAGGACGTCCTTTCAGTTCGCCGGGAATCCTTTCGCCACCAGGCTGAGCCTCCGTGCGCTGGCGGATGACGGCGCGGTCTTTTACTTGAACGGCGCCGAAGTGTTGCGCGTGAATATGCCCGGCGGAAGCATCACGGCGTCAACTCCTGCTGCCACCAATGTCCCGGCGCCGGCTTTCAGCGGGTTGGTGGCGATTCCCTCGGCCAGTCTCAGGGCGGGTGCCAACGTGCTGGCGGTTGAAGTGCATCAGGCAGTTGGCGGAACCAATGACCTCCTGTTCGCCGCTGAATTGACTGCCGAAACCAGTTTGTCGGGTCCTCCCGCGCTGGCTTTCAATGAAATCGCCGCCTCCGCAGAAGCGGCCTTTTGGATCGAGTTGATCAATCACGGAACCGACGCGCTTGCTTTGGACGGCTTCGTCCTGGCCAGCGCCGGCAGTGTCGATGGCGAGTACGTTTTTCCCCAGGCGCGGTCCCTCGCTCCGGGTGCTTGCCTGGCTCTCACCCAAGCGCAGCTTGGTTTTCGGCCTAAATCCGGCGATAGACTTTTCCTGTATCAGGCTGGAAGGAACTCGGTGCTGGACGCCGTGGTGGTGAAGAAATCCTTGCGCGGCCGGTTTCCGGACGGCACCGGACCTTGGCTTTATCCGGCGCAAAGCACACCCGACGCGCCCAATCGTTTTGCCTTTCACGATGAAATTGTGATCAACGAGATCATGTACCACGATCGCCCGGTGCCGGCCTCGGCGGCGGTGTTCGAAGAGAGCACGCTGGTGCCGATCACCGCCGGCTGGAAGTACGATCAATCACGAGCCAATTTGAGAACGGCCTGGCGCACGCCCGAATACGACGATCTGAATTGGCCCGAGGGAATAGGCCTGTTCTATGTCGAAGACGCTGCTTTGCCCGCGCCGAAGAACACGCCCCTGGCGTTGGGCGCAACCACCTACTATTTTCGGACGCAGTTCTTGTTCAGCGGTTCGACCAACCATCTGGAATTGAGCCTCCATCCTGTGATCGACGACGGAGCCGTCTTCTATTTGAACGGCCAGGAAATCTATCGGTTGAACATGCCGACCGGGGAAATCGGCTTCGCGACTGCGGCCGCGCCCGGCGTGGCGGACGCTGCTTATAGCGGCCCCTTTATAGTCCCTGCTACCAACTTGATTGCCGGCACAAATCTGCTGGCGGTCGAGGTGCATCAAAGCTCTCCCGCCAGCAGCGATGTTGTCTTCGGCACGGAACTACTGGCGCGAGTCGAACTCTCTCCAGCCAGTCCTGACCCCGAGTCGGCGGAGTCATGGATCGAGCTTTATAATCGCAGCACGAACACCGTGGACCTGACCGGGTGGGAACTGGACAAAGGCATTGATTTCACTTTCCCTGGCGGCACGACCATGGCCCCCGGTTCCTATCTGGTGGTGGCCAAGGACGCCGAGTATCTCCGCCGGCTTTATCCTGCCATCGCCATCACCGGCAACTTCACGAATCGTCTCTCCCGTCACAGCGACTTGATCGTCCTTCAGGACGCCGCCCAGAATCCAGTTGACGAAGTCCGCTACTACGATGCCGGGCATTGGCCGGGTGAAGCGGATGGCGGCGGCTCGAGCCTCGAATTGCGCGACCCGTGGGCGGACAATATGCAAGCCGAGGCCTGGGCCGCCAGCAACGAAGCGAGCCGGTCCCAATGGATGGCATATTCCTACAGCGGCGTTGCCACGGCCGAGACCAGCCCCAGCCCGACGCTGTGGAAGGAATTTGTCCTCGGCCTCCTCGATGCCGGCGAGGCCTTGCTGGATGACATCAGCGTGGTGGAATCACCGGCTGGCACCCCAAAAGAACTGCTGCAAAACGGGTCCTTTGAAAACGGCTCGGCCACCTGGCGCTTCCTGGGCACTCACGAGCGGTGCGCCGTGATCGTGGACCCTGACAATGCCGCCAATCGTCTGCTCCACCTGGTCGCGACCGGCCCCACCGAGCACATGCACAACCACGTCGAAACCACGCTGGCGGGCGGCGCCGCCATCGTGAATGGGCGCCAGTACAAAATCTCCTTCCGCGCCAAATGGCTGGCCGGAAGCAATCAACTGCACACGAGGCTTTACTTCAATCGTCTTGCCAAGTTGACGCTGCTCAGCGTGCCTGAGCTCAATGGCACACCGGGTGCGCAAAATTCAATGTTCGCGGGCAATATCGGCCCGACGTTCCACGGACTTCAGCAGGCCCCGGTCGTTCCCCAAGCCAACGAACCGGTCGCCGTCTCGATCTTCGCCGACGACCCTGACGGCGTCACGACGTGCCTTTTGTGGTGGTCGGCCAATGGCGGCAATTGGAGCAACGTTCCCATGACCCTGCAGGGCGATGGCCGTTTTCGAGCCACGCTGCCTGGGCTGGCGACCGCGACTCTCGTGCAATTTTACGTGGAAGCCACAGATGGGATGGGGGCCAAGGCTGCTTTCCCGGCTGCCGGCCGCAATTCGAGGGCTTTTTTTCAGGTCCAGGATGGCCAGGCGAATCTGGCCAGATTGCACAACCTGCGCATCCTCATGACGGCGGCTGAGGCCGAGCGGTTGCACGCAGCCACCAACGTCATGAGCAACGCGTTCAAGGGCGCCACCGTTGTCTATGACGAAGCAGAGGTTTTCTATGATGTCGGAGTGCATCTGCAAGGGAGCGAGCGGGGGCGCCTGGCCGACTCGCGGGTTGGCTTTACGATTGAGTTTCAGCCGGACCATTTGTTCCGCGGCGTGCATGATTCGGTGTCCATCGATCCTTCGGGCGGCTATTCCGGCCTGGGCGGGCGGCAGGACGAAATCGTCCTGAAACACGCCATCAACCACGCGGGCGGTCTGCCGGGGATGTACGATGACCTAGTTCGAGTCATTGCTCCACGCCGCCAGAATACCGCTACCGCTCTGCTGATCATGGCCAAGTACGGCGATGAGTTTCTCGAGTCCCAATACGAGAACGGCAGTGACGGCACCGCCTTTAAGTTGGAACTGATTTATTATCCTCTCCAAACCAGCGATAGGAATCCGCAAAGTCCGAAGCTGCCGCAGCCGGACGAGGTGCTGGGGACGGACATCCGGGACCTTGGGTCCGACAAGGAACAGTACCGCTGGAATTTCTTGATCGAGAACAACCGCCGCCGCGACGATTACAGCCAGATCATCGCCTTGGCCAAAGTCTTCAGCTTGTCCGGTTCCGCCTTGGACGCCCAAACCCGGCAGCTCCTGGATGTGAACGAATGGATGCGGGCTTTTGCCATGAAAGCGTTGACCGGAGACGTGGATACATACGACGCCGGCCTTCCGCATAACCTCATCATTTACTTCCGGCCCAAAGATCAAAAGGCCCTGGTTTTCCTTTGGGACATGGACTTTTCCTGGACCCGCTCGGCGTCCTCTTCGTTGTATGGCGGAGCCAATGTTTCCAAGATCATCACTCTGCCCGCGAACCGGCGTTTGTTTTACGGTCACCTCGACGACATCATGACCACGACGTTCAACGCGGCTTACCTGGCTCCCTGGACCGCGCATTACGGGAGCCTGGTGGGCCAGAATTACAGCGGTGTATTGAATTATATCAGTCAACGCGCCGCTTTCGCGCGCCGGCAACTGCCCGCCCAAGTTCCGTTTGCCATCACGACCAATAACGGGAAAGATTTCCTGACCAACACACCGGCTGCCACCATCGCCGGCAGCGCCTGGATCAATATTAAAGAGATCACGCTGGCCGGTCAGGCTGGGACCTTCACCGTCAACTGGACCGGCCTCAATTCCTGGCAAACAATCGTGCCGCTGATTCTGGGAACGAACCTGCTGCAGTTCTTCGCCTATGATTTTCAAGGGCAACTGGTCGCTTCCAATCGTCTGCTCGTGACCAGCACGGCGACCGGTGGTGGCGCAGACAGCGATCAAGATGGCATGCCTGACGTCTGGGAACTAGCCAACGGCCTCAACCCGGGCCTGGCAGAAGCGAACTTTGATTTCGACGGAGATGGCCTGTCCAATTTGCAGGAGTACCTGAGTGGCACCCATCCGTGGGATGGACAAAGCTGCCTGAAGCTCGAAGCCGCGATCGCGCCGGGTTCCGGCCTCCAGCTCCGGTTCCTGGCCGCTCCCGGACGTTCGTACAGCTTGCAGTCCGCCGACGATCTCAGCCGCGGCGCCTGGCTGAGCCTCTCCAACTTCAGCGCCCAAGCCACCGAGCGCGTGGGGGAGGTGGCGGATGCCGCGCCGGCAGCATCCAGAGCGAGGTTCTACCGTCTGGTTACTCCGCAATTGCCTTGAGCCGCCGGCGAGGCTTTTTCACTCCATAAAAACGTTGTGAACCTATTCAATTCGTTGTCCGCCCTGAATTCACGGAGGAGAATCCTGCCGCCCTTCGCTCGCGCCTGAGCCGTTCAGGAGAATCTGTGGCCAAATTGAAATAGCCTGCCATAGACCGGACCGAGCCAGAACGCAATTCGAAAACGCTCACCGCGTAATCCCTCAGTCACCGCGGACGGAGCGCTGGCTTGTAGCCGGCTTGCCAAGTCTGATCCCTCCAAGCCGGTTGGAAACCGGCGCTCCGCCCGCCACGACTGAGGCATTACGTCACCGCGAAAATTCGTCTTGACACTTTGGGGAGAAAGGTTCGTTG
>CAYIIH010000217.1:0-14670 GCA_964363225.1 uncultured Verrucomicrobiota bacterium | reverse complement strand
GTCGGCGGGACGCCGACTGGTGCGACCGGGACGGTCGCGCTCCCCAAATCCAACTATATGGACACGTATTAGCCGGAACGATCCTGTCGAAATCATTATGGGTGCCTACCTATAACCTCTTGGCAGTTTGGCTCGTCTTTGGTACCAACCTGATCTCATGAACACCTTTCAATTTTGGAGAGTCTGGCCTGTCCTGGCTTGTCTCAGCCTGGCGGTTGTTGCGCAACAGAAAAGCGCCCAGCCAAGTGGTTCCCAGCCGCAACCGGAGTCCACCCCGGCACGCCGCCAGCAACCTGCAGCCGCGCCGCGCCCATGGGCGCTTCCGGAAGGGACGCGCCTTTTGCGCGACCTGGAGTATGTGCCCAGCGGTCACGAGCGCCACAAGCTGGACCTTTATTTGCCGGAGAAAGGCGCCGGCTGGCCGTTGCTGGTGTGGGTGCATGGCGGCGCGTGGCGCGGCGGCAGCAAAGACCGATGCCCGGTAATTCCATTTCTCAAGGAAGGTTACGCCGTGGCGAGCCTCAATTATCGGCTGAGCCAGCACGCCATTTTCCCGGCGCAAATCGAGGACTGCAAAGCGGCCATTCGCTGGCTGCGCGCCAACGCCTCAAAATACAACTTCGACCCGGAGCGCATCGAGGTGTGGGGTTCTTCAGCCGGTGGACATTTGGTCGCCTTGCTCGGCACGGCCGGCGATGTGCCGGAGTTCGACAAGGGCGAGAACCTGGCCTTCTCCAGCCGGGTCCAGGCGGTCTGTGATTGGTTCGGTCCCAGCGACTTGTTGCAGATGAGCAAATTTGAAAGCCGCATGGATCATGACGCTCCGGATTCGCCCGAGTCCCAATTGGTGGGCGGACCAATCCAGGAAAACAAGGGGAAGGCCGCCCAGGCCAATCCCATCACCTACGTGTCCAAGGACGATCCGCCGTTTCTCATCATGCACGGCGACCAGGATCCGCTCGTTCCGTTCAACCAAAGCGAGCTGTTGCATGAAGCGTTAAAGAAAGCAGGCGTGGACGTCACCTTTTCTCCGGTCAAAGGCGGCGGGCATGGACAGCCCGGCTGGGACGCGCCGGAAATCCGGCCCGTGGTCCGTGAGTTCTTTGCCAGGACATTGAAAAGCCCTTAGGCGAAGTGAAGTTTTCGGCTCAAAGCTATTCGACCCGCAGCCGAAAGAACCGTTGGGGTGGCCAGACCGGGACCGCGACCAGCCTGATAGTGCCATCGCCGGTGAACGACGGCGAGGCACCCCAGTTCGTTCCGACCAGCGAGTCCTTGTATTCAAGCACATAGCTCTTGCCAGGGGCTGTCGGCACCCGGACATGGAACGTGTAGCCAGTGATCCCAGGCTGCAACAGGACCGGTCCGGTGAAGCTCCGGGCAACCAGTTGGCTGTCCAGCCTTTCGGCAAAGCTGAGGACCGAGTAACCTCCAGTGATAAACACGAACACGTTGTTCCTGACGAAGCACACTGAACTCAGCACACCCCAGTTCAGGTAACAGCGATCTCCGATATCCACGCCAAGCGAGGATCCCAGTGGGAATGGTTGCGGCGCTGCAAAGGTCGTGAAGTAGGATACCATCGCCAAGTGAACGTTCGTGACGTCTGTCGCTTCAAAAATATCAAGGTGCAACCATCCCTCTGGAGCATCGGCAGGGTGGAAGATATAACGGCTGTGCTTTTGAGAGTTGGTCCAGACGCCTTCGTCTCGCAGCACAAAATTGGTCAGCCCCATTGAGGCAAAGTCCGGCACCCAGTTCGTAATCCGGCACCCATAGTCCGTTTTGGTTTTACCTGCCCAGGTGTCAAACGCATACAGACTATTGAGCATGTCCAAATAATTCGTGTCTTGGGACCAGCAGTGTTGGTGAGTTCCTGGGCCACAAATAGCCAGTGCGGTGACGATCAAACCGGCAAGTCTCTCCTTCACACTCATCGTTACCTCTCTCGCAGTTGCTTGTACAGTTCCTCGGCCACGCCCACCACGGAACAATCGCCTTGAACAGTAACCAGCATAACAAACAAGTTCTTTCTAATCGGACACAGTCCGAGACCCTATGTCCCGCCGTTTTTTGGCAAAAGCGCGCCCTTTCTTGACCTGAGCTGCTGCGGTCAAATGCGCTGGATTCCCGCCCTGCCTTGAAGCAGAAGAAGGTCATCCTCGCTTTGTCACCTTTGCTCCTTTCGTTCGTTCGGCTGGCACGCCCGAACTCCAGCAATGAACAGCTCCTGTTCGTCTCCAGCCCCTTGAGTCCGAAAGAAGCCTTGAAAGCGGCCGGCTTCACCAATAAGATGTTCTTGGTGGCAGGAGAAACGAGATTAGTAATTGTTGGCTGAGAATAGCCTTCGGATCCGGCAGTTGGCCAGGTTCCGACAGGTCTGTGATCCGGAAAGGAGCAATGCTATGAAAAAGTTGTGGTTGGTGATCGTAATTGGGCTGCTTTGCAGTTCCAGCGCTTGGGCAGGTGAAAAACTGACTTATGTCGATTTGGTAAACCGTCTGACGGACCTGGAATATCTGGCGACGCTCCCCCTTCCCGGCGAGCAAGCCGCCCAATGGTCCAGCTACGATCGGAAGAGCCGTTACGACGCAAGCGCCGGCAAGTATGTCGCCTGGGATGCCAATGGCGATGGCGGCGGCCATATCCGCAAAGATGGCGATCAATTTGTTTTTGCGGAGATGGAAGGGCCGGGGTGTATCTGGCGTATATGGTCGGCTGCGCCCGACAAGGGCCACGTGCGGATTTATCTGGATGGCGCGGCGCAACCGGCGGTGGACCTGCCGTTCATGGGTTACTTTGACTTGAAAAACGAGCCATTTACCCGACCTGCGCTCGTGCATACGGTGGCCAAAGGCTGGAATAATTACGTGCCGATTCCATATCAGAAATCGTGCAAGATCGTCGCCGATCCTAACTGGGGGAATTATTTTCATTTCAATTACAGCACCTTCCCGAAAGGCACGGTCGTGCCGACGTTCAAGCGCGAACTGAACGTCGAGGAATCGGCGGCTCTCGATAAGGCCGACTCGATTCTGAGCCAATGCGGCTCAGATCCCACCGGCAAACGATCCCACGCAGAGACGGTGAGCCAGGCCGTGACCGTGAAGGGCGGAAAAATCGCGCCAGTCGCGCGACTCAAAGGGCCGCGCGCTATCACCGCTTTGCGCGTGAAACTCGATTTACCGCCTTCGCCGGCGGACCGCTCGGTTTTGCGGGAGCTGGCCTTGCGGATCACTTGGGACCGGGAAACCACGCCGAGCGTGTGGGCGCCTTTGGGGGATTTCTTTGGCACGGCACCGGGCGCAAACGCGTATCGTTCGTTGCCGCTCGGCCTGACGGAGGACGGTTGGTGGTACAGCTATTGGTGCATGCCTTTCGATCAAAGGGCGGTGATCCAGTTGGCCAACGACGGCAAAGAAACACGGACCGTGAACTTTGAAATCACCCACGCCGATGTTTCGCATCGGATCGAGCGGTTTGGCCGGTTCCACGCCAAATGGCATCGCGATGCTTTTCTCCCAGCCGAGCCGGAGCGGCAAATTGACTGGACGGTGGTGAAAACCGAAGGAGCGGGGCGTTTCTGCGGGATGATGCTGCACATTTGGAATCCAAAGGGCGGTTGGTGGGGTGAAGGCGATGAAAAGTTCTTTGTCGATGGCGAGAAATTTCCTTCGACCATCGGCACCGGTTCGGAAGATTACTTTGGCTATGCCTGGGGCAATCCGTCTCTCTTTCAGAATGCCTATCACAACCAAACGATCTCGATGAACAACAAGGGCCACATCTCGGTGAATCGCTGGCACATCACGGATCAAGTGCCGTTTCAGAAGTCATTTGAAGGCTGCATCGAAAAGTATTTTCCCAACCAACGGCCTACGCTCTTCGCCAGCGTGGCCTATTGGTATCTGGCTCCTGGTGGCAAGGACCCTCACCAGCCTGTGCCGGTGGTCGAGCGAGCGGGCTATTGGACAGAGACGACCTCGTTCAGCGTCAAAGGCGCGTGGGAAGGCGAGCGCTTGAAGATTTTGTCCAAGACCGCCGGGAATCCTCATGAGCAGAACCTGGATGCCCTCGCCGGTGATTGGAGCAACGCGTCCCATCTCTGGTGGATCGAGGCAAAACCGGGCGACAAACTTGATCTGGCGCTGCCCGTGGCGAAAGCCGGGCGCTACAAATTGACGCTGCAAATGACGAAGGCCTCCGATTACGCCATTGTGCAACTTTCTCTGGATGGCCAAAAGCTCGGTCAACCGATCGACCTCTACCACCCGAACGTTGTGCCTTCGGGACCGCTGGGAATGGGAGTTCACGAACTCACCGCCGGGGAGCACAAGCTGACCATCGAGATTACCGGGGCCAATCCAGCCGCGGTTAAAGCTTACATGGCAGGACTCGATTACGTGAAACTCGAACCGGTGCCTTAGCGTTCGAAAGCACTGTTCAATTCCACCGGCTTCACTTCAAATCCTCGCCGGCGGTCAGGCCGCCGATGGTCCAATCCAGATTGTACTCCCCGTAGGGCGCCGTCTTGTTCAATTGCTTGTAGGTGGTGAACGCCGCGTGGGTGTCCGCGAAAAGGATGGGAAAGCCTTTCTTGCCGTGAGCGAGGTTTTTGTCGCCCACATTGCCAAACTCGGGTTCGGCAAAACAAGACATGAGCGCTTTTTTGGAGGGCGATTTCACCTCGGTCGTCGTCCTCTGCTTGAGCTGCGGTGAAGGGGTGTCGTCGTAGTAAAACTGGTGATAATAGTAATAGGAGGCCGGGAAAAGCAGTTCGTTCGTCCGGATGCCCATGGAGGCGCCGTTGGCTTTCGTCCACGCGAAATTCCAGGCCGTGCCCTGGTCGCTCGGGCAGAGAAAAAAGGCGCGGCCATTGGTGCTGATATAAGGATTGAGAAGCTTGAACAAATCGACAAGCGGCATCTGGGGCCAGGGCCGCCCGGAAAAAGGAAACCGGTCCGCGTTGTCCGAAGTGTACAGAGCCATCGTGATGCCTATCTGCCTCAGGTTGGAAACGCACTGGACCGTCTTCGCCTTCACCTTGGCTCGGCCCAAGGCCGGCAAGAGCAGGCTGGCCAGGATGGCTATGATGGCCACGACCACGAGGAGTTCGATCAAGGTGAAGGCGGCTTTCCTCGTCAGCCTGGATTCTGCCCTTAACCAAAGACATGCTCTTGCACAACGCATAAACGAATCAATCGCGTTTTGAGATGAAACGTGAACTGAACGGAAGTTAATGAATCGCCAACTGCACCGCAAGGTTATCCGTAAACCTAAGCACGCGGCGGGCTGCTACGGCCCGTATCAAGCCTGAATGCCGTAGGCTTTGATTTTGTTGTACAGGGTTTGGCGGCCGATGCCGAGGCGCTTGGCCGTTTCCAGCTTGTTCCCGCCCGTTTCCTTGAGCAGTTGCAGGATCGTGTTCCGTTCCATGCCTTCCAACAAAGTCAACTTTGTCTCTTCCAGCGCGGTCCTGGCGTCGGCAATGGACAGGTCCAGCAGATCCACGAGCTGACCTTCCGTCATCAAAACTGCCCGCTGCACTTCATTCTGCAATTGGCGGACGTTGCCGGGCCAGTCAAACTGGCGCAGCTTGTCACCGGCGGCGGGCGTGAATCCCGTCATGACCCGGCCCGCTTGAGCGGCAAAGCGTTTCAGGAAGCTGTTGGCCAGGGGTAAAATATCTTCGCGGCGCTCGCGCAACGGCGGCAGCGCGATGGTAATGGCGCTGATGCGATAGTATAAATCCTCGCGCAACTTGCCGGCGCGAAGGACGTCTTCCACCTGCTGATTGGTCGAAGCAATGACGCGGCAATCCGCCTTGAAACTGCTGCGCCCGCCCACGGGCCGGACCTCTTTTTCCTGCAAAACACGCAACAGTTTGCTTTGTGTATCGACCGGCATTTCCGCCAGTTCATCCAGGAGCAAGGTGCCGCCCTCCGCCTGGCGGAAGAGGCCTTCGCGATCCGCTTGCGCGCCGGTGAAGGCGCCTTTGACGGAGCCGAACAATTCGCTTTCGATCAGTTCGCGGGAGAGCGCCGCGCAATTGATCTTGATGAACGGCCCCTTGGCGCGCGGACTCAAAAGATGCAGCAAATCGGCGATGACTTCCTTCCCGGTGCCACTTTCGCCCGTAATCAGGACCGAAACATCACTGGGAGCGATCCGTTCCACCGTGCGCACCACGGCTTTGATGGCCGGGCTTTGAAAGATAGGAGACGCTCCGGTGCTCATGGTGGTCAGCGCCTGGCGCAGCGAGCTGGCTTGTTCGGTCAACTGCTTGTGCTCCAGTGCCCGCTCCACGGACAGAAGCAGCGACTTGTTGTCGAACGGCTTCTTTTGGAAATCGTAAGCGCCCAGTTTCGTGGCCATGACCGCCGCGTCAATGCTGGCATAGCCGGTCAGAATGATGACCTCGGTGAGCGGCCATTCTTTTTTGATCACAGGCAGCAATTCCAGGCCATCGGCATCCGGCAGTTTCAAATCAAGCAAGATGACTTCAGGCTGCGGCCCGCCGAAAGATTCCTTGAGCGCAGCCGCGTCGGCGGCCTGGCTCACTTCGTAGTTCGACTGGGCGAGCACGGTGGCCAGGAGAGAGCGCACGCTCTCCTCATCATCGACCACCATGATTCTGGCGTTCATGTCATTTTCCGGCGGCCTGGGTGGCAGGCGCGCGTAAAATCTCGAAACAGTTCCCGGAATTCCGGATGCCGTTCCATCAAGCGTTCCGGGTGAAATTGCACGGCCAATAGATAAGGCAGGAGTTGTCTATCGGCTAGATTTAATTCCAGCCCTTCGACAATTCCATCCCGGCTCACCGCGGTGGCTCGAAACAGCTTGGCCACACGGGCCACGGCCTGATGATGCGTGCTGTTGACCCTCATTCGTTCCTTGCCAAAAACCTTCGCCAGACGCGAATCCGGGGCCAGCGCCACCTCATGCACCAGCCGGTCTTTGCGGTCCAACTGACCATGCCGGAGCGCGCCGGGCGCCTGCAGGCCGATATCCGCCAGCAGCGTCCCGCCCAGGGCGACATTCAGCATCTGGTGCCCGCGGCAGATCGCCAGCAACGGTTTGCGCTGCCGAAAAACCTCCTGGATGAGAAGCAATTCCAGCAAATCCCGCGTCGGATCGGCCGGACTCAAGGTTCGTTGGAGCCGCCGGGGCAATTTCGCGGTGTAGAGTCCGGGCTGGATATCGTCTCCACCCGTCAACATCACGCCATCGCAACGCCGCACACATTCGGCCACGAAGTCCGGAGCGGGGGCGCACGGAAGAATCCAAGGCACGCCGCCGGCGGCGATAATGGCCCGTGGATAGGCATCCGAGAGATTAATCGCGTAGTCGTAGAATTCGGCTCCGCGCTTTTGGGTGCCCGGCGCAATCAAAATCAACGGCGCGTTTTTCATGATGGAATCGGCAATACAGCGCCGCGCGGCAAAACCGCAACCGAACCTTTTGAAGTGCGGCGGGAAGCGAAGCGCCACGCCGCTTTGGCTGTCCGGGCCGACATCCGAAAAGCGGTGTCGCCGCTTCGCTCTGACCCCGCACTCCAAAATCGTCGCGGCCGGCGGCGATTCCAGGCGATACTGACAGGTTGGAAACCTGTATAGCTACGGCGCATCCCGCCAAGCACATGCGGAGGAAAACGAGAACGCGCAGGTGGATCGGAGTTTCCGGACACGTTTTGAGTGATCGGCGGTCTCATCATCGGTTTAACGGCGGGAATTCCCGGTCGGGAAATCGTTCGGCGATGGCCTGGCGCAGGCGCGGCTCTTCTTCGGGGCGCAGGAGGCGCCGGGCAATGCGCCGCTGCACACTGCCCAGCAGCTCCAGCCAGTCTTCGAGGAGCGGCTGTTCCAAATCTTCCCAGCGGTCGAACCTTTTTTCGCGGACATAAAACTTCCACCGGTTGCCGATGTGCTGAGCATAGACTTCGCGTCTCACTCCTTCGGCGTTGCGTCCTTTCCAACTGATTTCCGCTTTGCCCATAGCTCAGGCGGGCAGGTCCACGCTGGCCACCGCCAGGGCGGCAATGCCCTCTTCCCGGCCCAGAAAACCAAGACCCTCGTTGGTGGTGGCTTTGATGCCCACCGACGGAAGGCTGATGCCGAGGGCCTGGGCCACGTTTTCTTTCATGGCGGCGATATGCGGAGCTATTTTCGGTTGTTGAGCGATGATTGTGGCATCCACATTCACAATTTTTCCCAGGCGAACCGCGACTTGCCGCGCCGCTTCTTCCAGGAAAACCTTGCTGGGCGCGCCTTGCCAGCGGGGATCGGAATTGGGGAAAAAATGTCCGATATCGCTTTCGCCCAAGGCTCCCAAAACCGCATCACAAACAGCATGCATTAAAACGTCGGCGTCCGAATGGCCCTCCAAACCCTTGGGATGAGCCAGTTCCACGCCACCCAGGACGAGTTTGCGGCCGGCTTGCAGGCGGTGAACGTCATAACCGATGCCAACATGATACATGGCCGGGAGTATATTTCGCACCGGAAGCGCGGCGAGACAATAAATTGTCCAACCGCGCCCCGTGATGGAATTCGACTTGTCAGCGTTCTGACCGCGACATAAATTCCGGGTGTGCCAAGCATAAAGCACCTTTCCAATCACGATTTTCTGAAGCGCCTGCGGGATGACCTGCCGATGGACGCTGCGATTTGGGAGACCGATGCGGCCGGGCGTGCCGGCGCCCATGCGTTACTGGGCGGAGGTTTGGCGGAAAAACTTCTCAAAAGCCGGTTTCCGCAAATGCTGGGTATCCCTTCCAAGAAACTTGGACCATGATCGAACTTATACAATTCCCCTGGAGTCCCTTCTGCATCGTTCAACGCCGGATTCTGGAGTATGCCAGAGTCCGCATCAAAATCATCAACATCCCCAATGGCGACCGGTCGCTGGTCTGGCGCGTCGCCCGCCAGCGCTATTACCAGGTGCCGGTCATCCAGGACGGGAAGATGGTGGTTTTCGAAACAGACGAGAATTCGCAGGTCATCGCCAAATATCTCGATGCCAGATTGAAGCTTGGCCTCTTTCCGCGCGAATGGGCGGGCCTCCAGGCCATTCTCTGGCGCTACTTCGAAAATGAAATCGAGGAGATCGGCTTCAAGCTCAATGATATTTATTACGAAGAAATGGTGCCCCCGGCGGACCGGCTGGCCTTCCTGCGCCACAAAGAACGCAAGTTTGGCCGGGGTTGCCTCGAACAATGGCGCAGCCAGCAAAATCAATTGCAGGAAGAATTGACCCGCCGCTTGCTGCTGTGCGAACAGATGCTGGTGACCAGGCCCTTTCTTCTCGACCAGCAGCCTCGCTTTGTTGATTTCGATCTGTTTGGAATGCTGGGCAATTTCCTCTATTCGGGCCATTACGAATTGCCGGCCGCTTGCACCCAACTGAACCTCTGGCACCAACGCATGTCTCACATCAAGATTTCCCCCTCTGCGCGGTGAAAAACTATATCCTGGATACCAATGTCCTCCTGCACGATCCCAATTCGATCCTGAATTTCAAGGAGAACAATGTTCTCATTCCCATCGGAGTCATTGAAGAAATCGACCGGTTCAAACGCGAATCGACTGAGTTGGGCCAAAACGCCCGGACCGTTTCGCGCCTGCTTGATGGCTTGCGCAGCCAGGGCCGTTTGAGTGAAGGCGTGACTCTGTCCAACGGCGGGCGCCTGCGCATCATCTTTCAAAGCAAGCAGGAAAACGGCGCTTTGACGTTTGGCAACAACTCGGTCGATAGCCATATCCTGGCCTTGGCGCTGGCCATTCATAAGGCCGACCCTCCCACCCCTACCATTCTGGTCACCAAAGATATCAATCTCAGAATCAAGGCCGATGCGTTCGGCTTGCCGGCGGAAGATTACGAAACAGACCGGATTCTGTTGAAAGACCTCTATACCGGCGTCTTCGAAAAGCAAATCAGCGCCGAAAAGATGACCCAGTTTCGGGCCAACGGCGAACTGGAGATCAACAATGGCAGCCCCTGTTTTCCCAACGAATACTGCACCATCAGCGAGGTGACCAACCCCAAACGGACGGCGCTCACCAAAGTGGACGCCTCCGGCACGAAACTCATTCCCATCATCGATTGCCGCGAAGGCGTCTGGGGCATCAAACCGCGCAACCGCGAGCAGCACTACGCGTTCGATGCCTTGCTGGACGACCGCATCAAGCTGGTCACGCTCATGGGCAAAGCGGGCACCGGCAAAACCTTGATGGCCATGGCGGCGGCCTTGAAGCGCACCGTGCTGGACCGGGAATTTCGCCGGCTGGTGGTGGCGCGCCCGACCATTTCCATGGGCAAAGAGCTCGGTTTTCTGCCCGGTTCCCTGGAGGAAAAATTGATGCCGTGGATGCAGCCGATTCATGACACGCTGGAATTGCTGGGCGATTTGAACATGGGCCACGAGCATCGCCGGAGCAATGATCTCATCCGTTCCGGCCTGATTGTGGTCGAGGCGCTCAGCTACATCCGCGGCCGCAGCATTGCCAACCAGTTCATGGTCATTGATGAAGCCCAAAATCTCACGCCGCTCGAAGTGAAAACCATCGTCACGCGCGTCGGCGAATCGACCAAGATTGTCTTCACCGGCGATCCGTACCAGATCGATAATCCGTATGTCGATTCTTCCTCCAACGGATTCAATTACATCATCAGCAAATTCCGGTCGAAACCGATCGCGGCGCACATCGAGCTGCAAAAAGGAGAGCGCTCCGAGCTGGCCGAGCTGGCGGCCAATATCCTGTAAGGCCTGCGCTGAAACCTGGCAGATAAGAGAAGGCGGACCGGCGAGGCAGGCAATTGTCAGCAGCGTCAAAGCCACGCTCATCGAACAATCTGCTTGATTCACCTGAAGACACACCTGAAGACACACCACTTGCCAGACAACGCGAAAGCTTTTAAGGTGCCTCGTGTGAAGCTCTTGCTGGACAATCTGCCGTCGTCCTTGCGGGCCCAGCGCGAGACGCTGGCGCAGTGCCTGGAGGCCATGAACCGCGCCTTGCCCTTGCGACGCGTCATTTTGTTCGGTTCGCACGCGCGCGGGGAGGCGCGACCGGACAGCGACGTGGATTTGTGTCTCGTGACCGACGGAGCGGAACGCCAGTTGAAAGCCGCCGAACGGTTCAGCGCGGCGATTTGCGATGTCTGGCCGCGACCCGCGTTCACGCTCATCCCTATCACCCCGCATCGCCTCGCGGAAAAAGAGGCGTGCCGCGATTTCTTCTTTGGGACGGTGCTCAGCGAAGGAGTGATCCTTGCCACGGAAAACTGATTCCAACAATCCTGCCGACTGGCTTTTCATCGCGGAATCCGACCTGGCCGGCCTGCGAATTCTTGCCCGTCTGGAAACCGGCTACGAAATGTGCCGGAGCAAGCTGGCGGAGGTGCTGGAAAAGGTGCTGAAAGCCGAGTTGATCCGCACGGGCTGGCTTCTGGAGAAAACTCACGATCTCCTGAAACTCTATGGCGAATTGGAGGCGGGCGGTTCAGACCTGGCCCCACACGCGCAAAGCCTCTGTGTATCGCGCTGGCACAGGTCTATTTCTACGCTCGCTATCCGGGTTTTGATTTGGAGGATGCAGACTGGCCGGATTTCCGCTGGAAATTGCAGCAAGTCGGCGAATTGCTCGAAATCGTCAAAGCGAAAATCCCTCCGCGGTCCGGCCAAGGCTGAACGAGATCGTTGAGCTTCACCGCCGTCCAAGTGGACCGCTGGTCCAACTCCCAGACGCAGCTTTGTAACTGCCGGATCCTCCGACCCGGCGCCGGCTGAGGGCAGCGGGCCAATTGAGCCTCGATACCTCGGGCTGTCCTGTTGCGGCTTCGAGGCAGGTGACGAAGCTCTCCCCGGCCGCCGTGCGTGGCCAGATGCTGGCCCTCACGCTGTCACAGGGTCCACCCGTCGCGGTACGGCGGGTTCACGTAGGCATTGGCCGCGTCGTTATTCGTGAATCGCGCCACCTTGGCGTCCCATTTGAGCGTCTCACCTGGATAACGGATGGCCATGGCGCCCAGCAAGGCGGCTTCCGTAAGCGGTCCGCCGAAGTCGAAATTGGAGCCGGCTGGCCGGCCCGTGCGGATGGCTTCCAGCCAGTCCCAGGCATGGCTCTTGACGCGAGTGATTTTCTCCGCCGGCGCGTTCTGGCCGGAGTATTGATTCATGACTTCATCGGGAACCAGGTGGCAACCGCCGGCGCCGTGCGACCCATGCACAATCATTCCTTTCTCACCAAAGAGAATGGCCCCGGTGCCAGGCACGTTTTCACCGGCCGGAAAATCGTTCGGTTTGGGAATCCGGCTGCTGCCATCGTGCCAAACCACTTTGACCGGGCCGCGCTTGCCTTTGGCCGGGAACTCAAACGTGATTCTCGTGCCCGGAGGATACGTCAGGCCGTGCTTGGCCGGGTCATAGTCCTCCACTTCCGCCTGAACGGTGGACGGCGCATCGAGATCCAGCGCCCAGAACGAGGGGTCGATCACGTGACAGAACCAGTCGCCGACCGTTCCCGTCCCGAACGGCATCCAGCCCCGCCAGTTCCAATGCACCCAGAGCGGAGTGTAGGGACGGAACGGCACCGGCCCGATCCAGAGATCGTAGTCCAAGCCTTTCGGCACATCGTAATGCTGGTCCACCTTGTCCAGGTTGCGGAGCTGGCAATACACCTCTCGAAAGGCATCACAGCCGGCATGCACGGTCTGGACCTGGCCAATGGCGCCTGCCCAGACCCACTCGCAGAGCCGGCGAATTGTGCTGCTGGAATGTCCCTGGTTCCCGAGTTGCGTGACGACCTTGTATTGATGAGCCGCCGCCCGGAGCGCGCGAATTTCCTGGACCGAGTGGGCCAGCGGTTTCTCGCAATAGACATGTTTGCCCCGTTTCATGGCTTCAAGGGCGATGACCGCGTGGGTGTGATCGGGCGTGCCGATCACGACGGCGTCGATCTCCCGGCTCATCTGATCGAGCATCACGCGAAAATCCTTGAACCGTTTGGCCTTCGGATACTGCGCAAACTTCTTGGCGGCGTAGTTCTCATCCACATCGCAGAGCGCCACGATGTTCTGGCCCTCGCCGGCCACCGCATCCACGTCCGCCCCGCCCTGGCTGCCGATGCCGATGCCCGCCACGTTGACCTTGGCGTTGGGCGACAGGCCATCAGCTCCGCTCAAAACACTGGAGGGGACGATCTGGAACAGCGCGGCGCTCACGCCGGTGCGATAGAGGAATTGTCGTCGGTTCACTTGGAATGTTTTCATGCGTTCGTGTTGGATCAATCTGAATTACACTGGGCGATTTGACTGCCCAGGGGACGGTTGAATTCGATCTGGGTGTGTGGCCAAAGACCGGACGGCAGCTCTGGCGCGTCGAGCGCGACGAAAAGAGGCGGCGGATTGCGACAAGAAACAGCCGAATCTGACCGCGCCTGTAGGCCCGGTCCCCTGACCGGGCGTGTCTTTTCGAAAAGAACCAGCGACGAAGCCGGGCCTCGGTAGTGCCGGCAACGCAGGTCGTCCCGTTTCCAGAGCACCTTCCCCGTGCTCGTGTCCAGACACGCCGTCCCAACGCTGCCGAAGTGGATATAGGCCCGGCATGGCTCAATCACGGGCGAAGGCGTGGCGCAACCATTCATCGGGGCCCTGCTGCCGAGCGACAAGACAACCACGGATTTCACGGATGGCACGGATGCAGGTAGTTCTGGCGGCCATCACCCTGGCCTGTGGCTGAGTTTGCGGGTGCTTGCTTGCTTGGTTCCATCTGCCTCTTTATCCGTGTCATCCGCGAAATCCGTGGTTCCAACTTCCGGGTTTGTGATCATGGCCATCCTGCGCCGTTGTGGCCGACCAGACCTGGCCGCCCTTGGGAATGTCGAACGAAGCGAATTTTGAACTGCGAAGTGCGACTGTCGAACCATCGGAATGGCGACTTGCGAATGTCGAGTGTCGAACTGGCAGGCATTCGCCGCTCGCACTTCGTACTTCGGAATTGGCCGTGTTCGACATTCGAAACTCGTCATTCGCAATTCGCACTTTGACAGACCGTGTCCGCTCGTGCCGCCGGCCAACCGAAGGCCAACAGAACCAGCGCCAGGAGGGAAAGAAATCTGCCAGAACTGACGCGGCTCAACGCTTTGCCAAAAACGAAGAACGGGCTTCTGTCATGGCTCGTGGCCACAGGGTGCTATGGCAACCGAGGCAGGTCAATGATGCGGAACACGACTGAACGGACAGGAAATTCCATGGTTTGTCATTTCTGGTCACCGGGGAGCAGGAGTTCAAGGTGGTTCTGTTGCAGCCACGCAGAGACGCAGAAGGGAGGGCGAGTCTCCTGACGAGCCAAAACATGCGAATCACAGGAGATGGGAAGCAATGCATCTGAACTACTGAAAAACCCTCTCCCGCCACCGCCGCACGCTCATCACGTCGAACCGCTCGCCCGCGAAGACGATCTGCTTGACCGGCTTCCCGCCGGCGCTTTCGCGTTTGAGGTAGGCGGTCACGTCCATCCAGCGGATTTCGCCATCCGACGTGCGGACGACCAGCATGACGGCGTAAGCCTGCTGCTGCCAGTAATCGGCCCAGCGCGAGTTCTTGATCTGGCTTCGCCTCGATCACATCGCGCAGGAGGATCGGTTTGCCGCAATCCGGACAGAACACCTT
>CAYIIH010000216.1:0-14677 GCA_964363225.1 uncultured Verrucomicrobiota bacterium | reverse complement strand
CTCTTGGCGGCCTTCGCCAGGAAGACCGAGACAGGCTCCGTGCCTGCCGTCCAAGGACTATAACATCATTCAACGAAAGTTGCGCCATCGTTTTTCAACGCTTTTGTGTCTCTAGTGCGCCGGAGCCGCCTCAAAACCGGATTCTGGCTTCCGAAAGCACTCCTGCCACGGCGCGAACTGAAGAACGCTCCTTTCCACCTGAGACCACCCGCGTCGGGGTGGCGGATTACGTCCGATGACACTAACGGCTGCGGCTCTTGCAGCGGCGACATTCCTGTCGCCGAAGGGGTGATGGATTGGGCAACAGGAATGCCGTCCCTCCTACCCGGACTGGCCACTGGCAGCCGGTTCGGCTGAGGAATCGAATTCAAAACTGGTCTTGCCGTTTTCGGCCACCACGAGGTATGCGGAGAAGGGACGTCCACTTTTGGAAATGAATTTGTCCAGCAGATCGGTCCGCCCATCGGCCAGCAACTTGGCCATTTGGGCCCGCTCGACGGGCCGCTGCAAAATGACCTTGCCGGATCGAAACTTGCACGGCTTGGCGTCGGCCTGGCTTTTCTCGCACAGATAATCTTTTTCGCCCTCGAACACCCGCGCGCCGCATTTCGGACATCGGCCCAGCGGTTCCTGACCCGTGAAATCAATCTTGGCGGCTGGTTCCTTGGGGGCTTGGGCAGCGCCTTTTTTGCCCTTGGCGGCGCGGTCCTCGAATTTGAATCCAATCGCGCCCTCTTTCTGCAAGACCAGAAAAGCTTTGAAGGCGCGGCCATTTCTCTTGGAAACAAATTTCTCCAACAAGTCCGTCTGGCCGGTGGCCAGCAATTTGGCCATTTGCGCGCGATCGACCGGCTGCTGCAGAATGACGGCTCCGGCGCGAAAATCGCACGTGCGCACCGCTCCGTATGCCTTTTCGCAGACGTAATTCATCCCGTTTTCAAACACGCGCGCGCCGCATTTGGGACATTTTCCCACCGGTTCCTTGCCCGTAAAATCGGCTTCGGCGGTGGCGGCGTTCTCGGCCTGCTTGTCATTCTGGCCGAAGTCGAACTCCATTTTGAAGTCCGGCGTCAGCTTCAAGACGGCGGCAAACGGCACTCCCATCTTGCTGCGAAAGCCCTGCAGCGGGCCGACGGCGCGTTTCTGAATAAGTTCCTCCATCTCCTCGGTTTCAAACTGGCGGCCGGCCAGGCTTTTCCAGAGAGCGAAGTCGCAGCTCTGGCACTGGAACTTCTTGTAGTTTTCCTTGACCACGCCTCCGCATTTGGGACAGGGCACTTTCAGCGTCGAGAAATCCCCCGGCACCGTGTCGCTCTCGTGCAATTTCGCGCGCTCCACGATGTGGCGCGTCATCTCGGCGATTTCCTGCATGAACTGCTGCCGTTTCAACTGGCCGCGCTCCATTTGCCGGAGCTTGAACTCCCATTCCCCGGTCAGTTCCGGCGCGCAGAGCTCCGAAATGTCCAGGCCGCGCAAGAGGGTGATCAGCGAAAAGGCCTTGGCGGTAGGCTGCAGTTCCCGGCCGTGGCGCACGATGTATTTCTCGTAAAGCAATCCTTCGATAATGGCCGCGCGGGTGGCGGGTGTGCCGAGCCCTTTGGCGCTCATGGCCTCGCGCAATTCTTCGTCCTCGACCAGTTTGCCGGCGCCTTCCATGGCCGAAAGCAGCGTCGCTTCCGTGAAGCGCGCCGGCGGCTTGGTCATGCTGGCCTGCACTTCGACGTTGGTGGTCTGCACCGTTTCCATGGGCTGCACCGGCACGAGGCTCGGCGTGTCGTCGCGCTCCACCTCCTTGCCATAGACCGTCAGCCAGCCGGCCTGCACCATCACCTTGCCTTCGGTCTTGAACGGTTCGCCTTCGACGCGCGTAATGCGGGTCGTCACCAGAAATTCAGCCGCCGGATAAAAGACGGCGAGGAATCGTTTCGTGACGAGGTCGTAAAGTTTTTGTTCCGGCTCGCTCAATTGCTTCGGCGCGACGGTCGTGGGAATGATCGCGAAGTGATCGGAAATCCTGGCGTTGTTGAAAATTCGTTTGTTTGGCCGCACCCATCCCTGCTCAAGGATTTTACTTGCGAACTGATTGTAAGCAGGCGCATCGGTCAAAACTTCCAACGTCTTGTTGACTGTGCCGAGGTAATCCTCCGGCAGCGCACGCGCATCGGTGCGCGGATAGGTCAGCACCTTGTGCCGTTCGTAGAGGACCTGCGCCAGACCGAGCGTGTTCTTCGCCGAGAAACCGAAGCGCCCGTTTGCGTCGCGCTGCAAACTGGTCAAATCATACAGCGCAGGCGAAAGAGACGTGGTTGGCTTGCTCTCTTCGGTAACGAGGCCGGGCTTGCCGAGACATTTCGCGCGAATCGCATCGGCAATTTCACGATGCCACAGACGGGTGGTAGCGCGATATTCTTCCCACAACGAACCGAGCGCTATCTCCAGCCGCTTCTCAGCGTCGGGCAGATTCAATTTTAAGCGAGCCAGAAGGCGTTTCGTGCGATCTAGTTCGCTTTCTTCTTTTTTGAATACCTCGTCGAACCAGCGTCCAGGGTACTCGCCCGCCTGCGCCGCGAACGTCCCTTGAATCTCCCAGTAATTCCTCGACACGAACTTCTTAATCTTGCCCTCGCGATCGACAATGATGGCCAGCGTCGGCGTTTGCACGCGCCCGACGGTGGTGAGCTGGAAACCGCCGCTCTTGGAATTGAACGCCGTCATGGCCCGCGTGCCGTTAATGCCGACCAGCCAATCGGATTCCGAGCGGCAGACGGCTGCATCGGCCAGGGGCCGCATGGAGACATCGTCGCGCAAGCGGGCAAACCCTTCCCGGATGGCGCCGGGGGTCATCGATTGCAGCCAGAGGCGCTGCAGGGGCTTGTCGCATTTGGCATACTGCACAATGTAGCGAAAGATCAGTTCGCCTTCGCGCCCGGCGTCGCAAGCATTGATCAGCGCATCGACGTCCTTGCGTTTGAGCAGGCGGGAAAGAATTTTGAGGCGCGCTTCCGTTTTCTCGATCGGTCGCAAGTCAAAGACGGGCGGAATGACGGGCAGATGCGCAAAGGTCCATTTGCCTCGTTTCACCTCGAAGTCCGGCGGGGGGCAGATTTCCAGCAGATGCCCAATGGCGGAGGAGAGAACGTGGTGCTCGCTCTCGTAATAATCCTGGTGCCTGGTGAAGCCGCCCAGCGCCTTGGCAATGTCTCCGGCCACCGACGGTTTTTCCGCAATAATCAGCGCTTTTCCCATGACAAATCTTTCCAGTTTAAAAACTCGGGCCCAAGTTGTTGGCAGCCCTTTTCAGTTTCAAGTGCGAGAAACTGGCTAAAAAAACGGCAGAAGTCAAAACCCGAATGCGGGGCGCACGAGCGGCGACTTTCCTGTCGCCGAGGTTGGGCGGCTGGAAAGCCGCCCCTCCACTGCGAGGTTCATGGAAAGCCTCCACGGCTTTTTGCCGTGCATTGTGCCCATGAACCTGATTGGCGATAGGAACGCGGCCTTCAGGCTGCAGCGCGTTGAAGTGCCGATAGTTCTGCAGCCTAAAGGCCGCGTTCCTGCATCGCGATTCATCGGGAAGCCCATCGTGCTTCCTCCGGCGCCGCGCTAAGTGTTGCCGGGGCGTGGGCCGGCCTATTTCCCCAGGCAAAACTGGCTGAAGATCGAGTCGAGCAAATCTTCGGTGGTGGTTTTGCCGACGATTTCGCCGACGGCATTGGTGGCGAGGCGCAGGTCCATGGCCGCCAGTTCCAGCGTCAATTCATGGCGCAGCGCCTCGATCGTCCGCTCGGTGGCTTCGCGGGCCCGCCGCAAGGCATCCTGATGGCGGGAATTGATCATGACTTGCAGCATGTCGGCCCGGATTTCCCCCGCCCAGACCCGTTCCTTGATGGCGTCCTTCAATTCTTCCAATCCCTGCCCGGTCAAACAACAAACTTCGACCACCGGAACTTCCGGCCCTTCCGGCAGCGTCAGCCGGTCCGGCAAATCAGTTTTGTTCCGGACCAGGATGCGCTGTTTGTGCGCAAATTCTGCCAGATAAACTTCGTCCTCCCGTGTCAGAGGCTCGGCCACATCGAAGATGTGGAGGATCAACTCCGCCCTGACCAAAGTTTCGCGGCTGCGCCGCACCCCCTCCAGTTCGATGGCGTCGGAAGCTTCGCGCAAACCCGCCGTATCGACAAAGACAACCGGCAATCCGCGAATATTGGCCGTTTCTTCGATGGTGTCGCGGGTCGTCCCGGCAATCGGAGAAACAATGGCGCGGTCGTGCCCGAGCAAGAGATTGAGCAGGCTCGATTTCCCGGCATTCGGTCGGCCAATGATCGCGGCGCGAAGGCCGCGGCGCAGGATTTGTCCTTCGTTGGCCGTGCGTAATAACTCATCCATGAACGCCAGCGCCAGTTCCAACCGCTGCAGCAACTGTTCCCGCGTCTCCGGGGCAATGTCTTCGTCCGGAAAATCAATGTGCGCTTCGACGTGCGCCAGGATTTTTACCAGGTCATCGCGCAGTTGATTGATGCGTTGCGAGAGTTTACCGGCCAATTGTTCGTTGGCGGCGGCCAGGGCCAGCTCCGTGCGGGCATGAATCAAATCGGCCACCGCCTCGGCCTGGGTCAGATCAATGCGCCCGTTCAGAAAAGCGCGCTTGGTGAATTCGCCTGGCAACGCCAGCCGCGCGCCCTGCGCCAGCACCGTGTCCAAAACGAGCTTGGCCGGCAGGATGCCGCCATGACACGAGATTTCCACCATGTCCTCGCGCGTGAACGTGCGCGGCCGGCGCAAAACCGAGAGCATTACTTCATCGACCAGTTCGTCGCCGTGAAAAATCTTCCCGTAGTGAATCGTATGCGTCGCAGCAGCGGAGGGCTTGACGGAGAACTTCCCCACCGGTTTGAAACAAGCATCCGCAATGGCCAGCGCGTTCGGGCCGGAGAGCCGAATAATGGCCAAGCCGCTTTCCCCCAGCGGCGTCGAAATGGCGGCGATTGTGTCGTCAATCATGGTTGAAAGCAGTGTTCAGCTCAGCAAAGGGACAGCCGCAGATTACGCCCATGAACCGGAACGGAATGGTCATAAAGATTGGGTCAAGAAAATCATCTTTTTGACACCATTTTTTGACGTCTCAGTGCCGACAACTGCCTGCCTGGTTCTCCGCATCGTGGCCCTGCAACCAGAGGCGCGCTTTTTCATAACTCCGATGGTGCAGGTAATGGAGCAATGACGCATCCGCGTCCTTCGGGAGTTGCCGGGCCAGTGCGTCGATCCTGGCAAAGAACGGACGCAAATCGGGTTTGGGCTTGGCCTGCGGCATCGACCGCACCCCCGCCTCCAGTTCGAGCAATGTTTGGAGAATCGTTTGTTCAATGGATGTCATGGAAGACCAATACTCTACCTGGGCGCGGTCGCCAAGCTTCCCATGAAATGCCTGTCGCATGAAATACCTTGAAAAATGGACTGCCCCGAAAATACTTCAGCCAATGATAAAACGTCCGATGGCGACGCCGGCGCGGCTCTTTCTTGGCATTGAAGGTGGCGGAACCAAGACCGTGGCCTTGTTGGCCAATGAAAATGGGGATCTGCTCAAGCGACTGGAAACCGGCCCGGCCAACCTCCGCCTGGTGACCGACGCCCAACTGCTGCGACATTTCCGGACCCTGGCGGCTGAATTTCCCCTGCCGACGGCCCTGGGCATTGGATTGGCTGGCGCGAGAGACCCGTCGGATTTCGAGCGCATTTTGCGGACTGCGGCCCAGGTCTGGCCGGAGATACCCTGCCAGGCATCCAATGACCTCGAAACGGCCCTCGCCGCCGCCGAAGACGTCAAGAAATCCGCGCCGATGGTCCGCGTCCTTGTCCTGAGCGGCACCGGATCCTGTTGCAACGGACGCAGTCCCGCCGGCCAGACCGCCAAGGTCGGCGGCTGGGGTCATCTGCTGGGTGACAAAGGCAGCGGCTATGAAATCGGACTGCGCGCGCTCAAGGCGGTCGTTTATTACCTTGATCGCGATGGCGTTTGGCCCGGTCTCGGCCAAAGCATCCTGCGCGAACTGGAACTGAACGAGCCGAACGATCTCATTGGCTGGGCGCAGAAAGCCAGCAAAGCGGAGATCGCGGCCTTGGCTTTAACCGTTTTTGATGCCTGGCAGAAACGGGACAAGATCGCCGCCGACATTCTGGCAGGAGCAGCTCACAGCCTGGCCAAGGACGCCGTCGCTTGCGCCCGGCGATTGGCCCAGCCGGGGTCTCCGGTGCAATTCGTTTTGGCGGGGAGCGTCCTGCTGAAGCAGCCCCGATTTGCCCAAGGTGTGACGCGACAAATTCGCACGCACTGGCCTGCCGCACGAGTTGCCTCGTTGAAACTGGAAGGCGCTTGGGGCGCGGTGAAACTGGCGCGCAAACACTTTGCGAACGGAATGCCGGCTCTTCCCGCCCCAGAGGAGAAATCCGCTCAACACGGCTTTTCCCTCCGCAAAAGGGCGCCATCGGTTCGCCAGCCGGTGCCACCGACACCGGCCGCAACTCAGCGCGAAATCGGCGTCACCGGCCTCGAAGACATCGAGTCCTCTCCCACGGAACAACGGAATCCGCGTTCGGCCAACCTGCACCGGCTTCCGCTCTCCGAAGCGATCGAGTTGATGCTGAGCGAAGAGGCCAAGATTCCCCGGGCATTGCTGGCCGAACGGCAGAAAATCGAGCGCGGGATTCGCCTGATCGTGCAAGCCTTTCGCCAGGGCGGACGGCTTTTTTACGTCGGCGCCGGCACGAGCGGACGGCTGGGCGTTCTGGATGCCAGCGAATGTCCTCCGACCTTTCGCACGCCGCCGGAGCAGGTGCAGGGCATTATCGCGGGCGGCCAGCAGGCCCTCGGGCGATCGGTTGAAGGAGCGGAGGATGACGCCCAGGCGGGAGCACGGGCCGTCGGATTTCGCGGCGTGGCCGCGCGGGACGTGGTGGTGGGAATCGCCGCCAGCGGCCGCACTCCCTTTGTCTGGGGGGCCCTCCTGGAAGCCAGACGCCGTCGCGCCAAAACCATTTTGCTCTCCTTCAATCCGCATTTGAAAATCCCGGCGGCGCAGCGTCCTGCCCTGGTCATTGCCCCAAATGTCGGACCGGAGATTTTGACAGGTTCAACGCGCTTAAAAGCCGGCACAGCGACAAAGCTGGTCTTGAACCTGTTTACCACGCTCGCGATGGTGAAGCTGGGCAAGGTGATCAGCAATCTGATGGTGGACCTAAACGCTTCGAACACGAAGCTGCGGGACCGGGCCGTGCGCATTGTCGGCCAATTGGCGCAGTGCGATTACGCCACAGCGCGGCAGGCCCTGGAACAGTCCGGCTGGATCGTCAAATCGGCCTGGCAACGGCTGCGGCGCCAAGCTGCGCCATGCAGCCGGGTCACTTGAGAAGTTTTTCGTGCAAGACGGATACAGCCACGAAGTGGGCCAGCCCGCTCAGAAACAGCACAAAGATAATGCTGAGCAGGTAGAGGCCGAAGCCTTTTGTCTGGTCCGGTTTCAAGACCAGAGCGATCCCGTGATAGAGGACGGAGATGGCAATGAGCGCGCCGATGGCCCAGCAAATCCAGGTATTGAGCGCCGGGATGGCATCCAAAGCGCGGGTCAAAAAGATCGGGCTGAACCCATAGGCGATCGTTGTAAAACTCTGCAGGTAAGTGGAGGGCAGTTCAAAGCTGGTTCCCACCGCCTGCAAAAATCTGGCGCCCACCCATATAATGGCGAATCCCAATAGCACCTGAGTGATCTCATAGCGGAGGGCCAATTGCTGCGAGATACTGACAACGTAGTCGAATTGGCCGCGTCTTTCCCCCAGGCGCACCAGTGAGTAGCCCTCGATTCCCGCCGAGATCAGCATCAAAGGCAGCAGGTAAAGAAAGACAATGCTAAAAAAGCCACGGTTGGCGCTGACGATTTCTTCCCACGTCACCGCCGGCGAAAAGATAAGCTGAAATGCCTTGATCACCGGAGCGGAGTGTAATCGTCTCTCGACCAATGACAACTGAAATGCGCCTTACTGAAATGCGCCTTCCATGTCTGCTTCAGTCCGTCGCAGCGCGGCTTGCGCCAGGCTCGGCGCCTTAGCCACACGTCTTGGGTGGCACGGCTGCGCGTCGTGTATCTGTTGGCATCCGCCTTGTCCCATGAACACAAGGCGCTTTTGTAGGCCGGTTTTGAAGAGTTCCTTTCCAAACCCTTGCTTCAATCCCGCGCCCTGATTCGCGGTTATGCCTGCAACGGATGCGAACGCTTGGCCAAAGGCAAAGGCACTCGCTCACGGCTCAGCCCAGCCTGAAAAACGGCCAGGGCCATTTCAACGGCTTTCATGGCGGCGCGACCGCTGCATACGGGTTCCCGATTCTCTTGAATTGCGCTCAGCCAATCGTTCACCACGCGCTGATTGGCCTGGCGGAAGCGCCGTTCCTCAGCCGGGATGCTTTGCGTCGGGTCGTTGGGTAGCGGGCGCCATTCACGGCTTTGGCCCGCCGCAGTCCATTCGCTGCTTTTCAGGAGGTAAACATCGGGAAAAACGTTCATCAGAATCTTCACGCTGCCTTTGGAGCCAGCCAGTTCCAGGCTCCACGGCCCGGCTGTTTCCCGATATCTGCTGCGGCTGATGAACGTCACATTGACGCCCTTGGGCATGGCAAAATGAGCGTGAACCTCATCGCCGATCACTGGCCCGATATTCTCGGTCGCCTGCCGCACGTCCTGGAGAGTGACTTCCCGGCCGTTCTGCAAAATCCGGGCCGTGCACCACGCAGGATCGCCGGCGAAAAACCGGATCAGGTCAAACAAATGCGTCCCAAGCACGATCATATCCTCGCCGCCGGCGCGCCCGTCCTGTTTGCCGTGGGCGCGGATTTCCAAAAGCTCGCCGATCCAGCCTTCTTCGAGGGCCTTTTTCAAGTGTAGAACGCTGGGACCGAGGCGCATCTGATGGGCCACCACAATCTTTAGGCCGCCTTTGTCCGCCAAGTTGAGCAGATCGTCCGCTTCGGCCAGCGTTTGCGTAAACGGCTTTTCCGAATAAACGTGGGCGCCTTGGCGCAAGGCCGCCGAGGCCATGGCGTGGTGCTGGTCCGTCCAGCGGGGCGTGACGCAGACCAATTGCGGCTTTTCCTTCTCGATCATTTCCCGGTAATCCGCGTAGGAGCGCTGCGCCTGGCAGCGTTGCGCGGCCTTGGCCCGCCCGGCCGGGTCGGGGTCGGCCACGGCGACGACTTCGACATCATGGCGGCCGTTAAAAATCAGTTCGTGTTCATGCCCGTAATCGCCGTGGCCGGTGTGGCCAATGATGGCTGCGCGATAGCGAGGGCGACTTGGTGGCTGAGCCTCGGCGGCGTGAAGTCTTGGGGCGGCCAATCCGGCGGCCACAGCCAAGCCCGTCGAGCTTTTCAGGAAGTTACGGCGGCTGACTGGTTGATATACTTTGGTTGCAGCATTGTTTGTTGCCATAATCTGTTGGAAGTTGCCGGGATTGATAGCGCCTTGTGACCCGCTTGGCAAAGGAAGAAATAACGCTGCTAAACGAGTCCAAGCAACGTTGAAAATGCTGCCGGTCGGAGGCTGGCCAGATAGCTCAGCCCCCTGCTATTTCCGCAAACTCACCGCGCCGGTCCTGGCGTCCACCGCAAACGAGCCGGCGCCGTCGGGTTGGCGACCGAGTTGGTAATCGCCCCAGGCGGCACTGCCGAAACTGCCGGCGAACTCCTTGCGCTGGGGGCCGGAACTTGTTTCCACCCGATAATTGGATTTCTGCCAGGCGGACTGAAGCGTGACTGCGCCGCGATACGGCTGAATGGCGCCCGACGGGGCAATGACCGCAATCTCATACGCCCCGTTCTTCAACACCGCGCTGACTTTCCGGTAGGGCCGCGAGGCGAGCACGAACGTCTCGGGGCCGCGGTAAAAGACCAGCAAATGGTACTCGGTGCTGTTGTCCACCGAGAGCACGGACAACCCGTTGAGGCCCGACGGCGAGAGGTTTTCCGCGCCGACCTTCTGAGGCGTCAGCCCGCCCACCAACTCGAATGCGCCGTTGATCGCCGCGTCGCGGGCTTTCGGTCCCTCGGCTTCGTTGGCGTAGGCTTCCGCCTGGATGGACCAAAGGAAGATCGCCTTGGCGCGTTCTTGGGAGGCCAGGCCGTTCGCCGCGGCGTCGAGCGCGGTTTTGAACTGGCCGCGCTGGCTGGGCGCGAGGTTTTCCAGGCCGATGTCGGAAACGAAAAAGCCGGTGAGTTCGTAGAAGGCCTTGAACTTCGACGGTTCGCGGCAGTTCAGGATGGCGGTGGTGACGGCGGTGTTGAGGGAGCCGCGCAATCCCGCCTCCGTGTTGTCCGCCAGCGCGCGGCGCAGCCACGTCACGCATTCTTCGGGCTGGACCGCATACACGAACAGCCCGCGCCGGGCGTTGATCTCGCACAGAAGCTGGCGGGCCGGTTTGAGCTCGTCCAGCAGCGTGTGGAACGCCGGATCCTGCCCGCGCGAACCGAGCGATTGCCGCAGGTAATCCTCCCGCTCCCCTTTCTTGCGGCGCGCCTCGAACTCCGCCTTCACGTCCGCCGAGACCAGCGGCCACGGATTGAAGTTGGTATCGGTCACCAAGCACCTCCAGAGAGACGCGCCACTCCGGCGCAAAATCTCTTCAGCGAGATGGCCCGACTCGCGCAGCGCTTGGTTCAGGTCGTTGTATTGCTTGTCCGCGAGCTTTGCCGCGGACGCCAGCCGGTCCAGCGGGTAGGCCAGCGCCGGTTTCGAGATGTCGTGCAAGCGCGCCTCCTGCAGCGCGATCAACCGCCGCCACAACGGAACTTGCAGCGGCTGGTTCTGCAATTGCGCCGCCCCGTCGCGGCAGACCTCTTCCGCTGTGTGCGTGGTGATGAGAGGCTTGCTGCCCTTGGCCAAATCATCCGCCAATCCGAGCAACACAGTGGACAGCTTCGCCTCCACGTTCCGCTTTTCCACTTCCCGCTGCGGGTAGGTCAAGTCGGCGTCGGCGCCGCGCCACGGTTTGCCCCCTGAATTCAGGCGGCGGCCGGCGGCCTGGTAAAATGGGATGGCGCGGTAGCGCGCCGGACCGCTGTGTTCGCGTTCTGCCAGCTCCAAAAGGCGCGCGCCCGGCAGCGCACTGTCAAAGAGCGCCGCCGCCACAATGGAATTGAAATTCAACCCCGCCAGCACCGACGCGGCCTCCAGCACATTGTCGAACTCCGCCAGTTCGTTGGCGCCGGTTTTCTTCCACGCCTCCGTCAAACCCCTCTGGTACTCCTGCAAAAACTGGCTGTCGCCAAAAAGCCAGTTGTTCCCGGCCAACTCCTGGAGAATCGCCTTGGCCTCGGCGAACCGCCCGGCCCGCACGTGCTCGCGGCAGGTCCGCTTCTTCTGGTCGGCCCAGGCCCGCTGCACACCCATGACAAAGTGCGAGTCCGGATACGTTTTCGCCAGGCGCTCCATGAAGCCGCGGGCTTCCTCAAGCTGGCCGGCCTTCAGGCGATTGTGGAAACAGAGTTGAAGGACGTTGGCATGCTTCTCGCGGGCCACCGCCGCCTCGCCCGGATTGGCCGGCGATTGCAGCACCGCCTCCACCAGTTTGAGGGCTTGGTCTGGGTCCTTGTATTCAATCTGGCGAATCTCCTTGAGCCGGTCGGTCTCGGCGGCCTGGCGTGCGCCGTCCTCGGTTTCGCGGAGTCTTTCCAACGGGGCATTCTGTTGCATCTTGAGCAGGAAACTGAGGCCCAAGGCCGCAGCCACGCCCCCGGCCAAGAGCCCGAAAGCCAGCTTGGGATTTTCCTCGAAGAGATTTCGCATGGTGGAAGCGATGCAACGGCCAAAGCAAAGCTTTGTCAAGGCGGCATTCCGGAGCGCGAGCGTAATGGGTCAGTCAAGGCGGGCGGAGCGCTGGCTTCCAGCCGGCTTATCAGTTCTCGCCGCCCAAAGCCGGTTGGAAACCGGCGCTCCTGTCTGAGTGGATTTCATTCATCCGCCGTGACTGAGTGATTACGCGGGCGCGACGCCGTGCAGTGCTATGAAAAACGATGGTGACACTTGGATCAAGGTCGTGCCCGCAGGGCGCTCAAGCGCGCCTTCAGCAGGTCGTCGAAATCCGAGTCGTCCTGATAGAAGTAGGCAATCCGGTTTCCGTCCGTGGACCAGGTATGGAGATAATGCATTCTTTCGAACTTGATCCACCGGGCTGAGCCATCCACGAAAACCTGGTTGCCTCCGACCGGCACTTTGGAGCGCAAGCCTCGATGCTGCGGCATGTTTTTATACACGTCGCGATCCTCTCCGCCCCAACGCCCCTGGATTTTCATCACCGCGTCCGCCGCCAGCGTCCAGGCAGGCCGGGCGGTGGAAGTCTTGACCGGGCTGCGCGAAGGAAAGGTCCCGGTCGGATTTATCCAGTTGGTGATGCCGCCAAAATATTGGAATCCAATGATCCACTGGTTGTAGGGCGAACCTTCAAAGATCGGATAGTCGGGACGGTTGGAGCATGTCCAAATCGAGAGCTTGTTGGAGGCAACAATCAGGCCCACCGTGGCCGCGGCGGCCCTCTCGGGCGGGTCCAGCGCGATCTGCACGACGCCCTGCCGCGCCGAGACCACCCGGTCGTTGTTGTCGAGGGCATAAATGTTCATCCCGACGCCGACCTGCCGCAGGTTGCTCAGACACCGGGTGCGTTTGCCTTTTTCGTTGGCGGAACTGAGTGCGGGCAAGAGCAAGCCGGCCAGGATGGCAATGATGGCGATGACGACCAGCAGTTCGATGAGCGTAAAACCCTGAAGTCGGCAGAAACCGCTCCTTGGTAGCTTGACGATCCTGACGGAATGCCGGTCCGACGTATGCACCGCCGTTGGCACTGTCAATCCGCGTTCCGGTGAGCGCTTCATTGCTGGTCAAGGTTAAGTGGTCTGGAGCATACATCCGGTGACGTGCGCGGCAAGGAGTTTTCGGCGCAGGCTGGCCGCGACGGCGCATCTCAGCAGTGTGGCGAGGACTGCGAACGGCAGAAATAATCCAGTGTCAATCTGTTGACCTGCCCTTAAATCCTGAGTTTAAACCACGAAATACGAAACACACGAAAGGACACGAAAGGACGGCCCTCCGCACTGCCGTCGCAGTGCCTCTAATCGAGGCACTGAACAGTGACCCCAAAGCAGCTTGCGTTACCCGAAGATTCCCTTCGTACTACTATCCATAAAAGCTTTCGCAGGCTGCGCAAATTTGACGTCCGTGCAACTCGTTTAACGATTTAACGTTGTAACGCTTTAACGACTTTGGTTGCGGCTCTGCCACGCCAGGTTTCTTTCGTGTGGTTCGTGTATTTCGTGGTTGCTGCTGAATTGTCCCGGCTCAAGGTGGTGTCACGGCCCGATAGAACCGGGACGGCAGATTCGTGCCCGCTCCATCCGTGAACTGAACTGTTCCGAACCAGTTCGTCAGCGTCGTGAGTGGCGTCCACTCCGTCAGGTTGGTCGAACAGTCAATCCGGTAAGGCGTGCCCCACTCGCCCGTCAGGGTGACGCGGAAGCCGTCCTGGCTCAACAACTCCGGGTCGCCCTCCCCCTGCAACTGCGGCCGCCGCGTGAAGTTCGCCGTCAGGACCATGTTCGAGGTCATCGTCACCACCAGAGGATTCTGCGCGCCGCTCGCCGCTCCGCTCCAACCGAGAAAGTCTTGGCCCGCGCCAGGCACCGCCTGCAAGACGACGTTCGCGTTGCGCGGGAAGCGATGGCCTGGCGGCGTGAGCAGCACCTGCCCCTGGCCAATCGGAATGACGGTGAGCGCATTCGTCTGCGTCCCGCTGAGAGCGGTGAACACCGCCGTCACCGTCGGATTCGCATTCGTCACGGTGAAGGTCAGTGGGTTGTTCGCCATCCCACTGGCGGCGTTGGCCCAAAAGGCGAGGTAATTCCCCGTGGCCGGCACTGCCGTCAGCCGGACTTTTGAGCCGAACGGATACCAGGAGGCCAGCGGATCCACCACCATGCTGCCGCCGCCCACGGCGTTGGCGCTGAGGGAGGTTCCGAAGACGGCTCTGACCCGTTTGTCCCGGGTCATGGTGATGCTGAGGGCCGGATTTGTCCCGGTGGCATCCCCGAGCCACTGCAAGAACCTCCAGCCCGGCGCGGGGGTGGCCGTGACCAGCGCCAGCGCGTTGCTCAAGTAAGCCCCCGCCGGCGGTTCGATGGCGACGCTGCCCCCGCCATCCGTCAAGCTGGTCAGGGCCGGCAGAATGACGATGGCCAGCGGATCACCGGCCACCGACTGCGAAAAATCCGCGTTGTAGGCGATGACCCGAAGCAGGCTCGCCTTCCGCACCGTGAACGGCCCGGTGTAGAGCGTCGGCGCCAAAGACGGCTCCGACCCATCCAGCGTGTAGAGCAGCGTGCCGTTGGGGAATGTGGTGGAAAGCGTGATCCTATCCGAACCCCGCACACCGACCGATTCCGCCACGATAAACGCGCCCTCCACCACCGCCGCCGGCATCCCGACCGGCGCCAACCGGCTGACACCGCCGATGGTCACCGTCTCCAGCGGGGTGGCGGGCGTGAACACCGCCGTATAGCTCCCAAGGTTGCTCTCACCAATGGTCACCAGGCGCGGGTTGTTGGTATTTCCATCAGTCCAGCGCGAGAACACGTGCCAGCGCCCCGCCGTGG
>CAYIIH010000215.1:0-14704 GCA_964363225.1 uncultured Verrucomicrobiota bacterium | reverse complement strand
TGCCCACAACCCTGAGCCACGCCGCCTGGGCAATTAAAATGAGAACTGCTGCGGATTTCGTCGTCGCTCTTGCCTTTGAGGATGCCGGAGGCCAGCGTCTCAACGGCGATCTTCTCGGCCAGCACCTGAGCCGCCCGCAACTCGGCGATTTCACGGGCGTCGTAGCGGGCAAGTTGCTGCAGGAACGGCTCGATGCGGCCCTACTGGACTTGCACGGCCCGGTCGAACAACTCCTCGTAACTGCGCACCAACCGCTGCACTGCGAAGCGTTTCGCCGTTTTGCCCTCGCCATCCTTGAATACGACTTGCGGATCAATGGGGCCAAGCTCGGAAGTTGGCGTCATCAAAATCTTGCGCGCCCCCAGGCAGACCATCGTGGCGGCCGATTTCGCCATGTTGGGGACAATAACCTCAAAATTTTCCTTGGAGTAGGAGCGGCAAATCTTGATGGCGCGCTCGGCCGTCAGCGCAAACCCGCCTGGAGAATTGAGAAACAACGTGAGGCCGCCGCTCAGGTCCGTCTGCTGAAGAACGCCCTGGAGCATGTCGGCGTCGGAGTCATCCAGCATCACAGGGTACTTGAAGGACGTAAATACCGAAGCAAGTTGATTCAGTCAGGTCTTGAGGGCGGAAAGGATGAGCCGGTTGTCGCCCCAGATGAGCTTGTTGGTCCAGCCGCCCTGCTGCCGCCCCCGCGCGTCGAACGTCAGGCCCAGTTCGAGCGGCGTGGCGGTTTCGCGCAGTTCCATCCCGTGCGCGGACGAGCCGTCCGCGCTCCGGTCGCTCCCCGCGGCACGCCTCGGTTCGTCGATCTGCTCGATGCTCTGGAAGGGGAGCACGACGCTGGTGACCTCGCTGGTCTTGCCCTGCCAGAGCAACTCAACCTCCGGCGCGTCCGCGAAAAGCCGGAGCTTGTATTTGGCCGGCAGCGGCTCGCCCGCGTCGATGAGACGTTTGAGTTCTTCCTTTTCGCGGTCGGTCAGGTGCATTGGCGCCAAGTTTTACCATCAGCCACGCAACATGACAAAGAAGATTCACCGTGGCCGTCAGGACTGGCAAATCAGCTTTTGTGGGGCGCGGCGGCGCGGCGGCGACTCCGTGAGAAAACGGGCGCCCCTCTGCTTGTTTTGTGTGCTGCGGGCCGGAACGGTCCGCGGTCCTCTGAACGTTGTAGCCCTTGGTGATGCCCGCCGCGACGCAGGTGTAATTCCGGTTGTGCTCGAAGGCATAGGCACGGTTAGGTCTTTCCCCTGAACGAACTGAGCCAGCGCCGCCAGATCAGCAGCAGCGCGCCCGCAAAATCTTCCGGACGCCCATCCATCCATCGGGAGACCGCTTCCACTGTGAACCATTCACCCGTCTCGATTTCATCCGGGTGCAAGTCAAAAGGCCCCTCGGATTGGCACTGGTAAATCCAGGCAAACTCCTGGCCGGTTTCCGGGCAAGCTTCGACTTTAAAAAGGCGCGCCGGTGTGCGGGGTAAGTGCAGGCCCAATTCCTCGCGCAATTCCCGCAAAGCGCACGCCTCATACGTTTCGCCGACATTGAGATGGCCTGACGCTGACGAGTCCCAAACTCCCGGAAAACAGTCTTTCTTAAGCGAACGCTTTTGCAGGAAAATGTCGCCCCGGCCATTGAAGACAAGAACATGCACCGCCCGATGGCGAAGCCCGAGCCGGTGGACCTGGCTCCGGGGCTGTTGGCCAATGACTTCATCCCGTTCGTTGACAACGTCAAAGATTTCTTCGCTCATGGTTTGCCTGATTTAGCTTGGAGGCTGGCTGCGACTCGCCAGAATCTCGCTGGCCTCTGGATAATATCCGTGTGAGTTGAACGAACTGTTCGAGGCTGACGGCTTCAGCGCGAATCTGCGCCGGGAGTCTCAGTTGCTCGAAAGCCGTGGCGAGTGCTTCAGCCGGCCAATCTTCCTTCAGGAGTTTGAACATCATTTTGCGGCGCTGGGAAAAGCTGCGTTTGACCACCTGCGTGAATGTGACGGTCAGTTCCTGGCTCAGGGGCGGTTGCGCACGCCGTTCCAGCACCACGCAAGCCGAGTCCACGCTGGGCTGCGGGAAAAAGCACGTGGCCGGAACCTTGAACCAATATTGAGGTTCGTAGCGCAGTTGCACCAACAGCGTCAGCAATCCGCAGTTTTTGCCGCCCATCTCGGCGAAAAGGCGTTGCGCGACTTCGATTTGCAGCGTGGCGACCAGGCGCTCCGGGCTGCCATTCATTTGCGCCAACTCCACCAAGATGGGCGAAGCAACCGAGTAAGGGAGGTTGGAGACCAGTTTCCAAGCCGACCAATCGGCGCGGCGTTCCTTCAGGTAATCCAAGGCATCAGCATGAATCAAAGTCAGGTTCTTGGCCTCCGGGAACCGGTGCTCCAGGAATTCATAGAGACGGCGGTCTTTCTCGATGGCCAGCACGCGCCCCGCCTTCGCCAAAAGCAATTCGGTCAATGGCCCAAGGCCGGGACCTATTTCCAGCACTGGATCGCCAGGCCGTAATTCTGCCGCGCTGACAATCCGGCGCAACTGGTTGCCGTCGTGCAAAAAGTTCTGGCCCAACGATTTGGTCAGTTGAATCTGCCCCGAGGCCAGAATTTGCTTTATCTCTGTCAGTTTCACCCAATAACGCTGCTTTCAAACAGTTTGTCCGTGAACTCTAACCTGATTGAACCCGGGGCAGCCATCTTTTCCAGCCCGAAATGATCCCAGGGGCCACCTGGAACGGCTAAAGGAGCGACCCGCCCCTATCCTCTGGCAGCACGAGTTTAAAAAAATGTCCGCCGTCCCGGACCAGAATTTGCTTTTCGATTTAGGAGTTATGCCGTTTAGAAATGTCAATAGAGCGATGGAACATGCAAATCAGCGTCGCGAAACGTATGGTCATGAGGTCGTGGCACCGTCGTCTAGTCGTTTGGATTTTCACCAGGCATCCATGCATTTGAAGCAGAAGGGGGCCGGTTATTATCTGATTCTTTTGCGAAATGAAATCCGCCATCGCTCCTTGCGAGAGAAACCAGCTATCCTGTCGTAACTGTCTGACGGCGTGTTTGTTAGAGCATGCTTTCTTGTCTTAGAACTTCCTTCAGTTCGTCCGATGCTTGCTGTAATTGCCTCTGGTCAATCGTAAGCGGTGGTGTAAAACCCAAAACATTTCCATTCTCTCCCTCTGGCAACAGGATATAGCCTCGTCGCAGCATTTCCTTCACTACCCGCCAAGCCGATTTTGTGGCCGGAGAGCCGTCCTGGGAACGAAGCTCCACGCCGATCATCAGGCCCAGTCCTCGAGTTTCCGCTCGCGGAATTTGCAGTCCTAAGAGTTTCATGAAGAAGAATTTTCCCAGTTTTGAACTGCGTTGCACCAACCTCCGGTCTCGAATTTCGGCAATTTGCGCCAAGGCCATGGCGCACCCGACCGGATGCCCCAAAAAAGTGCTGGTATGGATGGCCTCCCCGCAGGAGGACGGCCAAGCTGCGTCCATGAGGTCGGCGCGCCCAACACAGGCCGACAGCGGGAAACCGCCTGTCAGGGCTTTGCCAAGGCAGATCAGGTCCGGAATCGTCTCGCTGTGTTCGCAGGCAAACCATCTGCCCGTGCGGCCCAAGCCGGTATAAACCTCATCGACAATCAACAGCGCGCCGCTGTCAGAGCTGAGACGTCTCAACATGGGCAGAAAAGCCGGCGGCGGGACATTGATCCCACCACGGCCCTGAATGGGTTCGACCAGGATGGCGCCGATCTCTTGTTTCCTGAGCAGGCGGCTAATGGCGCATTCCACTTTTTCAAGCTCCTCCGGCTTGGTCGGGAACGGCACGAAGCAGCCAAAATTGCCCAGTTGGGAGAGGAAAGGGGCGCGAAAAAGCGGGCGATGCGTGGCGTTGAGCGCGCCGTAACCTAAACCGTGATAACCCTTATCGAAGGCGATGACGCCTGGCTTGCCCGTGGCGAGCAGCGCTGTTTTCAAAGCGGCTTCCACGGCTTCAAAGCCCGAATTGCAGAAGATGGTTTTGCCCTTGGCCGCCGGTTTGAGATTTGAAATTTGAGATTTGAAATTTGAAATCTGCAATCTGAGCTTTGAGCGTTGAGCCTTGAGCTTCGCAATCCTGGGTCTGATGCTCGAGGTTTGAGTTTTGAGATCATGGCTTGTCCATCGCTCGAAAGTAATTCGGCTCAATTCCCGCGCCAATCGCGCCTTGAGCGCGTGGGGATGGACATCGCCCATGGCGTGCAGCAATCTCGCCATTTGCTGCTGGCCGGCCTTCACCACTCGAGCATTGGCATGCCCTGCTGCGGCCACGCCGAAAGCGGCGGTCAAATCGAGATACCTCCTGCCATTTGCATCCCAGACATAAACACCTTTGGCGCATTCCCAGACCATGGGCCAGGAACCGTCTGCCTCCATAAAAGTGACGTTGCGCGATTCAAACTCGCGGAGCAGGCGCAGAGTCTCTTGATTTTTCGTTTTCACGCGCGGGCTGCCTGGGCCGCCACCGATTTGGACCGAGGCTTCAAACGCCTCTTTGATCCGGCGGCCATATAAACTTGTGCAGTTGCAGTTGAAATCGGACCGGCAAGGCATCGGCGATGATTTGCCCGGCCAGTTCGCGCCTCGAGATGGACCGCTGGCCTGCGGGCATCTTCTTCAACGATCGGTCCTGTTGATGCGGCTCGAGCGGTGATACCCAGGAGAAGAGCAGGGGACATATTTCCGCAAGTTGGTGCTCCGCAATTTTGTGCCGGGCCCAGGCGTAATCTTCCCAGGTGCCGATGACGAATTTGATTTCATCGGTGCCTCTCAGGTGTCGCAAGTTTTCCCAGCGATTGCGCGCGGACTCGCCGCTGCTGGGGCATTTCAAATCCACGATGCGGCGGACGCGGGGATCGACCGGCGCAATGTCGAGGGTGCCGCTGGTTTCCAGCAGAACCGTGAAACCTTCCTCACAAAGCCATTTCATCAGCGGGATGGAATTCGTCTGCAGCAATGGCTCGCCTCCGGTCAACTCGACCAAGGGCAGGCGCATTCCCTGGGTGCCGTGACAAAATGGAACAGCCAGCCGCCGGACCTCCGACTGAATGGCTTCCAGCGACATCTCGCTGCCGGCACTGAACGCGTAAGCCGTATCGCAATAGGAACAGCGCAAATTGCACGCGGTCAGGCGGATAAAAATGCAGGGCAGACCGGCGCAGGTGCTTTCCCCCTGCAAACTCAAATAGATTTCATTGACGGTCAGCCTATCGGTCATGCTCCTCACAAGTTAATCGGTGAAGGGCGAAGAGTGAAGAATGAAGATCAGTTTGCTTGTTTCTGGATAAGTTTTGTACGTCCTAAAGTCTCTTCAGTGGCAGTCTCGGATTTGCCTGGCTGGACGCGGATTCATGGGAAGACGCGGCTCATCAGCCCTTGCCGCCGGTCTGGGCCGGTCTGCGCGCTCTAATTTGAAAGCACATTATGAGAGACGTGCCGAAAACAAAGCACCTAGGAACTGATCCCTACGCGATCACTGAAGGGGGCGGATGACGCCGGTCTCTTCGACTACCACCGCATATCCTTCCAGCAACTTGGGTATTTTCCGCTCCAGTGCCGGAGTTTTCCGGGCTGCCATCACTTTCAAGCAGGGCGTCTTGCCATCCTGGAGCAGGCCGACAAAAACGCCCACGACTCCCGGTATGGCCATCAGTTCATCGTCATGGTCGCGAAGAACGGCGTTGATGTCGCGGCTCGGCATGGTCCGGTCTACTCTCGATTCGTTGGATTTGTCGTGAGGCTGCACCTGGCACCCGGCGACTTGAAGCATGATTAGCAGCAGCACGGCCCTCCAGCTTAAGGCCCACTCGGTCCTGGACCAGCGTAAAGCTCGTTTCATGTGACATACTGGTCGCAGCAGCCTATGTTTGCCCGTCTGTCTGGCTTTCCAGGCATTGGGGGAGACAACAGCACTACATCCTCAGTGCGGGACGCGAGCCGTACGCGGCTACTTCATGCGACCGTGAAGAGCAGTGCGGCCAAACGGCAGCTTGCCTGCGTCCCCGGTTTTACTGCCCCACCATCGAGGCCCCGACCCCGAAGAACGCCAGCACTTCATTGATGGGATTGGCAACGGCGACGGTGCTGCTTCCGGCATATAACAGCCCGACAGCTCTCGGTTTGGTGGTCACATCCTGAACCATCAGGGAGCCCGAATCGCCGCCGGCAATGAAGGATTTGCCCTTGACGAGGTTGTTGATCAGAATCTGCCCGGTGAACGTCTTCGTGAACGCCGCGCCGCCTCCGGCAACTGGGCTACCGCAGCTTGCAGACGGGAAAATCCTGGGAAGGCCATTACTCCAACGGCGGCTTTACTCATGGCCTGTCCGACAAAGGACGCCACGGCGACGCTGGCCTGGTCATCGGACGCCAGACGTTGCAGCCCATTTACGACTTCATCGAGGCGGGTGGAGAGCAGCCCTTCTTTGTTTGGTATGCGCCGATGATGCCTCACGAACCGCACACGCCGCCGGAACGCATTTTGAGGAAATACCTGGTGGAAGGCCACAACGAAAAACTCGCCCGATACTGGGCCATGTGCGAGTGGTTCGACGAGACGTGCGGCGAATTGCTCGGCTGGCTCGATAAAAAAGGCCTGCGCCAGAACACGTTGGTGGCCTTCGTCGTCGATAACGGTTGGATTCAGGAAACCGGCCCGTCGCAAACCACCCGCGGCTGGTTTGCGCCCAAAAGCAAGCTGTCCCCGTACGACGGGGGCGTGCGCACGCCGATCTTGTTGCGCTGGCCAGGCCTCGTTAAACCCGGCAGGTACGGCGATCTTGTTTCCTCCATCGACCTGGCGCCGACCTTCCTGTCCGCGTGCGGCCTCAAGCCGGACGAACGCATGCCAGGCTTGAACCTCCTCGATTGCGCGGGCGGCAGGATGAAACTGAACCGGGACGCAGTCTTCGGTGAAATTTTTCTTCACACCTCCGTTGACCTGGAGAAACCGGAACGCAACTTGACCCATCGCTGGATGCGCCAAGGCGATTGGAAATTGATCGTTCCGGTCCAGCCTCCGGCCGCGCCGGAACTGTACAATCTGGCCAGCGATCCCCAGGAGAAAACCGCTCTGGCCGCTCAGGAAACGCAGCGGGTGGACCAATTGCTCAAAGTGCTGAACGCTTGGTCCGGTGGCCGGTAGCTGTAAAAACTAGGGACCCCTTTGTCTTTGCGCAGTAGAGAAAAGCACAGAGCGGCGCCTTCTCGGCAAAGCGAAAGCTTCAGGATTGTTCCAAGCGGATTTCAGCCGCCCTGATTGATGGGAATTTTGTATTTCCAATCCTGAAGACTGGATGCATACTGTTTTTATGTCTGCTGCCACGTACTTCAGTTTGCTGGTTGCCATCACTCTCATTTCAAGCGGCTGCATGACTGCCGATTTGGGCCGTATGCTCCCGAGAAGAACGCTAGCTAAAGGGTCGGTCAGCGGGATAACCACGTCCATCTGGGAAGTCGTCAAAAACCAGGCGGAATGGGAAAAGCTCTGGAAGGCCCACAGCCCGGTCGTTGAGCCGGAAAGCGCTGCGCCCCGCGTTGATTTCAACCGCGAAATGGTGGTTGTCGCGACTATGGGACGGCGTTCCACGGCCGGTTACGAGATTGAGATCACCAGAATCAAGGAGCGGGACAGCCGGTTAGTCGTCTTCGTGAAAAGCACTCTTCCCCCCGCCGATGCCATTCTTGCCCAGCAACTGACCTCCCCATTTCACATGATCGCTGTTTCAAAAACTGAACTGCCCCTCGAGTTTGTTGAAATCGAACAAATCGCCAAAGAATAACTTAGTGTGAGATTGGGGGCAGCGCGGTGTGAGATTAGGTCCGACCTAAACTCTTAACGAGTCGGATCATGGGCCAGTTCGGTTTTGGCCCGTTGCAAGGCCGATGCCAGCATTTTGTTTGTGCCCAGCCGGATCTGAGCGCCATGCTCACCGCCATCGCACTGCGACCTCCAAGACCGCCTGTCCCAGTTCCGGCGAGACTCAAGCTCGCACAGTTCTCGCCCTAAATACAGCGCTTGGCACCGCCCGCGGTTGCCCCAATCAAGGTTCGCCACTCCCCGTTGGGGGGCAACGCGTCCGAGGTCCCTCTCGTTTCTGGTCCGCCACCAGTTCTCTTGGGCGGCTCTTACAGACCCATCGCGTTGAGGAGCTTCTCTGGGTAACCGTCAGAATCGCCAGTGAACCCGCCGATCGGATCCGCGCAGGAAGCATTCTGGGCCACACCGGCCGCAATAATGGCATCGCGTACAGCCGCCGCTCCTGGCGCATTGATTGGCTTAAGGTGCGTCGCCAAGTAGAGAGCCACGGCCCCTGCCACATGCGGGGAGGCCATACTCGTGCCACTCCAGCCACCCACATACGTGCTGCCTATGCCCGTGGACAGGATGTTCACACCAGGCGCGGCAATATCCACCACCGAGCCGAAGTTGCTGAAGCTGGCACGGGTGTCATCCGCGCCGTAACTGGTGGAACCTCCTAAGCCACCGCACTGGCCATCGGTATCGACGATGGCAGAAACACAGAGCACAACGGGACTGTTGGCCGGGCTTGTGTTAACCGCGTCTGCGCTGCTGTTGCCCGCCGCCACTGCATAGACCACGCCCTTGGCCACTGAATTGGCAATAGCGGTGTTCAGGGTTCCGGAGTTGGCACCGCCCAGGCTCATATTGGCCACTTCGATGGAAGCGGCGTTCGCGGTGACATAGTCCACGCCCTTGATCACACCCGACATGGTCCCTGACCCATTTCTGTCTAAGACCTTGACCGCCCACAGCCGTGCGCCCGGAGCCACGCCCACCACTCCGATGCCGTTGTCCAACGCCGCGGCTGTCCCAGCCACATGGGTGCCGTGTCCGTGGTCATCATTGCCAGTCTTTATCCTGTTCACAAACGAGACGTTTCTAACCACGTTAAGATCGGGGTGATTCAGTTGGATGCCCGTGTCGATGATGGCAATATCCGCGTTGACCCGCTCATCAATGCCGTCGATTTTGGCCGTCAGGTTCAGGTCGGCATTGGCCCGTAGCACGCCCGTCGGTACTGTCTGAGCCGGCTGAGGCGGCACTGGTTTGCCAAAGGCGGTGACGACCTGGTCTTGTTCCACCCAAGCCACTTGTGGGTCCCGGAGCAACGCCCGCAGTCGCCCGGCGGGCACCGCGCCGACAAAGCCGTTCAAGGCCGCGGAGTAAACGTGCTCCGCAGCGGCACCATGCCGGTTCGCCACCGCGACCGGGTTGGCCCCAGCCCGAAGCACCACGATGTATTGGCCCGGCACAGGGTCTCCGGGAGCTTGCGCGTGAACGGCGCCAGCCAAACTGAACAGAGCGGCCACCACGATTCCTGAAACAAACGCTCGCTGTCTTTTCATAACAACTCCTCCGATTTCGGTTCCCCGGAATTTCCGAGGTTGCCGAGTGGTTAGATTTTTCACGTACGCTAACAACGCAACTACTCCTGTCAAGCCTTTTTTGCAGGTATTTTTTAAGGCATGTTCGCGCTTGTTATTGGCCAAAAGGCCGATAGCATCGCCGCCGTGAAGAGCTCAATTCTCAAACATCTCAGGCTCACTCTTGGCTCGGGCCGAGCGCGATGCCGCCGGGCGCTGTCCGGTTTGATGGCCATCCTTCTTGCTTCGCTGACGGTCTCGAATTCGGCTGCGGCTGAGGCCAAGAGCGGCATGGGACTCAAACTGGCGGCCCAAGGGTTCACTTCGCCGGTGGCGCTGGCCCCGCTCGACGGCGCTTCCGGCCGTCTCCTCATCGTGGACCAAATCGGTGCCATTCACGTGCTGACCAAGGAGGGCAAGCTGATGGACCGGCCTTTCCTGGACTTGCGGGGCCGGCTGGCCAAGCGAATCAGGGTTTCGACGAGCGTGGTTTGCTGGGCCTGGCTTTGCATCCTCGGTTTGCGGAGAACCGGCGGCTGTTTGTCGCTTACAGCGCGCCTTTGCGGAAGGACGGCCCGGCTGAATGGGACCACACGATGCACATTTCCGAGTTAAAAGTCTCGGAAAAGGACCCGTTACAGGCGGACCCCGGCACCGAGCGGATTCTTCTGCAGATTGACAAACCGTACTTCAATCACAACGGCGGAGCGGTCGTTTTCGGACCGGATGGTTATCTCTATATTTCCGTCGGCGACGGCGGCAACGCCAATGACACCGGGCGCGGCCATTCTCTGCAAGGCAATGGACAGGACACCGGCGTGTTGCTGGGGAAGGTTCTGCGGATCGACGTGGACAAGGGTGAGCCGTACGCGATCCCATCTGACAACCCGTTTGCCGGCGGCCAGGGGCGTCCGGAGATTTACGCTTACGGACTGCGCAACTCCTGGCGCATTTCCTTTGACCGGGGCGGCGACCACGAGTTATTTGCGGCGGACGTGGGGCAGGATTTGTTTGAGGAGGTCAACATCATCGTCAAAGGCGGCAACTACGGCTGGAATATCCGGGAAGGCTTTCATTGGTTTGATCCCAAGAATCCACGTAACCCGCCGGAATCCGGCCCCCATGTCGGCGCGGATGGAAAACCGCTCCTGGACCCGATCTTCGACTACAAGAGTAGCAAAGCCTTTCCCAAGGACCCTGAAGCGCGGGGCACCTCCGTCACAGGCGGCTATGTTTATCGCGGCGGGGCGCTGCCTCAATTGCAGGGGCGTTACATTTTCGCGGATTGGTCGCGCAACTTCATCAAACCGGACGGCGTGGTCTATGCCGCGACTCGCCCTGGCGCCAGCGGCCCGAAAAAATGGTCGGTGGAACCGCTCGACCTGGTCACGCATCCCAAGGGAAGCGTGGGCGGGTATGTTGTCGCTCTGGGCGAAGATGCGGAAGGGGAGCTTTATGTTATGACCACCGGCGTCAACATGGTCATGGGCAAGACCGGCAAGGTTTTCAAGCTGGTGGCTGCCAGTGGAACCACCGCGCAGGAGACCAAGCAGCAGTAGAAGGGGAGCGCGTGCGTCTCGCGCGCACTGGCTGACGTCCCGCCAGCCAGTCGAGCCTGGCGTAAGCCAATGTAGGCCGGGGTTGCGCGCCGCGAAAAGCCATCGGCGGGACGCCGATGGCTGCGACCGAGATGGTCGCGCTCCCCTTGCTAACGTTTTCCATTGCCAAAAGGACGGCGTGGTTTTAAGGGAATGTGTATGGCCAACTTCTCCAGCGTGTCTCGCTCTACAGTTTCTTGGCGGTGGTGCCGCGCGTCCGTTGCGTGTGCGGTTTGGTCTGCCCCCTCGAAAAGCCCATGACCCGCCCGCGCCTGTACTTTCGGACGGCAGTGGTAATGCTGCTGCTTGTCCTTTGCAGCCAGCGGAGCCTTGACGCAGCCACGAGCTCCGTGTGGGACTGGACGTCCGCCTCGCCGGAGAGTCAGGGGATGGTTTCGACCAGGCTAGAAGCCCTTTGGAGTGATCTCAAGGAGCGAAGCACGACCGCATTGGTGGTGGTCCGCAATGATCAGATTGTTTTCGAGCGTTACGCGCCGGGTTACAGCCGGACGACCAAGCATTACACCGCCTCGATGGCCAAGGCGTTGGTCGGCGGAGTCTCTTTGATGCTGGCCATGAATGACCGGCGCATCAAGCCGGATGACCCGGCCAGTCTCTTCGTGCCGCAATGGGCCAACGATCCGATCAAGAAAAAAATCACGATCCGGCATCTGGCCACCCACACGTCCGGAATTGAAGATGCGGAAGCCAGCGATTTGCCCCACGAGCAACTGACCGGTTGGAAAGGCGACTTTTGGAAACGCCCGGCGCCACCTCGAGACCCGTTCAGCCTGGCGAGAGACCTCGCGCCGGTCTTGGATGCTCCCGGCACGAAGGCGCGCTACAGCAATCCGGGCATGGCCATGCTCTCGTATAGCACCACCGCCAGCCTGCGCGGCTCGACCTATACGGATTTGCGGGCGCTGCTCCGGCATCGGATCATGGAGCCGCTGGGTGTGCCTGACAACGAATGGTCGGTCGGCTACGGCACTGCCACGGCGCTGGAGAGCATGACTTTGGTCGCGGATTGGGGCGGCGGCGCTTACAGCCCGGACGCGACCGCGCGTGTAGGGCGGCTGATGCTGCGCAAGGGGGATTGGAACGGACGCCAATTGCTCGCAGCTTGGGTGGTAGAAGAAGCGATCCGTCACGCCGGCCTGCCGAACCATTCCGGTCTGGGTTGGTGGGTGAACCGCGAAATGGACGGGAGCCGGCATTGGAAAGCCGCGCATCCGGACGCCTTTTGGGGCGCCGGGGCTGGTCACCAGATTTTGCTCATAATTCCGAGCTTGAACTTGATCGTGGTGCGCAACGGCGAGCAATTGGACAAAACTTTGTCGTACGATAACGGCTTGGAGACGCGCCTTGTCACGCCGCTGATGCAAGCCTTAGCCGAAAGCCGTGCGGCTCCTTATCCTCCCAGCCCGGTGATCAAAGGCATGGATTGGGCGCCCAAGGAAAATATCATCCGCAAAGCGCAGGGCAGTGACAACTGGCCGCTGACGTGGGCCGACGACGATTCCCTTTTCACGGCTTATGGCGATGGCAACGGCTTCGAGCCGGGCGTTCCGGAAAAGCTCAGCCTGGGATTTGCCAAAGTTAGCGGTTTGCCGCCTGATTTCACAGGGGTGAACATTCGCGCGCTCACCGGCGAGCAAAAAGGAGAAGGCCAGCATGGCCGCAAAGCCGGCGGTGTGCTGATGGTGGAGGGCGTTCTTTATCTGTGGGCGCGGAACGCCGGCAACTCGCAACTTGCCTGGTCCACGAAACACGCCGCCAATTGGAATTGGTGCGATTGGAAGTTCACGACCAGCTTCGGGTGCCCCACGTTTCTGAACTTCGGCCAGGACTATGCGGGAGCGCGGGACCATTATGTCTATGTGTATTCGCATGACTCGGACAGCGCTTATACCCCAGCCGATCGCATGGTGCTGGCGCGCGTGCCCAAGGGCCAGATCACCCGACGTGAGGCTTACGAGTTTTTCAAAGGTCTCGACCCGGCTGGAAATGCAGCCTGGACAAAAGATGTGCAAGAGCGGGGCGCCGTTTTTGCTTATGCTGGACAGTGTTACCGTTCCAGCGTCAGCTTCAATCCGGCGCTGAAACGGTATCTTTGGTGCCAGACGTTGCCGGGAGGGGATGCCCGGTTTCGCGGTGGCTTTGGCATATACGACGCGCCGGAGCCGTGGGGTCCCTGGACCACGGTCTTCTTCACGGAAGAATGGGACGTGGGTCCGGGCGAAACGAGCAGCTTTCCTACGAAATGGATGAGCGAGGACGGGACGAGCCTTCATCTGGTGTTTTCAGGCCAGGACAGTTTTTCGGTTCGCCGGGCATATTTAAAATTTACGCTTCCATGAGCATGAACATGACTTTACGGCTGCTGACCGCTCTCGCTTTCGGTGTGGTCAGTGAAGCGGCGGCGGCGCAACCAGGCGCTCCCCAGGAAGGCAACGTCCCGCCGGTGGCCTTGAGCAAGTGGATCGGCTCCATTCCCGCCCGCTTCGAGAAATGGGACTTGGTGGCCGAGCCGGACAAGGACCAGGCGGAATGGTGGGCGGGCGCGCCTTCCGTGGTGCGGGAGGACAGCGGCACGTTCTGGATGGCGGCGCGGATGAGGACGGCCGACGCGCCCTTGGGCCGGCGCGGCTATGAAATTCGCATATATCGCAGCCAGGATGGGATCAAGTTCACCCAGGCCCATTCCATCAAGCGGGAGCAAGTACCCATTCCCGGCTTTGAAAGGCCGGCCCTCTTGCGGGACCGCGCCACGGGTAAATTCAAGCTTTACGGTTGCGGCCCGCTCAAGGATGCCTGGTGCATTTTCAAGTTCGCCGATGCCGGCAGCCCCGATAAATTCGATCCCGCCACGGTCAAGCCGGTCATTGAGCCGCGGCCTCTCGTGGAGCAAGGCATCCCCTATCCCACCGGCTACAAGGACCCGGTCGTGATCCAGGCGGAAGGAGCGTATCATTGTTTTGTCATCGGCGTCTTTCGATTGGAGCGGCTTTATCATTTCGTGAGCAAGGATGGAGAGACCTGGGAGCCGGTTGGGGATCGGGCCCAATCGCTGATGGACTTGAGCGGGTGGCACACGTTTTTTGTGCGCCCGGCCAGCGTGCTGCCGCTGGGCGTCGGTTATCTGTTTGTTTATGAAGGCTCGGACACGCGCTGGGCCGATCCCGTGTACAACATCGCCACAGGCTTGGGATTCACCTTTGATTTGCAGCACATCGTGGATTTGACGCCGGACGGCCCGTTGCTGGCCAGCCCGACGCCGGGCAGGCTTCAAACGTGGCGTTACTCGCACTGGATGTGGGTGGGCGACGAGCTCTGGGTTTATGCCGAAGTCGAGAAGCGGAACGGGGCGCATGAAATTCGTTTGTTCCGGCTGCCGCGGTTGAAGTGAGGAGAGTCGCGCGGAGGTGAAGGCTCTACGGGTGTCGGAATTCGGTTTTGCGGTTCGTTCGTTCGATTCTTGAGAGACAGCGCGCCTGCAATGCCACCAAAATCACTGCTTGACCGGGCGACGCCGGCGGACATTCTCTGAACCTGTCATCCAGTCAATTGCCGACATCATGAACCAGATGCTTGCAGTGTATCCTTCACTTCACGAACCTTTGCTCCGTAGCGGCGTCTCGGCAGAGCGCCGCCATTATTCGAAAGCGAAGTCTGCGGCGCTCTG
>CAYIIH010000214.1:0-14708 GCA_964363225.1 uncultured Verrucomicrobiota bacterium | reverse complement strand
GATCAGGAAGGTGCAGGGGAAGGCCAAGCAGAAGTACGCCACCCGGAACAAGCCGCTGTTGAAAGACTATTTGATCGGCACGGATTGGGAGAGCAACCGGGCGGCGCTGGAACAAGCCGGCAAAACCATTCTCGACAAACTGGCCAAGGACACTCTGCCCGGAATCAAGCCTGCCGATGTGACGGCGCTCAAGACCGCGTGGGACGCCTACCAAGCGGTGGAAGGCGAACAAGCCGGCGAACAAACCGATCTGCGGACGGAGCGGGGCACGCTGAGCGAGTTGATGGAGAAGATCAAGGCCGGCCGGAAAGACGTGCAATTGGCTGCGGACAGCGAATGGCCGGCCAGCGACAAGGCGAACGCCGGTGTCCGACAGGAATTTCGTCTGCCGCTGAACCGCTCATTGAAAGCGTAGCGAACGGCAGTTGAAATTTAACCACGGATGACCCGGATATCACTGATCTAATGCATCAAACCTGAGGTTCCAATTGACGGCTTCGTTCTCAAGAGCGTAGATTGTGTTGTATGGGAAAAGTCATTGTTAAAATCAAACTCATCAACCAATTCGATCTCTTCGCGAAAACCCGACTGGGCGTGAAGCGCAAACCGCGCGAACTCGAAATCGAGGCACTGGTGGACACGGGGGCAACGCGGCTCTACCTCAAGCCGAGCGTCATCAAGGCTTTGGGACTTCAAAAAGTGGACGTGGTAGTGTCACAAACCACCAACGGCACCAGGACCCGCGGCGTCTATGATCCGGTGCGTTTGGAACTGATGGAGCGGCACGGCATTTTCGAGGTGGTGGACAGGGATGAACAGGTGCCGAACCTGCTCGGCCAGATTCCGCTGGAATACCTGGATTTGGTCATTGACCCTAAAGGCCGGAAACTCATCCCGAACCCCGAACATGGGGAGAAACAGATGACGGAGGAATACTGGCAATGAATTCAGTTTTCGCGTGGTTCGCGTCTTTCGCGGTTCCAACAGCTCTTTCCAGGTGAAAGGGAGTTCAAAAACATGAGCACTAAACCGCCAAACACGCGAAACACGCGAAAGGGGATGAAACTCAGCCGCGAAAAAGCACAAGAGGCTGCAAAAGAAGCGAAAGGAGCGCGGACAGCCACATCCGCCGTCGGAGCGCCGACATTCCTGTCGGCTTCACGGATGCGGAGTTCCCCATCGGCTTCATTTTACCTTTCGCACCGATCAAAGCGGATGTGGCTGCCTGCCTGTGCAAGGGCAGACAGGTCCGCGCTCCCGCCGCATCACCTTATTGCTCAGCCCTTTTTCGCGTCATTGGCGTGTTTGGCGGGCAACCCAGCTTTCGCCAGAACACCAGGAAAGTTCTGGCAAAGGGAAAAACAGGGATTAGATTCGAGTAACCGTATGTAAACCAAAACAAAATCAAATTTGCCAGCTTCGGCCGCTGTCCACAACGAAACTGGCACGAAACTGGCACTTTCGATCAGAAGACAGCGCTGGAAGCCCGCCCGCCATCGGGCGTGCCGAAAGCGTTCCTTCCAAGGCATGCCACCATCCGTGAGGAAAGTTGCCCCCCCACTGAATCCAAGATTGGACTTTCCCTTTTGCCGCCCCTGGCATATTTTGAGAGCCAGAATCGGAGTAACGATGACGAAAACATTCCAACTGACCACCAAGGTGCCCGACAACCGCCAGATCAACATTGCTCTGCCGAAAGAAATCCCGGTTGGCCCGGCCCAATTGACCGTGTCCATCCAGGCGCCGCCCGAATCCGCACCGCCGAAATTGGGGGACCTCCTCCAAAGCGGCTTCTTCGGGCTTTGGCGTGATCGCACTGATATTGCCGACAACGTGGAGTTTGCCCGCCAGCTCCGTAACGATTCCTGGCGGCGTGGCTCATGACGTTGCTGCTGGACACGGACGTTCTGGTGGACTGTCTGCGGGGGTGGCCGCCGGCCGAACTTTGGTTGGGCGAAAACAGCGGCCAGCCCTTCCTCATTCCCGGTCTCGTGGCAATGGAACTGATTTGGGGATGTCCAAACCAGCGGGAATTGGATCGCACGCGCAGATTGCTTGACCGTTTTGTTGTCATCTGGCCCACGGAGGAAGACTCAATCTTGGCGTTTGAATTGTTGAACAGGCACCGCCTCGCTTCCGGTTTAAGTATCCCCGATTGTTACATCGCCGCCCAAGCCCTAAACCGCTCCGCCCGCCTCCACTCATTCAATGAGAAGCATTTCGCTTGCATCCCCCGTCTGGATATTCAGCCGCCGTACGTTCGCTGAAGCCCTCATCGGGTTAAGCTCGAAGTGCTCACCGTCAAAGTCACACGGTTTTTCCTTCCGTGAACCCGCCTTGGAGAGTCCTTAAAGGTCCAAAATTTTACTTGCTGGCAGCGATGGCGTCTGCTTCAATCCAAGCGTTCCGAAAGAACATTATGTAAAGGTAAACCAACAAAAAGCATCCTGCCGTCGCTCAACCATTAAGCTTTCCTTAAGAAAACCGATCTTTTTGCGACGCAGGAGCAAAAAGATTTGCGAGCTTCGGCCGCTGTCCAACACGAAACTGGCACTTTCGACTAATAGGCAGCGCTGGAAGCACGCCCGCATCGGGCGTGCCGAAAGCGTTCTATTAGAGGCATGCCAGTGCCTGTGTTGGGGCGTGAGTAGTCACGCCCCTTTCGATTTGGACGGGACCGAGCGCGCTAGGAGGCAACCCGCTTATGAAACTATCGGCCATCATTTTTGACACGCATCTCGGTTCCAGAGGTGAACTCATGATAACCCAGTCCATTCGAAGGCAGTTCAGAGGAGTCGCATGCGCCTGGACGGTTTTTCTGTTGAGCCTTCTGGTTTTCGGAGTCGGCGCGAAAGCTCAGCTGTGTCCTCCATATCCCGACTCGAGCCCGTCTGGCTTCCAAAGTCCTGAGTGCACTTGGTGGGTGGACCGTTTGGCTGCGGAGTCAGGATGGAACCTTTCATTCTCCCAGAGTTCAGGGCGCGATGCGTGGCGTTGGTGGGATCTGGTGACCAACGCAACGAAGTCTCAAACTCCAACTGTAGGAAGCATCATGGTCTTGGACGCCCAAGAGGCATGGTCGTTGGGTCATCTTGCCTACGTCACCGCGGTCAGCGGGAACACGATTACCATTCGACATTCCAATGTCGCGTATCTGGGAACTGGCGTCTGTCCACGCACGGACAATGCGACGATTATTCCGGGCTCGCCCACTCAAGTCAGAATCGCGGGAGGGAATGCACGATTCCTGAGAGGATTTCTGAGCAAGGCATCGGTGGACACGGCGCCGAGCATCGCCATCACCTCGCCGACGAGCAATCCGACCTACTCGACCAGCAGCAGCACGGTCAACTTGGGCGGCAGTGCCAGCGACAACGTCGGGGTGGTTCTGGTCGCTTGGGCCAATAACCGGGGCGGTGGCGGCAGTGCCAGCGGCACAACTACATGGTCAGCCAACAACATCACGCTCTACTCAGGCGAGAACGTGATCACCGTCAGCGCCATTGATGCGGCGGGCAACTTCACTCCCGATACGATCACGGTCACGCGCACGAGTAGCGGCTCCATTCGCGTAAGCATCGTTCCTCCAGAGGCCGCAAGCGCTGGGGCGCAGTGGCGCATAGTTGGGGAAAGCGAATGGCAGAACAGCGGAGCGATTCGGTCTGGCTTGGCGCTTGGAACTTACCAGGTTGAGTTCAAGCCTATCACAGGATGGACCACACCACCGAGGAAGTCAGTGCCGATTGACGTCGTGACTCCGGACATTTGGATCGACAGCGACCCCTACGTGCGTCCTCTGGGCTCGATTCGCGTAAGCATCGTTCCTCCAGAGGCGGCAAGCGCTGGGGCGCAGTGGCGCATAGTTGGGGAAGGCGAATGGCAGAACAGCGGAGCGATTCGGTCTGGCTTGGCGCTTGGAACTTACCAGGTTGAGTTCAAGCCTATCACAGGATGGACCACACCACCGAGGAAGTCAGTGCCGATTGACGTCGTGACTCCGGACATTTGGATCGACAGCGACCCCTACGTGCGTCCTCTGGGCTCGATTCGCGTAAGCATCGTTCCTCCAGAGGCGGCAAGCGCTGGGGCGCAGTGGCGCATAGTTGGGGAAAACGAATGGCAAAACAGCGGAGCGATTCGGTCTGGCTTGCCGCTTGGAACCTACCAGGTTGAGTTCAAGCCAATCACAGGATGGACCACTCCACCGACGAAGTCAGTGCCGATCGACGTCGTTACACCTGACATTTGGATCGACAGTGATGCCTATGTGCAACTATCTGGCATCACGGTAACGGCGAGCGATGCCACGGCCGGCGAGCCGGACAGCAGTCAGGGGACAGGAACATTCACGTTCAGCCGGACGGGACCAACGGCGGCAGCCTTGACGGTGAACATCACCGTGGGGGGAGGAACGGCGACCAGCGGCAGTGACTACACTTCGATTGGAGCAACGGTGACGTTTGCAGCGGGGTCGGCGACGGCGACCAAGACGGTGAGCGTGCTTGATGACAACATCCCGGAGGCTGACGAGACGGTGATGGTCACACTGGCCAGCGGCAGCGGCTACACGGTGGGCAGTCCTGCCACCGCAACTGTTACCATCATTGATGATAATCTGCCAGTGATCACGGTAACGGCGAGCGATGCCACGGCCGGGGAGCCGGGCAGCGGGCAGGGGACAGGGATATTCACGTTCAGCCGGACGGGGCTGACGGCGGTGGCCTTGACGGTGAACTTCACGGTGGGGGGCACGGCGACCAGCGGCAGTGACTACTCTTCGATTGGAACGACGGTGGCGTTTGCGGCGGGGTCGGCGACGGTGACCAAGACGGTGAGCGTGCTTGAGGACAACATCCCGGAGGCCGACGAGACGGTGATGGTCACCCTGGCCAGCGGCAGCGGCTACATGGCGGGTAGTCCCGCAACCGCGACTGTTACCATCATTAATGATGATCTGCCGGTGATCGCGGTAACGGCAAGCGATGCCACGGCCGGCGAGCCGGGCAGCGGGCAGGGGGCGGGGACATTCACGTTCAGCCGGACGGGGCTGGCGGCGGTGGCCTTGACGGTGAACTTCACGGTGGGGGGCACGGCGACCAGCGGCAGTGACTACACTTCGATTGGAGCGACGGTCGCGTTTGCGGCAGGGTCGGCGACGGCGACCAAGACGGTGAGCGTGCTTGATGACAACATCCCAGAGGCCGACGAGACGGTCATGGTCACGCTGGCCAGCGGCAGCGGCTACGCGGTGGGCAGTCCCGCCACCGCTACGGTGACGATCACGGACGATGATCCAGTAGGTGAAGTCACCGCTGCACAGACTGTGAGCGGCGGCTACCACTCGCCCGGTTCAGTCACGGTCAACTGCCAATTGTCTTATCCAAGCGGGCGGTCATTGCTGTCATTGAATTGGCGACCGACCTTGCCCGCCGGTTGGAACGTAAGCAGTGTGGCTGGCGACGGTGCCCCTGAATTTCGAGGCGGAGAGATCGTCTTCGTCGGCAGTTCACTGACCGCGAATCCCATCAACCTATCTTACATTGTTTCGGTTCCAGCGGGGGAAAGCGGGAACAAAGAACTCGCGGCAGCGGTAGAGTATCAACTCAATGGCATGGTGAATCCTCTCATGATCCAAGCCACGCCGAATCCACTCCGCCTGACGCCGGTGATTTATCATACGGCTGATTACCGCGACGCTCGCTGGCAGATTGACGGTACAGAAGTCAATCGCGTGCTTTCTTACTGGCGTGCCGGGGGACATCATGCTGACGCGGCAGGTTTGGACGGCTTCGCGCCCGGCACGGGCGACACCAGCGGCACGCGCCATATGGCGGACTACCGGGCACTCTACTGGGTCATTGACGGCACCGAAGTGAACCGCGTGCTCTCCTATTGGCGCGCGGGAGCCTACCACGCGGATGCCGCCGGTTTGGACGGTTTCGCGCCGGGCACCGCCGCCGGCACGAGCGTGGCTGCTCTCCAGCACCAATTGTCTGCGGCCACCGTCAACACGATCACCCAATCCGGGCCTGCGAACTACACGGCTGGCAGCAACATTCAAATCACGAACCGGTTTAACTACTCAGGCACGTTGCTCTCATTGCTGTTGCGTCCGCAATTGCCGTCCGGCTGGGCGCTTTCCTCAGCCACTGGCAACGGCACTGTGGAAATCCAAAATGCGGAAATCGTGCTGTTGGGTAGCCTGCCGCCCAACCTCGTAGAAGTCGTGATGACGGTGCAAGTTCCAGCCGGGCAGAACGGTGTCAAGAACGTGCGCACGGAAGTGGAATACCAATTCAGCGGCGAAACGAACCCCGCCAGTTCGTATGCAGCACCCGATCCGCTGGCAATCAGTGATGACGTTCCACAGAGCCGTCTCATCCGTTTGGCGGGCGATCTCAGCTTCGGCAATGTGGGAGTGGGAACAACCAGCAACCGCAACTTGACCATTTTCAACGACGGCAATGCAACTTTGTCCGTTAGTGATATCAACTACCCGGCCGGATTCAGCGGTGCTTGGTCGGGCACGATTCCGGCGGGTACTTCGCTGCCGGTGACGGTGATCTTTAATCCGACGTCAGCGACCAATTACGGCGGCAACCTGATAGTGAACTCTGATGCTACCAACCCTGGCGCTAACGCCTTGGCTGTTTCCGGAAGTGGAACGTCAGCCGGTCCCACGGAAGTCTTGGTCCTCAAGCAATGGGAACAAACCTTTGGCGGCAGTGAAGACGACGAAGTGTTTGATGTCCAGCAAACCAGCGACGGCGGCTACGTTATGATCGGGTATTCAAGATCAGGCGTCAGCGGGAATAAAACCGTGGCTGGATACGGCGAAAGGGATTGCTGGATCGTGAAGACCGATGCGCTGGGCAACAAACAATGGGAGCGGGTGTACGGCGGCAGCGGCGATGATGGTGGACTCTCTATAAGGCAGACCGGTGACGGCGGGTACATCTGGCTGGCATGGTCCGCATCCGGTATCAGCGGCAATAAATCGAGCGCCGGTTTTGGCAGCTATGACTTCTGGCTGGTCAAGCTGGATAGCAACGGCGACAAGCTATGGGAAAAAGTCTTTGGCGGCACATCTGACGATCAGGCGACGGTCCTCTGGCAAACCTCCGATGGCGGCTGCATATTGGGAGGCGGTTCGGCGTCGGGTGTCAGCGGGAACAAGACCAGCGCGAGTTTCGGAAGTGGTGACATTTGGATCGTCAAGGTCGATGCCAACGGTAACAAGCAGTGGGAGGCGAACTTTGGCGGAAATGACAATGACGCGATGTACCCTCATAATGGAGGACTAAAGCAAACCTCGGACGGGGGCTTCATTCTTGCTGGCCATTCTAGATCCCCAATTTCCGGGAACAAAACCAAAGCAGGTTTTGGTGGCGATGATTTCTGGCTGGTGAAGATCGACGCGAGTGGCGGCAAGCAGTGGGATCAGGTCTTTGGAGGAAGCGGCATGGATGGTTCCCCAGCCGTTGATGCAACCAGCGATGGAGGCTACATTATTGGCGGAATCTCACCTTCGCCTGTCAGCGGCAACAAGACAGCCATCGGATTTGGCGGCGATGATGGGTGGCTCATAAAAACGGACGGCAACGGGAACAAGCAATGGGAGCAAGTTTTTGGCGGCACCGGATCAGACTATCTCTTCTCTCTTCGCCAGGTCGGCGATGGCGGTTATCTCCTGGGCCTTTTCTCGACCTCCGGCGTCAGTGGCAACAAAACCACCCCGAGCTTCGGCGGCGGGGACTATTGGGTAATTAAGATTGATGGCAACGGCGCCAAACAATGGGAACGGGCTTTCGGCGGCAGCGGCGGCGATGGCTATCGGACAGCGTTCAAAGTAACCAGTGACGGGGGCCTGATTCTGGGCACGCAATCCGAGTCTGGAGTGAGCGGGAACAAAACGACCCCTGGCTTTGGTCAGTCGGATTATTGGCTCGTCAAGCTGATTACCATAGATGGGGCGCTCGATACCGATGGGGATGGTCACACTGACTTCCAGGAATTCATCGCGGGCACCGATCCACTTAACCCGGCCAGCGCGCTCCGCATTACCGCCATCCGGGAAGTTGGAAGCGATGTGCAATTGGACTTTGCTTCTATCGCCGGGAAGATGTACAGAGTCGAGAGCAAGAATTCTCTCAGCGACGCGACGTGGACGCAGATCGATTCCTTCACCAGCGCCGTTACTGGAACCCAAACCGTTGTTGATACGGGTGCTGGAGCAGGGGCATCGCAGTTCTACCGCGTTAAAGGCGGTCCCAATGGCGAAGTGGTCACCGATCCGGCAGGATATTATGGCGTCACTCTCAATGCAGGCGCTAATGCAATCTCGGTTCCGCTGCATAACTTCGGGGCAGGCAGGTTGGTTTCCAGCGTTAGTGGAAGTACCGTAACGGTGAGCGGCAGTCCAGGCTGGACGGCGAACGCCCTCGCACCTCAAAATGGCTTTAGCCAATATATCGTGCTGGTGCGCAAGGATGCCTCGGCCAGCCCCGGCATCGAAGGTGATTGGTGGACGGTTGCCAGCAACACGGGCAATACCCTCACTCTCAATGCCGGAACGGACGTTCTGAGCAGCCTCCTGGATAGTGGCGATCAGATCAAAGTCCGCCGGTTAACTTCCATGAAGGACCTGTTTGGCACCGGCACAACCTTGATCCTGAATAAAGACTCGAATGGCAACGCTGCTTCGGGCAGTTTCGCCAATGCAGACGTCATTCGCTTCATCTCGGGCACGTCATTCGGGCAACCCATATTCTACCATGATGGAACCATATTGGCTGCGGGCTATTATGCTCAAGGTGGCAATGCTGGTCCGCTGGATGGGTCCACGATTACGGCGCTGCCGGGGCAAGGTTTCATGGTCTTCCGTAAGACCGGTTCCAGCCCCACGACCGTGCTGGTAAATGGCCAGGTCCAGGTCAGCCGCTTGACGGAATATCTGAAAGTTGGCCCCAATGTGATTGGTTCGCCGTTTGCTGGAGCAGCGCCGATTGGAACGAGCAATTTGAAAGAATCGGGTTGGGTGAGCGACCGCGATGGCTCAGCCGCAGCGGGCGACTTCTCCAAAGCATCTCTCCTGCGGCTCATCACGGGCACGTCGTTCGGACCGTCCGTATTTCACCATGATGGAAGCATCCTGCAGCCGGCAGGATGGTACGATGCGAACGGAGTGCTCAATAACAGCTTCCCGCTCCAACCTGGCAAAGCCTATATATTCTTCATCACAGAGCCAAATCCTGTGCGATGGCGTCAGGCAGTTCCTTATGTGCCTTAACCGTGACAATTCAGCAGCAACCACGGAATACACGAAACACACGAAAGAAACACGAAGGGTACCTTCGGGTAAGGCAGGCTGCTGTGGGGTCACTGTCCTGTGACTTGATCAAAGGCATCGGGACGGCGGGTGCAGGCCCGTCTTTTCGTGTCCTTTCGTGTGTTTCGTGGTTCCTCAACTGCATGGATGCGCCTTAAATCGAACGTCAGAGTGAGGAGTACGCGATCACGGCCAGCGGAGCCCCGCCAGACGATTTTCTCGCATGACGTTTCATTCGAAATGTGGCACATTGCCGCCATGAAAAGCGTCGGTTATGTTTATTGGCAGGACGGTGAAATGTGGCTGGGTTACCTGGAAGAATTCCCGGATTACCTCACCCAAGGCGTGTCGCTGGAGGACTTGGAAGCCCACCTCCGCGACATTTACGAGGACGTGACGACGGGCAAGATTCCGTGCGTGCGCCGCCGCGCCGAGCTGCAAATGGCGTGAAGAGGGTCGAACTCATTCAGAAGCTGGCTGACATGGGTTGCGCGTTCATCCGTCACGGCGGCAAACATGACTGGTATCAAAATCCCCGAACCCGGCAGTGCCAGCCGATTCCCCGTCACCGCGAGATCAAGGAGTTCCTGGCCAGGAACATTTTGCGAAAGTTGAGCGACTGAGACGCTCATCCAGACATGGCACAGTCCCACAGATTGACAGTAGATTCATTCTGTCTTTCGCGATCATCGCCGCCTTCGCCCACGTTTCCATCGACGGCCGCTCCGTGATCCACTTCAGTGTCACCTGCCTGCCGGCAGGCAGGTCGTCGTATCCCCCCGCGCCTGCCTCGCCAGCTTCAAGTCGCTGGCAGTCAAAGCCTATATATTCTTCATCACGGCGGGGAATCCTGTGCGATGGCGTCAGGCAGTTCCTTAAGCGCCTTAACCATAGCAATTCCTACTGAATTGTATTTCATCGCCCCTTGAGCTTCACCGGTTCCAGCGCGCGGAGCGATTCAAAGAGACTGCGCCTTGATTGCGGGCGTCCGAGTTTGGTTTTCACCTTGGGCAAACCGAATTTCACCGCACGGCGCATGGTTTCCGTCTGGCTCAAACCTGTTGCCTGGGCAGTGGCCTTGACTGCAGAGCGCAAGTTTTCGTCCAAGCTCAAAGGATAATTTGCAGTTTTCACGGATTTCTTATAGCGCGCGTCTCTATTCCTGGCAACCTTGGGATCGAAAAACCGGCGCAGGCTCGCTCTGCCCGATGGGGAGGCGTGTTTAACATGGGCGTCACGAGCGTTACGGGGCTGAAAAGCCGGGGCGGCGGTACGGCTGATTTTATCGAATTCGAGTGGAGTGATCCGGAAGCAGGTGAAAGCGGAAATCTAAACCTTTATCTCGCAACTCACCTGGCCGCGACAGTTTACGCTAGAGGAGCAGTTCAACCACAGAGAACACAGAGAACACAAAGAAAAGCAGGCACTTCGGAGAATAGACGCGATCACCAGTCGGGTGAGGACTCGCTTTCGCTCAAGTTCCCGGCTTTGCGATCTTTGCGATCTTTGCGGTTATTCAACTGCCGTTTATAGGTTTACAGCACGGCGGAGCTTCAACCGAGAGATGGTAGAGCGAGGACTCGAGCCGTGACTCCTGGACGGACGGGATTCCACGGCTCGACGGAGTCTCGCTCTACCGTGAACCGGGTAGCCCCCGCGTCTCGCGGGTCTGGTGTGGCGATCTCGACCGACAGGGAGGCTCGCGCCCTACCGCGATAGAAAAGAGGGTGTCGGAAGGCTGCGTGAGGGTCTTACGGCTCGGCCGTCTCTATGCAAGCAAGCAAAGCCGGAAAGAAACCGCAGAGACGCGATGGACGCAGAGAAGATTGAGTCTTGGTCGATTTGAAACCACTCACCATTCAGTGACCGAATCTGATTTGGCTCTTCTTCATTCCTCTCAGCGTCTATCGCGTCTCTGCGGTTCAATTGGCCGCGCTCGAACGACACAGTCACGGCTTGGCTCGATGCAACGTCAACGGTCCCACCCAGCGCGTGTTGTACTTCTGCATCCACCCATCGCCGTTGATGACGGGCCGAGTCTGCTGGCCGTACCGTTGATCATCCATCCCGTGAAATGGCAGCGGGTCCACTCTCCAGCCCTGTGCCACATGAAAATCCGAGTCTTTTTCCCAGCCGTCCGTGTAGAGGAAAAAGTCGCGCATAACGCCGGCCGGCTTCTCCGGCAATCGCTGGGCGGCAAAAGACAAGGTCAACTCATCGCCGGCATTGACCAGTGCCAAGGCATCGTCGCGTTCCATGACCAATTCGTCCACCGGTCCATACCGCGTGCACCAGCCTGTGGGATTGATGCGCCACTTCGGGGACTGGCTCACCTGGTCATGGCGCGGTGTCAACGGTTCAAACCAAGGCCGGTCTTCAAACTCGCCAAAGCCATGCCAGTGCAAATCTGTCCTGGAAGGCTTCAAAACGGTCACTTTCGTTTCGGAAGGATCACGCCGTTCAAAGAGAGCAATGCGGTCCCAATGAATTTCAAAAGCGGTCGTCAAACGCAAGCGCCGGCTTCCGGAAGGCAGTTTGCCGGCCAGATCGACCACGATCGTTTTGGTCTTGCCAATCGGCGCGCCCACGACGACGTCCACCGGCTTCCACTGGCCATCCGCAACCTCTGCTTCCAGGATCGGGAACGGGAACGGCAGATCGGGATTGAGCGACGCGGCCACATTGGCCATGCCGCCGCCGAAGCGCAACCAACCGGTCAAAGCCAGCACCAGGGGACGCCCTGTATCCAAAGGCCCAAAATCCAGCATGACGCCGTGCGGCTCGGCCAAGCCGCGCAATTGCGGGACGCGCAGCTTCCCAGGCGGCAGCACCTTCCCATCGTTTTCCGCGAGCAACTCGGCAACCTCAGTGCCATCCAGGCGCGCCGCTCGCAGCAGCGGTTGCCGTCGATGCAGCGTGATCAATTCGCTGCGCGGAAACGGTTTGCCTGGAACCAGCTTGTCCGTCGAATGCACTTCCGTGCCCGCTGGATGGTCCACCACGAACAGTTTGGCTTCATCCAGATAGAGCACTTCGCGCAGTTCCGACGTGATCTGCATCACGTACTCTTCGCCCTTTGGCTGGAACAACTTCTCGTCGCCCACCCAGACAAACTCGTCGGTGTCCGCGTCGATGTAATGAGTCTCCGAGGCCGGCAATCCCATCGGCGAGGCGCCCAGAATATCGGTTACAAACCGGAAACGCCGGCCATCCCAGGCATAAAGATACGGACAGGAACCGGTCGGCAAGATGAGTTCCGCCATGGTCAACGTCATCTTCGAATCCACCTTGACGTCCACCGAATTGTCCGCCAGATCGAACCAGCGCAACGTGACCGAGTCGAGCTGCGCATGGCGGCCCACCCCAACTTCGATGGGCAACGAGGTCACAGTCCGAATGGTGCGCCAGCCGGCCGCCGTGAGTTCGATCCGGACCCCCAGACCGCTGGCGTTGGAACGGTTTCCCATCAACCGCATCTTGAGCTGGTAATTGGCGTTCCCGCCTTCATTGCGCAAGAGCTGCAGCCCTTTGCCTGGCAGGCCGAGCAACAAATCCGTGTCGCCGTCCACGTCGAAATCAGCCGTGGCCAAGAATTCGACGGGGCCCTTGGCCACTTGATCCAAACCAAGCTTCTGCGTCTGCTCCTGAAATCCGGCGCGGCCCAGATTCCGCCAGATCCGCAGGCGATCACCGGTTGCGCAAACGTCCAGCCAGCCATCGTTGTCATAGTCCGCCAGCGTGAGGCTTTTCACCTGGCCGCTGCCCACCGCAACGCTCTTGGTTTCGCTGAGGCCGCCGAAGATGCATTCCAAGTTGCCGGTCGTGGCCACCACCAGGTCGGGCCGCATGTCGTTGTTGAGATCGCCGACGGCCAACGCCGTGCCGCTGGGCCAGGAAACGGGCGGGTTGGTCGGCACCAAAGGGCCACCCCGTTGTTTGGCGAGCAGCAGGGGTGGCGCTCCGTCACGCGCGACAAACACGTCCATCAGATCGTCGTTGTTCCAATCATCGACGGCCAACCGGCGCGCCGTGGTCAAGCTGGCCGGAACGCCGGACGTCGCCGTGTTTTCGCGGAACAGCATGTTGCCGAGGTTGCGGAAGAGGCGGACGCTATTCGTGCCGGCCGTCACCGCCAGCAAATCGACGTTGCCGGTGAAATCCAGATCGACCAGCGCCCCATCGACGGCCGCGAGCGAGGCCAGCCGGGTAAAGGCGCTGATATCGCTGACCGCGCCATTGGTCAAGAATTTGAAGACGTGCGTTCCTTTGTTGCCGAGCACAATCACATCTTCGTAGCGATCATGCTGCAGGTCTCCCACCAAGCAGCGACTGTACTGAGCGCCCTCGAGGCCGGGCAGCGGCTCGCCTTGCGGCCGGAAGGTGCCGTTGGTATTGAGCAGCAAGCGAAATCCTTTGCCGCGTTCGAGGACAAACAGGTCGTTTTGCCCGCGATGATTGATATCCATCACCCCGATTGGGCCCTGGTAATTCTGCGCTGTGCTGCCGAAAGCAGCCTGGGTTTGATCGACGAACACCACTTTCACCCCGTCCTTGAGGGGCTGTTCCAGTTGAAAGGGCGTGCGGGCTTGCGTGTGTTTGCAGCGTTCGTAGGTGGCGGCGGTGGCCAGGCTGGTCTTGGATTTGGCGGCGAGCTGGCGATGCGTCTCCAATTCCTGGTTCGCTTCGTCCTGGCGACCAGCGCGAATCAAAGCCTGGCTGAGATTGTAATGCGCCGCCGGATGCTCCGGTTCCAGAGCGATGGCGGCCTGGAATTCCGCAATCGCATCGTCCCAATGCTTCAGTTGCAGATGCGCCAGGCCGAGTTGGAAACTGACGGCGGCCACGTTGGGATCGAGGTCTTTAGACTGTTGCAGCGCCTGGACCGCCGGCTCGAAGCGGGCGAGCCGGAGATTCGCACAACCAGCCACGTAATGGGCGGCTGCCGAGTTATGGTCCAGGTTCAGCACTTCCTGGGCGTGTTGAATGGCATTCTCGCTTTGGCCGGCCAGCAGGCAGGCATTGGCCAGGTTCAACTGCGCATCCGGATGCGCCGGATTAAGGGCGACTGCTTGATTAAATGCGGCCAGGGCCTTGTCCGCTTCGCCCTTGTCCAGATAATTCTTGCCGACATTCATCACGCGGGTGAATTCGTCTTCACCCGGCGGCAGCGGGTTCTTCAGCCGGAGCACGACCACGGCTGCACAAACGGCGGCCAGGAGGACAAAGCCAACGAAAAACGTTCGCCGTGTTGGATTGTGTTGTTCAAGGGCGCTCATGCGGGCAGATTAGCGCAGACACCATTAACCGCAAGGGAATCTCGCTGGCCTGCCGCGTAGTTTTCAAAGCAGGAATTTTCTGTAGTTAGCAAAGCAGGACAGGT
>CAYIIH010000213.1:0-14730 GCA_964363225.1 uncultured Verrucomicrobiota bacterium | reverse complement strand
TGCGGCGCGCACGGAGTGACGCGCCCTACCAAACCTGTATCGAAAGTTCTTTGTCACAGTACTTGAGTCCTTGTCTGTTTAATCGGTGGCAAAAGGTATTGACAACCGAAATGGATTCGAGGAGTGTCGAGGAGTGTCAGGTGATTCGCAGGAAGACCAACGAACATGGATCCGCCAAAGAAATACCGGCTGAAGCCTCTGGAAATGCAGATCCTGGAGGTGCTGTGGAGTCAGGGGGAGGTTTCGCCGTTCGATATTTACACGCAGTTTGACAAGCAAGCTCAGAAAGACACTTCCTTCACGGTGGATTATCGTGGCCGGGACCAGGGGAGTGCCGGTGGCCCATCCTCAATCACGATTGAACGGGAGCTGCGAATCATGGAGCTGCGGGGGCTGGTGGCGAATCGGGGTCAGGGGACGCATTTGTTATACCACGCTCTCGTCAGGCCCGAGGCGGTGACATTGAGCGTCGGGGATCACTTGGTGAATCGGATGGGGACCGACACGGTTCCGACACACCTCTTCGATTCCGCGCAGAAACGGCGGCCGTCCGCTCGGCTGCGCCAGTTGGGGGGAGACGGGGAGGATTAGCCGGCTGTGAGTGTTAGCGAATGACGAGCTTTTCCCCATCGCGTCCTGTGAGTTGGCTGCAGGTTTACCCTCGGGTCACGAGCGCTTGGGCACTGCTGTTGGGGGGCGTGATGGCGTTGGCGTGGGTTTTCATGGCTTCATTTCCTCAGGCGCCGGGGCTGGGCGTGGCCACGCTCAATCCGCATACGGCTCTGGGGCTTGTTGTAGCGGGAGTGGCCTTGTGGTTGAAACAGGCCGAGGCGGTGGCTGGGCAGGGAAAAGCACGGGAACGGGGGATCGCGAATCTCTGCGCGGCCACCCTGGTGTTGACGGGGTTGCTGACGTTAGGGCGGCATGTTTTCGGTCTCGGGCCCCATGCGGATCGGATTCTGACCGGCGAGGTGTTTCGCGTTTTGCAAACGCCGACGCGGGGGCGGATGGAGATCAACACGGCCTTGAACCTGGTTTTTTTGGGGACGGCCTTAGTCTTGATCAAGGTGGAGACGCGGCGGGGGATTCGTCCGGCGCAACTGTTAGCCCTGGGAGCTGGGCTGGTGAGTTTTTTGGGGATTATTGGCTACGTGGACGGCGCGCGACCGCAGCATGGGGTCGCCGCGTATCTGCTGGGACTGGTGAGCGCGGCGACGTTTGCCGCGCTGTCCATCGCGGTCCTTCTGACGCATCCCCATCGCGGCTTGATGCAGGTGATCACGAGCCCGGGAGTCGGCGGCGTGGTGGCGCGGCGGTTTTTGATTTACGTCCTTGTCATCACGGTGTTACTGGCGGCGCTGGACCAGGCGGGCGAGCGGCTGGGTCTTTACAAATCGCGCCTGGACTCGTTGCTGTTCATCCTGAGCATTAACGGGTTGCTGACGGTTTTGATCTGGCTGCATGCGCGCTCGTTGAATCGGGTGGATGTGATTCGGCACGAGGCGGAAGCCAGGATTGAGCGGAGCCGGGCGATGCTGGCACAGGCGGAGCAATTGGCGCATTTAGGGAGCTGGGAGTGGGATTTGCAAACGCGCCAGTTCAGTTGTTCAGAGGAGTTGGACCAGATTTTTGGGTTGACTGGGGAGGGATTGGACGGGGGTTATGGCGCGTATTTGGAGCGGATTCATGCGGAGGATCGGGAGCGCGTGCGCGCGCTCTTTGAGGGGGCATTGCCGGAGGGCAAGTCGTTTGCGAAAAAGGTGCGCGTGCTGCGGCCGGCCGGCACGCGGCGCATCGTGGCCCTGCACGCCCGCGCCCTGGCCGACGCGTGGGGACGGCCGGCGAGCATTCTCGGCGCGTGTCTGGATGTGACGGATTTTGTGCGGTCGGAGGATGAGCTGCGGGCCTCCCGCGAGCAGTTGCGGGCGTTGTCCGCGCGTTTGCAACGGGCGCGGGAAGAAGAACGGACGCACATCGCGCGCGAGATTCATGATGAGTTGGGTCAGGTCTTGACCGCGTTGAAGATGGATGTTTCGTTATGGGCGGAGCAGGTGCGGACGGAGGCGGACGGAGCGCCCGGGCGGTGGGCCGAAGAATTAGAGTCGATGATCAACCTGATCGATCACTTGATTGGTCGCGTGCAGGATATTGCCACGGAGTTGCGCCCGACGATGTTGGACGAGCTGGGTTTGCTGGCGGCCATCGAGTGGCAGGCCAAAGAATTTCAGGACCGGTTTCGCATCCAATGCGTGGTGCGGGCGGCGGGCGAGGATTGGAAGCTGGACCGCGATCGGGCGACGACGGCGTTTCGCATTTTTCAAGAGATTTTGACGAACATTGCCCGGCATGCGCGGGCCACCACGGTGCTGGTGAAGCTGCAACGGGAGGAGAAAGCGCTGCGCTTACAGGTGCGGGACAATGGGCGAGGCGCACTCAAAGACGAGTTGAGCGACGCCAAGTCGCTGGGCATTCTGGGGATGCGCGAGCGGGCGATGCTGGTGGGCGGCGCCTTGCGGATTCGGGGGCGGGCGGGCAAGGGCACGGTGGTCAGTTTGCGGGTGCCGCTGGGCGAGGCAGGGTCGCCCGCGCCCAGCGCGCCGGTCTTGGTGCTGCGTGAGACTTGAGCCATGATTCGGATTCTAATTGCGGACGACCACGGATTGATTCGGGAGGGGATTCGGAAGGTGCTGAAGAATCATCCCGACATGACCGTGATGGGCGAGGCCGGCAACTGCCAGGAGATCTTTGCGCAGTTGGAGCGGGAAACCCCGGACGTGTTGATTTTGGATATTTCGTTGCCGGGACGGAGCGGTTTGGATGCGTTGGGCGAATTACGCGAGCGCTATCCGCGCGTGCAGGTGCTGGTGTTGAGCATGTATCCGGAGGAACGGTATGCGGTGCGGGCGATCAAGGCGGGGGCGGCGGGTTATGTCACCAAGCAGAGCGCGGCCAAGGAATTGGTGAACGCGATTCGGAAGGTTCAGGGTGGCGGACGGTACATCAGCCCGACCCTGGCCGAGCAGTTGGCCAACGAGATTGCGGCCCAGACGGATCGACCGCTGCATGAGGCGCTGTCGGATCGCGAGCTGGAAATCGCCCGCTGGCTGGCCCTGGGCAAGACGGGGACCGAAATCGCGGCGGAATTGTCCCTGAGCGTGAACACGGTGGCGAATCACCGGGCCCGCATTCTGAAGAAGATGCAGATGAAAAACAACGCGGAGTTGATTCGCTACGCCATTGAGCATGGCCTGGTGAATTTCGAAGCGCTGTGAGGAAGCACAAGAGACCGTCGCCGCCGACCCCGCCTACGCCGCAACGCGCAAGGAACTGGCCGCGCGCCTGATGAAAGTGCTCACCGACGCCGGCGGCCACCATTCCGGCGACGACTCCGAAGACGATGAGCGCGACAACTCTGAACCTGAAAGGAGCAGTTGTTGGCCGCAAAAGAACACAGAGATCACAAAGAAAAGAAGTTGAAGCAGACGGTCCACTCACCTCGCAGGTGAGCCTGGCAGCGATGCTTCAACCCAGAAAAAGAAGTTGGAACCGCGAAATACGCGAAATACGCCAAAACAGAATGGGTTGGGGAAAATGCCCGGTTCACCAATTGGATGAACACACTTTCCTGCTCAACTCCTTCTCCTTTCGCGTATTTCGCGGTTTGAAATGCCGTTTTCAGGTTCAATTCATGCCGTCCTCTCTTTTTGTGTTCTGTGCGTTCTTTGGCGGCCCTTTCAACTGCCGGATTTTGGGTGAACTATTCAGGAGGCTCCTTCGTCCAAGGCTCATTCAGACTTTGCCTTCGGAACGTCAACTGGGGCTGGTGAGCGCTACCGCGCTGGTCGTGGCCAGCATGATCGGGACCGGCGTGTTCACCACCACCGGCCTCTTGCTCGAGAGTCTGAAATCACCCGCCAGAGTGTTGGCGGTTTGGGTCGCCGGCGGAATTCTGGCCGCCCTGGGCGCGCTGAGCTATGGCGCTCTGGCGCGGCGGATTCCCGAATCGGGCGGTGAGTACCTCTTCCTCTCGCGCACGCTCCACCCGGCGGCGGGCTATGTGGCGGGCTGGATCTCTTTGCTGGTCGGTTTTTCGGCGCCGCTGGCCGCCGCCGCCTATGCGTTTGGCGAATACACGAAATCCTGGCTGCCCGGGTGGGGGCCGCAACTGAGCGGCACGGTGTTGCTGCTGATTTTTTCCGCTCTGCACGCGATCCATGTCCAAAGCGGCGCCTGGGTGCAAAATGTGGCTGTCTTTCTCAAAGTGGCCCTCATTGCCCTCTTTGTTGGCTTCGCCTTTGTTTACTTGCCGCCAGCGGAGGTGGCTCTGCCGGCGCCGGTTCCGCTCTCCGCCTTTGGGCCGTCGCTGCTCTTTGTCTCGTTTTGTTATTCCGGCTGGAATGCCGCCGTTTATATCGGCGGTGAAATCCGCGATCCGGAGCGTAATTTGCCCCGCGCGCTTTTGCTCGGCACGGGCTTGGTGACATTGCTCTACCTGGCGCTGAACGCGGTGTTTGTCTTTTCGGCGCCCGTCGCAGAACTGGCCGGCAAGGTGGAGATCGGGCGCGTCGCTGCCCAGGCCCTGGGCGGCTCAGGGCTGGCCGAGGCCGTTTCCGCGTCGATCGCCCTGGCCCTGGTCACCACCGCGTCATCGATGATCATGGCCGGCCCGCGCGTTTATGCGCGCATGGCGGCCGACGGTTATCTGCCCCGCTTTCTGGCCCCGGCCTCGGGGCCGCCCCAGGCGGCCATCGCCCTGCAACTCTTGATCGCGCTGGTCTTGTTGTGGAGCGCGACCTTTGAGACCTTGCTGATTTATATCGGTTTCACACTCAGCCTCAGCACCGCCGCCACTGTAGTCGGCCTGGTGTTGTTGCGGCGGCGGGAAGGAGCGCAACTCAAGATTCCCGGCTGGCCGTGGGTTCCAGGACTGTTTCTGCTCGGTGTGCTGGCCATGGCCGGAATTTCGGTGGCTGGCCGCCCGGTCGCGACGTTGCTTGGATTGGCAACAATTGCGGCGGGTTGGGTTGCCTGGCGAGTCAGTCGCCCCAGCAAGAATGCTATGAAGAAACTGATGATTCGCATCACTGCCATCGCCCTTTTGCTGCTGGTGGCGGCCTTGGTGGCGGTATTCTTTTCGTTAAATTCAATTGTCAAGAAAGCGGTCGAGACCGTCGGCCCACAGTTGACCAAAGTGGAAGTCCGCCTGGGTGGAGTGAAACTGTCGCCGCTGTCCGGCCGCGGGCAATTGAACGGCCTCTTCGTGGGCAACCCGACGGGCTATAAAACGCCGACGGCCATTCAAGTCGGCGAGGTCAATGTTAGTTTGAAGCTTGGCTCCCTGCTCTCCGAGACGATCATTGTGGAAAGAATAGTCATCCAATCTCCGGAAATCACTTTTGAAGGAAGCTTGAGCGGAAACAACCTGAGCAAAATCTTGGATAACCTCGAAACCGCCACCGCCGGCGAAAAGGCGGGAAAGACGGACCTGCCTGCACAGAAGAGTGAGAAGAAATTCCAGGTCAAAGACGTGCTCATCAAAGGCGGGAAAATTAATCTTAGCAGGACGCTCCTGGGCGGCAAGGCTCTGACGGTGCCGTTGCCGGAGTTGCGCCTGCAAAACATCGGCACCGGCGACCAAGCCGTCACGGCGGCGGAACTCTCCCGCCAAATAATGAAGTCGCTCCTGACCGGCGTGACGAAGGCGGTGGGTGAAGCCCTGAAGGACGTTGGCCAGGGCGTGAAGAACATTGGCAAAGAAGCCGGCCAGCAATTGGACAAAGCCGCCAAAGGCATCAAAAACCTGTTCAAGAAATGAACCGGTCTGTTGCTCTTCAGCCCGCTCGTTGCCTTTTTCCAGGTAAACCATCTGGTTGACCCGGGCGAAGTCCAAGCCTTGACGCCAAACAAACGTCTCGTAGAGGCCAGGCGGGCTTCGAGGTTATCCGCCCGGCCCGCACGAACATGCACGACATCGGCTGCGTGCGCGAGGCGGACGTTCACAGCCCGGACCTCGACTTCACCGGCGTGCCCAGCCTTGGGGGCCTCGTCCGATCTGTAAATCGCGTGACAATCCGCTTCGACGGCCATTTACTTGGCAGCGCTGAATTCAACAGGGCCGAGACGCAGCCGGAAGTGGGCAGGGCGAGACTCCCTCCCGTGCCGCGCAGGCAGGCGTCGAGCCGCGGCAGCAACTCCGGCAGGACACGGCTCAACGGAGTCTCGCCTTGCCGTCAATAAGAGACGGAATAGGTGTTCAGCCTGAGAAAGCTTTTATGGACGTTAGACAGTGAGACAGAGCCAACCGATAAGCCGATGAAACACGTCATTTCAACAACCGCAGCTTGCTTCGCCATGACCCTTGCATCTTCTTCAGCCCAGGACCGGTCCTTGAGCGCCGATCTCATCATCTTGAACGCGACCCTTCGCACGATGGACGCCGCCCAGCCACTGGCGCAAGCGGCCGCCATTTACGGAAATAGAATCGTCAAGGTCGGTTCGACGGAAACGATTCGGGCCTTGGCCGGCGCGAAGACACGGGTCATTGACGCCGGCGGCCGGTTGGTCTTGCCCGGCTTCAATGATGCGCATGTCCATTTTCTGAGCGGCGGCTTTCAGCTCTCGAGCGTGGACCTTCGAGAGGCGGATTCGCCCCAGGAATTGGCCGGGCGCATTGGCCGTTACGCCGCCACGATTCCGATGGGCCGCTGGATCACAGGCGGCGACTGGGACCACGAGCGTTGGCCGGATGCTTCGCTGCCCACCAAGGAGTTGATTGACCCGGTGACGACCGAGACGCCCGTTTTTGTCAGCCGATTGGATGGCCACATGGCGCTGGCCAACAGTCTGGCCATGAAGCTGGCGGGGGTCACCCGCGAGACCAAGGACCCGCCGGGCGGCTTGATCGTGCGCGATCTGAAGAGCGGCGAGCCGACCGGCCTGCTCAAGGATGCGGCCATGGGTTTCGTGTCCAAGGTCATTCCCGCCGCCACGTTCGAGGAGAAACTGGCCGCGGCGCGCGCCGCCACGGAACACGCCGCGCAGGTGGGAGTCACGAGCGTCCAGGATATGTCCGCCGGCACGGATGTGGGCGTGTACCAAACGTTGCTGCAACGGGGCGAACTGAAGACGCGCGTTTATGCCGTTGCTCCGTTGCCGGCCTGGGAACGAGTGGCCAACACCGGAGTTCGCGCCGGCTTTGGCAATGACCTCTTGCGCATCGGCGGCTTGAAAGGTTTTTCCGACGGCAGCCTCGGTTCCACTACCGCGCTGTTCTTTGAGCCGTATCTCGATTCGCCTGGAACCAAAGGCTTGCCGGCCGATGAAATGTTCCCGGACGGCGCCATGCTCCGGCGCGTGCGGGAAGCGGATCGGGCGGGATTGCAGGTGATGATCCATGCCATCGGCGACCGGGCCAACGACCAAGTCCTCTCAATTTTCGAGGAAGTTCAGCAGGCCAACGGCGCGCGGGATCGGCGGTTTCGGATTGAACATGCACAACACCTGCGCGCGGCGGACATGCCGCGCTTTGCCAAGGGGCGCGTCATTGCCTCGATGCAGCCTTATCATGCGGCCGATGACGGGCGTTGGGCCGAGAAACGGATCGGCCCGGAACGCGCCCGGACGACTTATGCCTTTCGCTCGTTGCTCGACGCAGGTGTGGTCCTGGCTTTCGGATCCGATTGGACGGTGGCGCCATTGAATCCGCTCCTGGGCCTGCACGCGGCGGTGACGCGCCGCACTCTGGACGGCAAGCATCCCGACGGCTGGATTCCGGAGCAAAAGATCACGATTGAAGAAGCCGTGCGCGCTTACACCGCCGGCTCGGCCTTGGCCGAATTTGCGGATCAGACAAAGGGAACGATCACGCCGGGCAAGCTGGCTGATCTGGTCATGCTCGACCGCGATATTTTCAGGATCGACCCGGCCGAAATCGACCGCGCTCGAGTCCTGCTCACGATCATGGATGGGCGGGTGGTCTATGAGGCGAAGCTGCGTTAAGCCGAAAATCTCGGCTTGTGAGGATTTGGCCCTGGCCGACTTGAATGGCGACGGGCGGCTCGATATCATCGCGGCCGGTCGGGCGACCAAGAATCTGAAGGTCTATTTTAACGAAAGATAACCGTTATGAAAAACTGGCAAACTGCTCTGGTGGGATTACTGGCATCGATTCTTTGTGCACGGACTTCGGGCGCGGCTGTCGAAATTTCCGGCGAGCTAAAACAATGGCATGACGTCGTCCTCACTTTCGAGGGTCCGCAGGCGAGCGAAGCGGGCGTGCCCAATCCCTTCCGCGATTACCGGCTGAACGTAACGTTCACCCAGGGTGAAAAAAGAGTGCTGGCGCCGGGCCACTTCGCCGCCGATGGAAAGGCCGCGGAGACCGGCGCTGAGTCAGGGAACAAATGGCGTGTGCATTTTGTGCCGGATGCAACCGGTGAATGGACCTATCAAGCTTCCTTTCGCACCGGGCCGGATATCGCGGTGAGCCTCGATCCACAAGCGGGCCAGCCCGCCGCGTATGATGGCGAGAGCGGCAAGTTTACGGTCGGCCCTTCCGACAAAAGCAAACCCGACTTGCGCGCGCGTGGACTGCTCCGTTATGCCGGCCAACATTATCTGCAATTCGCGGGCACGGGCGAGTATTTCATCAAAGGCGGCGCGGACAGCCCGGAGAATTTTCTGGCTTACATCGAATTCGACCAGACGCCTGCCAATGCTGCGGTGCAACCCACTGCCAAGGAAGGCGAAGCCAGGCGAGCGCCGAAACATCGTTTCGAGCCTCATGCACGCGACTGGCGGGCCGGCGACCCAACCTGGCAGGGCGGCAAAGGCAAGAATATCATTGGCGCGTTGAACTATCTCTCCGGCAAAGGGATGAATTCGGTCTATTTCCTGACCATGAATGTCACGGGCGACGGCGACGATGTCTGGCCCTGGACGGCCAAAGAGGAGCGGATGCGGTTCGATTGCAGCAAGCTGGACCAATGGGAAATCGTGTTCTCACACATGGACAGGCTGGGCCTGATGCTACACGTCGTCACTCAGGAAACGGAGAATGATCAACTCCTGGACGGCGGCGAGTTGGGGCCGCAACGGAAGCTCTACTATCGCGAACTGATCGCCCGATTTGGCCATCACCTGGCCATTACCTGGAACCTGGGCGAGGAGAATACGAATACCGGCCAGCAACGCCAGGACTTCGCCCGCTTTTTCCATGACCTCGATCCTTACGACCACGCGGTGGTGGTGCATACGTTTCCGGGCAAGTATGATGAAGTGTACCAGCCGTTGCTCGGTTTTGCTTTCCTGGAAGGGCCTTCCTTGCAGATGGGGAAAATGGACCAAACCCATACCGAAACCATCAAATGGGTCGAGCGGTCCGCGGCCGCGGGGCGCAAGTGGATGGTTTGCCTCGATGAAATCGGCCCGGCGGACACCGGCGTCAAACCCGATGCCGACGATTTCGATCATGATCAAGTCCGCGCCCAGGCGCTCTGGGGAAATCTTATGGGCGGTGGCGCGGGCTGCGAATGGTACTTCGGCTACAAATTCCCGCATAACGATCTGAACCTGGAAGATTGGCACTCGCGGGATCATCTCTGGGAGCTGACCCGCTACGCGCTCGAATTCTTCCAGGAATATCTGCCCTTTGCGGAAATGCGGCCTCAGGATGAGCTGACGGCTGCGGCCAATGATTACTGCTTTGCCAAACCGGGCGATGTTTACGCCATCTACTTGCCGGATGGCGGAACAACGGAGCTTAAACTTGAAACCGGGAATTACACCGCCGATTGGTTCAATCCTCGGAAAGGCGGGCCGCTCCAGAAAGGCGGTGTCAGCAGCTTGACCGGCCCTGGGGTCCGGTCGATCGGCGTGCCACCCAGCGAGCCCGAGAAGGATTGGGTCGCGCTGGTCCGCAAGCAAAGGTGAGACGGGCATCGCGCGCCTGCTCCTCCTGTACTGGGGAATGGCCGGATCGGGCCAGACTCTCACGGAGCCACCCGTTTGACCGCGGTTTGTGACCTGCAAGGAGCGCAGGTGTCCAACCTGCGCGAGCTTTCACCGAGCCACCCGTTTGACCGTTGCTTTTGACGCCCGATTCAGCGCTTCCGCCACCTGTTCGGGCGTCATTTTGAGGGCCAATTGGTCGCGGGTTTGGCCAGCGGTTTTGTGCCCGTTGAGAGTGGCGAAGTGATACCATTTGTAAGCTTCCACCAGGTCCTGGATGACACCGGTTCCGTTGGCGTACATCTCGCCCAGGTTGAACTGGGCGGCGCTGGAACCCTGCGCGGAAGCTTTGATGTACCATTGCCTGGCTTCATCATAATTCTGAGGCAGGCCAGTCCCGTGCAGGTAAATGGACCCCAGGTCACTTTGCGCCTTGGGAAAGCCATTCTCAGCGGCCTGGCGAATCCATTGGATCGCTTCGCCGTAATCCTGGGGCACGCCTTTGCCATTGAAATACATCGTTCCCAGGTCGCTTTGGGCTCGAACGAAACCTTGTGCGCCGGCCTGGCGATACCACCGGGCGGCTTCGGCAAAGTCCTGGGGGACGCCCTCGCGCCTGTAATACATCGCGCCGACCTTGTATTGCGCTTCCGCATCCCCCAGACCGGCCGCTTTCAGATACCATTGGTGCGCCTCCCGATAGTCCTGGGCCACACCTTCACCCATGAAGTACATCGTTCCCAGGTTGAAAAGGGCCTCGGGAAACTGTTGCTCGGCGGCCTTGAGGTACCACTTCAACGACTCGGCATAATCCAGGGGCACGCCCAGCGCCCGCTTATACATCCAGCCCAAAGCAGATTGAGCCTCCGCTTTGCCCTGTTCCGCAGCCTTGCGATACCATTGGGCGGCTTCGGCATAGTTCAACGGCACGCCGGCGCCGCGGAAGAACATCTGGGCCAGCTTCAATTGGTCGTCGGCCGTGCCTCGGTCGGCGGCGGCTTTCATTTTGTCGAGGTCCGACGGGCGATCCGGCTTGAACAGAATTCTGGCCACGCCGCCCAGCAACCCCAAAACCAGGATCAGCACCAGGAACCGGTATCGATTGAGGCGCTCTGGCATCAGACGTTTCATGCTCTGCGAGCTTATTAAATCGCTTGCCAAACACAACTTATCTCAATTACATCCCGTGGTCTGGCATTCCCAAAAACCATGGCCTTACAGAACACAAGCAGTGACGCGAAAACAGCCGTGGCCGCGTTCGTGAGAACGCGGCTGAAAAAAGTGAGCCGTCGCCAATTCCACCCTTGGCCCCACGTCCGCAGCTACGCAGTTCATGGATTGCGGAGAACGATTTCGATGGTGACCGCCCTGCGAAACCTGGCGTTGTTTGGCTTCATTTCATTGTCGGTTCATGGCGGCGAAGTCACGGAGAGCAACTGGCCTTCCTTTCGCGGGCCACAGGCGAGCGGCCGGGCCGAGGGCTTCACCACGCCGGAGACATGGGATGTTGAGAAGGGACAAAACCTGAAGTGGAAAACAGCCATTCCTGGCTTGGGCCATTCCAGCCCGGTCATCTGGGGAAACCAACTCTTTGTCACGACGGCCGTCAAAGAAAGTGCGGAAGCGGAATTGAAGGTCGGCCTTTATGGTGACATCAATCCGGTCAACGAAGCGACCAAACACTCCTGGATTCTGCTTTGTTTGAACAAAACCAATGGCCACGTCCTTTGGCAGCAAACGGCGCACGAAGGCATGCCGACTTTCCAGCGGCATCCAAAATCAAGCCACGCCAATTCGACTCCCGCTACCGATGGCCAGCATCTGGTGTGCTTCTTCGGTTCCGAGGGGTTGTTTTGCTTCGACATGCGAGGCAAGCAGCTTTGGCAAAAAAATCTGGGCGCGCTGGATGCCGGTTACTATTTGGTGCGCAGCGCGCAATGGGGCTTTGGCAGCTCGCCGGTCATCCACAACGGCCTGGTCATCGTCCAGTGCGACGTCCAAACGAATTCATTTCTGGCCGCATTCGACGTCAACGACGGCCGGGAACTCTGGCGAACCTCTCGCACCGATGTTCCAACCTGGAGCACGCCGACCATCCTGACCCACCAAGGCCGGGCGCAAGTCGTCGTCAATGGATACAAGCATGTCGGCGGCTACGATGCGCAGACCGGCCAAGAGCTTTGGAAGCTCGCAGGCGGCGGGGATATTCCCGTCCCCACGCCGGTCGTGGCGCACGGCCTGATCTTTATTACCAGCGCCCACGGAAGGATGGCGCCAATCTACGCCGTCCGGGCTGGGGCAACGGGTGACATCACCCTGGGCCAGAATGAGACGCGCAACGATCACATCGTGTGGAGCCAAAGCCGGCGTGGGAATTACATGCAAACGCCGCTGGTGGCGGGCGAACACCTCTATTGCTGCAACGACGCCGGCGTCCTCGCGTGCTACCTGGCCCGCACCGGAGAGAATCTTTACAGCGAGCGGCTGGGACCTGGTGGGTCGGGCTTTACCGCGTCCGGTGTGGCCGCCGATGGCAAGCTCTATTTCAGCAACGAAAATGGCCTGGTCTATGTCGTGAAGACCGGTCCTCGGCTTGAAGTTATCGCCACGAATTCGCTGGGCGAGACCTGCATGGCGAGCCCGGCCCTATCGGAAGGAAAGCTGTTCTTCCGAACCCGGCATCAGGTGGTGGCCGTCGGCGCAGAGTGAGCGCGGCCTAGGGCTGGTTCACAACCCGGTTGCATGGATGAATTCCTGGATGTCATCGAGCGTGGCGCCACCGAACGCGCGCGCCAACTGCTGGCTTCACGCCCAGCCCGCAGCCTCAGCGCCCGCGACCAAGCAGAAGGCCGTATGCAATTGAGGAGGGGAGCGCGGGCGTCGCGCCCGCAGTTTTCGGCGTCCCGCCGAAAACATTCCGCCGGAATTGAACACGGTTTGGGGACACGGTCGTCGTAGTGGAACCAGTCGGCGGGACGCCGACTGGTGCGACCGGGACGGTCGCGCTCCCCAATTCCTGCATGGATACGGCTAAGTCGCGCCGCACTCCGGGCGCCAGAACCCTTCTTGGCAGTCTGGTCAAATCACAACACCAGGATCAGACCGAACAGGCCCAAGATCAGGCAGGTCACCCTCCAGCAGGCCAATCTGTGCAGCCATGCCCGGCTGGACTCCACCAGCGACTCAGGGCCGAATCGCCTTCAAGGGAAGCCCTTTCGCCTGCCCCGAATGCTTTTCATTGAACCGTTGAAAACATTTCAATGAGTTTCCTGGCGCCATCCGTTCTCTGGTGTGTTGGCTGCTTTTGGCAACGTGATATGCAAACAAATGCGCCGTTCCTGAAGACGGGTCATTGGCCTACCTTACTCAGCGCGTTTCTTTATTTCGACGTCAGCTTCATGGTCTGGGTGCTGTTGGGAGCGTTGGGAAATTACGTGGCGGCAGACTTTGCGTTAAGCCCGGCCCAAAAGGGGTTCATGGCGGCTGTTCCACTCCTGGGCGGCTCGCTGTTGCGCTTGGTCTTCGGCCAGCTCACCGACCGGATCGGCGGCAAGCGCACCGGTTGTATCGGACTCGTTGCCACGCTGATCCCCTTGCTGGCGGGCTGGCTCTGGGCGGATTCGATTTCGAAAGTTTATCTTGTCGGGCTGTTGTTGGGCGTGGCGGGGGCGAGTTTTGCCGTGGCGTTGCCCATGGCCAGCCGCTGGTATCCGGCCAAATATCAAGGGCTGGCGATGGGCATCGCTGGCGCGGGGAATTCCGGCACGCTTCTGGCCACGCTCTTTGCGCCGCGCCTGGCCGAAGCCTACGGCTGGCACGCGGTGTTTGGACTGGCGATCCTGCCGCTTTCCATCGTCACGGTGATTTTCGTGATCTTCGCCCAAGACGCGCCGCAGCCGGCCGGGCGCCAAAGCTCGGCTGAGTTTCTGGCCGTGCTCAAAGAGCGCGACACTTACCTGTTCAGCTTTTTCTACGGTGTGACCTTTGGCGGGTTCGTCGGCTTGGCCAGTTTCCTTTCGATTTATCTCCGCGACCAATACGGCGTCTCCAAAGTCCAGGCTGGCGACCTTGCTTCCTTATGCGTTTTGTCCGGCAGCTTTCTGCGTCCGGTGGGCGGATGGCTGGCCGACAAGCTCGGCGGCCTCCGGATGTTGACGATTCTTTACGGTTTGGTGGGGCTGCTCGTTTTGGCGGTGGCGCAAACGACTTCGCTGGTGGTGGCGATTCCGCTGTTTTTCCTGGTCATGGCTTGTTTGGGGTTGGGGAACGGTTCGGTGTTTCAACTCGTGCCGCAACGCTACGGCAAGCAAGTGGGGGCCGCGACGGGGATCCTGGGTGCGGCGGGCGGGTTGGGCGGGTTTCTCCTGCCGACGTTGCTCGGCTCGTTTAAGCAAGCAGCCGGATCGTACGCGGTCGGGCTGATGGCGTTCGCGGGCCTGGCCGTGGTGGCGCTGGTCAGCCTGCTCATCGCCCAACGGAATTGGATCGGCAACTGGATCGCCGAACATGGCCGCGTCCGTCCCGTCGCGGTGGTTGTGCCAACTCGGGAAGTGGAGGCTGCCTGATGGAGAAAACAGTCAAGACGATTTGTCCTTACTGCGGCGTCGGCTGCGGACTGGCGGTCACAGTTCGCGCGGGCCGTGTCGTGCAGGTGCGCGGCGACAAAGACCACCCCTCGACGCTCGGGCACCTCTGCCCCAAGGGCGCGCAAGTCGCTCAGATCATCGCCACGCCGAACCGTCTGACGACCGCCCAAACGCGCGCGGCGCTCTCGCAGCCTTT
>CAYIIH010000212.1:0-14752 GCA_964363225.1 uncultured Verrucomicrobiota bacterium | reverse complement strand
TGAGCACCCATTCATCAAACCACACCTTCAGCCCGTCCTGCCGCAACCGCTCCGCGACAGCGCGCACCACCGCCTTGTCCTTCGCGCTGTGGCTGAGGAAGACGTCGAATGGGAAATGCTCAGGCATGGCCGTCGGCCAAAGCGGGGTGGATCAGGACTCGAAACCGACTTCCTTTTTGACGGATTCCCAGTCAGTGCCACGCTTGCCAGCGTTTCGTTGCTTGGCGCGGGCCAATTCGCGGCGGTCGTCCAAGTCCTCCAGTGTGTCGCGCAGTTCGCGCAGAACAGTCTTCGCCTGGGCAATCTGGCGATCAAGATTCGGGCGCCGGCGGAGGGCCGGGCTTTTCATGGTTGCGGTGCTCATCGGTAAATGTCTTTTCGCAGTTTAGGCATGGGCCAGTTGGAGGGGCTGAACGCTCCCGCCCAGCTTTAACCGGCGCTTGATTTCTTTGGCGCTGGCGGCTTCCAGCCAGAGTTCCGCTGCTTCCGCCAGCATGGCATGCGCTTCCTTGCGGGTCTTGCCCTGGCTGGCCACGCCCAGTTCGGGACAGGTGGAGACGTACCAGCCTCCGTCCCGCTGGATGACGGCCGTGAGAGAAGGGAGTTCGATCACTTCGCCGTCCTTGTATATCCAACCGATGTTCATATTCGAGAATGTCTTTGAATTCGTGGCTGGCCGCAAGTTCCCAAACAGTTCCAAAACAGGCTCGACGGGTGTCGTCGAGCGACAGGGGAATGAAGCGACGCTCTTGGTTCAGTGGGTCGCGAAACGGCAGGTTGCCCCTCCCACACGTGCCGGCCTCCAACTGCGCCCAGTCCGAGCCGAAGGCATTCGCCGACAGTCCGAGGAAAGGCTGAAGGCTTAATGCTGAAGGCTGGTGTTCGGATGCACTCTTCCGCTTCGCGCCTTCCACCTTGGCAATCTCCCATTCATCGAACCACACCTTCAGCCCGTCCTTCCGCAACCGCTCCGCCAGCGGGCGCACCACCGCCTTGTCCTTCGCGCTGTGGCTGAGGAAGACGTCGTGGGCGAAGGAATCGGTGCTGCTGGTAGGTGTTAGTATGGCAGGGAATGGCTTCAGGAGGTGGCCGGCGTGTAACCTTCAGGCTTCGCCAGCGCCAGGACTTTGGATTGAGCTGCGAGGAAAAGAGCCTGAGTTTCCGGGATGTCGGGCACGCGGGCGCGGGCAAACGCGGCGCGCAGTTGATCGGAAGTCAGAAGTTCGCGCGTCAGCAGAAACTCGATGTCGGCCAGGTCGTTTTCGTCGCCGCGCGCCATCTTGGTGAGGATGAGGTCGAGCGTGGCCGGGCGGAAAACGGCCAAGCGCCGAAGCTCCAGCGGAATTCGGACGCGCCGGCTCAACCAGTCCGGCGTGAGAATGACCTCCAACTCGCGAAACAGGTGCGTGACGTAGAGACCTTCCGGTTCGAGCTCGGCGTTGGTGTGTTGTTGAGCCTCCCAGAAATCCAAGTTCTCGTCCTCGGCTGCCAGCCACGAGAGCGGGAGGATCGCATCCACATCGTGCGTGGCGGCGAAGGCGGCGGGACCTGCGGCGTAGCCGAGCGCCAGCGCGGCGCGGCCGAAGAGGGTGATTTCCGCCGGCGCGGCCAGGTGGCGGTCGAGCGTCCGGAGAATGCGCAGCGGGTTATTCATGGCGGCAGAGCCAGTCAGTTTTCGGCGGTCCGCCCCGCGCGGTCACACCCGTGTGGCTCACAAGCCGGGTCCAGTGGGGCAAGGCATCGGCTCGCGGAACCGGCCGGGGCGGCAGGTGCTGGCGCAAATAAGCCCAAGGTTCCAGCGCGGGGGCGATGCGTTCCGCGACCGCCGCAATGTGGAGCAGCACCGGTTCGCATCGCTCTCGCACGGCGAGCCGGCACAGCCTGGCCGCATCCACGCGCGGGGAACTGAGCAACTGGGCCGCCGCTCGGACGTTGTCCAGGTGGTACGGCTGGTGGCCCAGGCAAAGGGCAACTCCGATTTCTTCGTCGGAAATCGCCGGATTGTCCGGCGGGAGCGACGGATCGAAGTCACGCCGATAATGCGTCGCGCCCCGCTCCACCGCGGCCTTGAGGAGCCACTCGGCGAAACGATCGCCTGCCCCGATCACCTTTGCCAATCGGATGGCCCAACCCGACACGTGGGCTGGTTCTCCCAGGCTGCGGGCCAGCGTGGGCGTGGGCGCTGGTTCGTTCAGTTGCATCGGCTGCCTCCCTGGTGCGCGAACCCGAGGCCGTGCGCCCACAGAAAGCAGGCCACCTCGGTGGCGGTAAATGGTCGGAGTTCAGGCATGGGCCAGTTCGCGAGGTTGAACGCTCCCGCCCATCTTCAGCCGGCGCTTGATCTCTTTCACGCTGGCGGCTTCCAGCCAGAGTTCCACCGCCTCCGCCATCCTGGCATACGCTTCCTTGCACTTCTTGCCGTGGCTGGCGACGCCTAGTTCGGGGCAGGTGGAGACATGCCAGCCTTCTTCCCTTTGGATGACCGCGGTAAGGGACGGGAGTTCGATCACCTCGCCATCCTTGCAGATGCAACCGATTTTCATATTCACCATTGTCTTTGAATTCGCGGCCGGCGGCAAGCCATAAGCCCGGTTTTGCCGGCCTCCAACTGCGCCCAGTGCGAGCCGAACGCATTCGCCGGCATGCCGGGCTGCGCAAATCCGAAATCCGAAATCCGAATGTGGAATGCTCCAGCCCGTGTTCGAGCAAAGGCTGAAGGCTAAATGCTGAAGGATGAAGTTCGGATACAGTCTTGCGCCTTGCGTCTTGCACCTTGGCAATCTCCTATTCATCGAACCACACCCGCAGCCCGTCCGCCCGCAATCACTCCGCGAGGGGACGCATCGCCGCCTGGTCCTTCGCGCTGTGACTGAGGAACACGTCGTATTGAAAGTCGCTCACCACGACCGCATCGTTATCAAGCGGACCGGTGGTGGAACCGACTTTCGGTGGGCTGGCGGCTGAGATACATACGGCTGCCAAGCCGGTTTTTGTGCTGGGAAAAAGGAAACGGCTTGAGATACAATCTGAACCGGCGCAATTGTTGGTTCGATGCCGCCTTCACCCCCGGCTGAGGCCGGGTACAAGAAAGGCGAGGCGTGTGGCGACAACAGGTGCGCAGCACATTCGGAGCAGCTATGTTCTCAAAATCTTTTTTTCGTTGGACCGGCCACCGGCTTTCTTCCCTCATCGGAATCGGATTATTGCTTTCGTTGGTCCCGGTGGCGCGGGCCGGTTCCCTGGCGGACCTGGCCAAACCTCAGGAGGGCCGGAGCCGGCGCGCCACGTCCACGCACCGCGCCGGGCCGGACGGCAAATATGATCCGCAGGCCGAGCCCAAAGGCGACCTGGAAGAGCGGAGCAACTCGGACAACCAAAACGTCGCCCCGGGCGCGACCAAAGTCCTGCTGGACGCTCAAGGCCCCGGTGTCATCACTCATATTTGGATGACCTTTCTCGGACCGGAGCCGCAGGGCTGGGCCAAACAAGGCTCGGCCAATCATCAGGAAATGCTCCTGCGCCTTTACTGGGACGGCCAGGAACGGCCCGGGGTCGAGGCGCCGGTGGGCGATTTCTTTGCCAACAGCTTCGGCAAGCGCAGCGAGGTCGTCAGCCTGCCGGTCATTGTGGAAGATGCCGATTCCTACAATTGCTTTTGGAATATGCCCTTCCGGAAGTCCGCGCGCGTCGAGGTGGTGAACCAAGGCGAGAAACAGATCAGTCTGCTCTACTACAACATCGACTGGGTCCAGAAGGAACAGCTTCCCGAGGAGACGCCTTATTTCTATGCCCAATATCGCCAGGAATATCCGGCGCAAAAGGGCAAGGATTACTTGGTCCTCGAGACCAAAGGCAAAGGCCATTACGTGGGCACGGTCTTGAGCGTGCGGACGCGCAGTCCGGCCTGGTTCGGCGAAGGGGACGAAAAGATTTATATCGACGGCGAGGCCAAGCCTTCCATCTGGGGCACGGGCACGGAAGATTATTTCCTGTCCGCATGGGGTTTGAAGACGACCAGCACCCCTTACTTCGGCGTGCCTTACTTTGACCAATGGGGGATTGTCGGCGGGCACACCAGCGCCTATCGCTGGCATATCCAGGACCCCCTCGTTTTCAACACGGGCCTCAAGGTGACGCTGGAGCATTTCGGCTGGATTTCGCCGGACGAGAACCCGAATTACAAGAGCACCAGTTGGAACGAGCGCGAGGATGATTACTCGAGCGTCGCTTTCTGGTATCAAACGGGGCAGCCGACCTTCACGGAGCGGGCGCCGCACGCGCGCGAGCGCACGTTGCCCAGCCTGGAGAGAAGCACCCTCTTCGCCCGTGAGTTCACCGACCAGAAATTCCACGGCGCCGGCAATGCCACCACACAACAGATCGATCTTTATCCGACCGCCCAACTGCTTTACACGCCCAAACAGGCCGAAGGGGCGTGGCTGGAGATTCCGTTTGAGATCGCGAAAAAGGAACCGTTGCGCCTTCTGCTCAACATGACCTGCTCCTACGACTTTGGCCAGTATCAGGCCTATCTGAACGGCGTGAAACTGGGCGACGTGATGGATTTCCATAACGCCAAGATCGTCAACCAGGAATTTCATCTGCTCGACTTCTGGCCGGAGCCGGGCCGCTACACTGTGCGGCTGGAGTGTGTGGGGAAAAACCCGCAATCGAGCGGTTATTATCTGGGTATCGAATCAGTCCGGCTGCGCGAACGTTGTCCGCGCGTGCAGGAATACGGTCACGACAAGGACAAAGATTGGCGCAAGGAACGCATTCTTTACCGCTGAAACGAAGAAAGCTCAAAGGCTTTTGTCGTTCTTCGAAGCCCGGCAAGCTGGAATGCGCGCCCACCTGCAATCACATCCTTCAGGACGCATAGTCACAACCAACGGCATGAAATCGAAAGTTAAGATCAGTTCAACCTTGAATTCACGCAGCGGGCGGCTAGTCTTTTCTAGTTGAATGAAGACGTGCTTGAATTTTGATGACCTCCTCCAAATAAACCGACCGCAGATTGATGAAATGCAGCGGGTCGGCGAATCTTTTCCTGACCCGAATTCGCCGAGTGCCTGTGAGGCATTTACGCAACAAGTGCGGCTCGTTGAGGGATTACTCCGACAGACCTACCGTGTCGCTGTTGCGCTGACCAAGAAAACTGAAGACTTGCGCGAAATCGCCGAGATATGGAGCCACATGAGCGACTTCTGCAATTCGACACTGCAAGCGCTCGTGTCTTTGAAGCACCCGTATCCGTATTGCGGGACCCCGCAGCTTTATGACCTTGCATTGGATTACAAGCTTGCCTGTGACAAACGACATCGAGGAGTCTTGGAGGAGATTACATGCCAGAGCACGGAGTTCCCGAAGGGGTTATTTCCAGAGAAGATTTAGCGAAACTCGCTGCGCTGTTCGACCGCTCCGAATACGCCCTTGATCCGCTGTCTCTGTCCGCAAAGGAGGCCGAGTCGCAATTTGAGGACGAAGTTCTAATGCTCTTTCGAGAGCGTGTTGAGCCGCACTATTCGTCAATCAGCTTTACGGTTTTCCGATGCAAGGTTCGGTCGCTTTGCAGAGCTTACCTTCGGCAAAACTCCCCTTGACCTTGACTTGGTCGGCTAATTTGGAAAAGACCGATCGTTGCCATGTCTTCTCCAACTCGACCAAAGGCAGGCAGCAGAATGGATGGCCGCGGTCCGCGAGGCTCGACGCTAACGAACTCACTCAGGACACAGCGCCGCGTTATGATTCATTTCGACACTGACTTCCTCATTCCGCCGCCTTTCGGATTGGCCAGTTCCTCGATCACTTTCTGCAATCCGGCCACCACACGGGCCATGCGCTCAAAATCCAGTTTGTCCGGCGTGTCCTCTGGCGTGTGATAATACGGGTAACGAAACGGCGCCGTATCGGTGGCCATCAACGCCGCATAGCCCGCCTGCCAAAACGCCCAATGATCCGACCAGCCGATGCCCGGCAACCACCCTGGCAACGCGCCGCCTTCCGATGGAAACTGCGCCTGGCGGCGAAAACTCGCCACGCATTGCCGCACCAGTTCAGCGTGGGCGGTATCTCCGACAAAGGCGATGAAGTCACCCCGCCGGGGATAAAACCAGCCGAGGGGGAACGGATACTTCTGGCTGCCGTCGGTTGTGGCGTAATAGCCGATGGTCTCCAAGCTCAGCATGGCCACGATGTTGTCGCCGCGCTGACGGCAAGCTTGCGCGTAAACCAGGCTGCCCATCTGCGCAGCCTGAAAAAACGGCGGCTCCTCGTTCACAAAGGCGACAAACCGCAGCGTCCGGCCCGTTTCATGGCCCGCAAAGGCGCGGGCCAAAGCCAGCAGAGCCGCCACACCGCTGGCGTTGTCATTGGCGCCGGGCGAGCCGGACACCGAATCGTAGTGGGCCCCGACGACGATGATCTCGTGCCGCTGCGTTTGGCCCGGCAGCTCGGCCTCCAGGTTATGGCACAGTTCGCCCGACACGTCGAAGCCGTGGCGCTGAACTTTGTATCCGGCGTTGGCCAGCGTGGACTCGAGGTAATCGGCCGCCGCCCGCAGCTTGCGCGCAACAAACACATTGCGCTCGCCGATGTCGGCAGCGAGCTGCTGCACGTCCCGAGCCAGGGCGTCATGCAAGGCGCGCTCAGCCGGACTGAGCGGCGGCAATGGTCCGCGATGACTTTCCCCGGGCATCCGCACCATGCGCCACCAGGTCCAAGCAACCAAGCCGCCCAGAACGAGAAACAGGACCACCAACCGTTTCACAGCCGAGAGGGTGAGCAGTTGCATGGCCTTCAGGCAATCTGAAGGGCCGGCGCTTGTAAACTCGAAAAGCTAAAGCCAAAGCCCACGGGCCGAAGTCCGACATGCCCAGCGAACGCTGGCCTTGCCGTCCGTTCCCTGCTAAATAGAAGCATGGTCAACCGTCTGGACATCGAGCAACCCGGCGCGCTGCTGCAGTACCTGCGGGAAACCGGACGTGTCGAGGCGTCCGAGACCCCCGTGCTCACTGCGCTCAAAGGGGGCGTATCCAACCGCACGGTTTTGGTCGAACGAGCCAACGGTCAAGCCTGGGTCATCAAGCAGGCGCTCCCCAAACTCCGCGTCGCCGAAGACTGGTTCTCGGACCCTGGCCGCATTCATCGGGAGGCTCTCGGTTTGATCTGGCTGGATCGTCTCGCTCCACCCGGAACGATCCCTCCTTTCGTATTCGAAGATTGCCAGCACCATCTGCTTGCCATGCAAGCCGTGCCGCAACCGCATGAAAACTGGAAAACCCGGTTGCTGGCCGGCGGACTCGAGCGCGCTCACGTCATCCAATTCGGCCAACTGCTTGGCACGGTCCACCGCCGCGCGCGGGAGCATCAGGACGAACTCGCTTCGCTTTTCGCCAACCGGACTTTTTTCGAGACGCTGCGCCTGGAGCCGTACTATCGCTTCTGCGCCGCGCGCAATCTTGAGGCGGCGGGTTTCCTGTCGAGACTGATCACGGAAACACTGGCCACTCGCCTCACGCTGGTTCACGGGGATTTCAGCCCGAAAAACATTCTCATGCACCAGGACCGGCTGGTCTTGCTCGACCATGAAGTCATTCACTTCGGAGACCCGGCTTTCGATCTGGGTTTCTCGCTCACTCATCTCCTGAGCAAAGCGCACCATGTGCCGCCGCATCAGGCGGCCTTCCTCCAAGCTGCTCGTGACTACTGGCAAACTTACCGCCAGGCGGCCGGCGAAATCGCGCGCCTGGCAGGTCTTGAAGCCAGGGCCGTGTGCCACACGCTGGCTTGTTTGCTGGCCAGGGTGGACGGCCGTTCGCCGCTCGAGTACCTGAGCGGAGCCGAGCGAACTCGGCAGCGGGCCATTGTGCTGTCCTTGATCGCCCAGCCACCGGCCAGCCTGCCGGATTTGTTTCGTGCTTTTGAAATGAAACTGAAGGAGTAACCTCGACCGGTCATGTTCAAGATCGAGAAACTCAGCGCGCTGGAAATCCTGGACAGCCGGGGGCGCCCCACCGTTCAAGCCACCTGCTGGTTGACAGGTGGATTGGCCGGAACAGCCTCCGCGCCCTCGGGCGCTTCGACCGGAACAGCCGAGGCCCTGGAACTGCGCGATGGCGATGCGCGGCGGTATCGCGGCCTGGGCTGCCGCCGCGCTGTGGGCAATGTCAACGAATGTTTGAACGAGGCCTTCTCAGGCCGCTCGTTTGCCTCCCAGGCGGAGCTCGACCGCGCGATGCTCGAACTCGACGGCACACCCAACAAAGCGCGCTTGGGCGCCAATGCCATCCTGGCCGTCTCACTGGCCTTCGCCCGCGTGTCGGCCCGCCAACGCAACGTGCCACTCTACCGCCATTTTGCCGATTTGCTGGCGTCGTCATCGAACAGAGTCACAACTCTCCCGCGACCGACGATCAATCTGTTCAGTGGCGGCAAGCATGCCGGCTCCCAATCTCCCCTCCAGGACGTGCTGGTCGTGCCGGCGGCGGCGCGCACCATGGACGAGGCCCTGGCCGTGACGTTCGCGATCTACCAGTGCGCCGCTGATTTGACGCTCCAGAAATATGGCATGCGCCTGCTGCGCGCTGATGAGGGCGGCCTCGCGCCGCCGTTCCCAAACGCCGAGGCCATGCTCGAAGACGCCGTCGCTGCCATCGTCGCCGCCGGATTCAGACCGGGTGAAGACGTGGCGCTGGCGGTGGATGTTGCCTCCAGCCATTTCTATCAAGGCGGACGCTATCAACTCGGCGCGGAATCATTGGACAGCTCTGCCATGATCGAGCAACTGGCCCGTTGGACGTCGCAATACCCGATCGTCAGCATTGAGGATGGTTTGGCTGAGGACGATTGGACGCATTGGCCAGAGTTGACACAGCGGCTTGGGGCGCGGGCCTTGGTGGTCGGCGATGATTTTTTGTGCACGAATCCGGGCCGCATTCGCCGGGCCATCGAGACGCACGCCGCCAACACGCTTTTGCTCAAGGTCAATCAGATCGGCACGCTCACCGAAGCGCTGGAGGCCAACCGCCTGGCGCGCGCTGCCGGCTGGCAAGTGACCATCAGCGCCCGCAGCGGCGAAACGGAGGACGACTGGCTGGCGGACCTGGCTGTGGGCTGGGCCGGCGACCAAATCAAGATCGGCTCCATCACGCAATCCGACCGTTTGAGCAAGTACAACCGCCTCCTGGCCATCGAGGCGGAAACGGCTCTGCCTCTCGTGGGCTGGCCGAAGGAAACATGATGAAGACTCCACGCACCGTTCTGAAAACAGCTCTGGCATTGGCCGGCGCCACCGCGCTGCTCGCCGCCGACGAAAGCGGTTTTGGCTTTGCACAAAAGGAGGACCGCCTTCTGATCACGCACGGCGGCCAGCCCGTGGCCAGCTACGTTTTTCGAGACGAAAAAATCCGGCGGCCTTTCTTTGCCCAGGTGCACGCTCCCGGCGGGCTCCAGGTCACGCGCCATCATCCGCCCCGATCTGGAGAGGATGAAACCGACCATGACACGATGCATCCCGGCCTTTGGCTGGCCTTCGGCGATTTGAGCGGCGAAGATTTCTGGCGAAATAAGGGAACCGTTCGACATGAGCGTTTTGTCGAGCCACCGGTGGTGCGCGACGGCGCGCTGACGTTTACTGCTGCCAACCGTTTCTTGACTCGAGAGGGCAAGGCACTTTGCGCACAGACCTCCCGCATCACGCTGAGCGCGCGCCCGGGCGGTTACCTGCTGATTTGGGAGGCGGAGTTCAAATCCGACGACGGCGACTTCTATTTCGGCGACCAGGAAGAGATGGGTTTGGGCCTTCGCGTGGCCACGCCAATGACAGAGAAAAACGGCGGCATGATCCTGAACAGCGCCGGGCAAAAAACCGCCCAAGCTACCTGGGGGAAACCAGCCGATTGGTGCGATTATTCGGGGACCCTGTACAATCGTCGCGCCGGCCTCATGATCATGCCGGACCCGAAGAACTTCCGGCCAAGCTGGTTTCACAACCGGGATTACGGCTTGATGGTGGCCAATCCCTTTGGCCGCAACGCCATGACGCAAGGCGCGCCCAGCCGCGTGGAGGTGAAGCGGGGCGAATCATTCCGGCTGCGCTTTGGCGTGCTGATTCATGCCTCCGCTCCCGGCGAACGATTCGATCGGCTGCGGGCGTACGAGGATTTTTTGAAACCAAGCCGAAACTAGCATAGGAGCCGCTTGAAAAGCTGGGGTGCGAAATGGAGGGGCCGCTCGCCGGGTATTGCGCGTCATGCGTCTCTGAGTTGTTCGCAGGACTGGCGGCGGCGCGGGGAATGGCGACGGCTCGTCGCCACGGCCAAGCGCCGCGACGTTGTGCGGACGAGCCGTCCCAGCTCCGAAGCTCTTGGGCCACACGCCAATTTCTCGGAGATGCGACGGGATGCGGCCAGTGAATCCCCAGCTTGTCGGTGCCCTCGGGGTGCATTCTACAATTTGCAGAAGGTGGAATGCGCCGCGCTTGTCGCGTCCAGTCCGCCCACGGAAACCGGCGGCGCAGCCCAATGGGCCGAGCACACTTTCAAAAGTGTGCTCGGCCCGAAAGCAGGTCGCGGCACCGACAACCCGGGCACACACCGGTGCCGCGCGGCGCTGACAAGAATCGGCTTTATTTAACGCGCGTCACAGTGCCATGATCCCCGATTGAATATGCGCGGTGACGAATTTTTCGTTCACGTATCGAAGCGGCCTCCCTTCACGAAGCTGCACCCGCGCGTGGCGGCTTTCCTGAAGGGATACTTCGCGAAGGAGAAGGTCATTTCCTTTGGCGATGGTTTTGTGGTCAACACGAATTTTCCGCCCTATCCCAGCGCGGCCTTCGATCATCTGGCCGAGCAATTTGCCCAGCTCGGCGATGCGGCCACCCGGCGGCTTTATTCGGTGACTCTGGCGGTCACCAACCGGTGCCCCTTTAATTGCTGGCACTGTTACAACGCCGGGCGAAGCCAGGTGGACGTTCCACTCGCCGTCCTGAAAAACCTGGCGGGTGAATTGCAGGCCCTGGGAACGGTAATGCTCACGGTGACGGGTGGCGAACCGCTGGTCCGGGAGGATCTGGCGGACATCGTGCAAGCATTCGACCGGCGGTCCTGCCTGATTCTGGGCACAACCGGAGAGGGCCTGACTCCGGAGCGCGCCCGGCGTCTGCGGGAGAGCGGCCTTTTTGCCGTCGGCATCAGCCTCGACTCTGATCAAGAGGGGGAGCACGATTGGCGGCGGGGCCGCAAAGGAGCTTTCCGCACCGCCCTTCAGGCGCTGCAAGTGGCGCGCGAAAGCGGGCTATACCCTTACGTCGTCTCGGTGGCCACGCGTGGTTTCCTGCAACGGTCCCGCTTCCTGCCATTCTTGCGCTGTGCCGCCGCCGCCGGGGCTTTGGAAGTGCACCTGCTGGAACCCAGCGCCACCGGCAGGTTGGCGGGGCAAACCGATGTCCTCCTCACGGCGGCGGAGCGAAAACAAATTTTCGATTACCAGGACGAAATCGCCCAGGACGATGACCTGCCGATCTTGTCCTCCTTTGCCTATCTGGAGTCGGCCGAGGCCTTCGGCTGCGGCGCGGGCCTGACCCATTTGTATATCGACGGGAGCGGCGAAGTCTGCCCCTGCAACCTGGTGCCGCTGTCGTTCGGCAATCTGACACAAGAACCTTTTCGCGGGATTCTGGACCGGATGGGACACCATTTCTGCCGGCCAAGGACCGGTTGTGTCGGGCGCATGTTGGCCCGGCAATTTCCCAGCGTGGGCTTGCCGGCGCCTCCGGAAAGATCGAGAGCGATTTGCGAACGGCATCTGCCGCGGACTCACGCTCTGCCCGCCTTCTTTCGCATCCGTGACGAGGCGCAAGAGGAGGTCGGCGCCCCGGAACTGCGGGCGGCTTATGACCGCGTCCACCAGGATTACGATGCGTTCTGGCTCGTGGAAGCGGCCCAGCCCATCCATGACCTCCTCGCGCGCGTGCGTTGGAGCGGCCGCGAAACCGTCTTTGAGGCGGGTTGTGGGACCGGGTATGCCACGGCCTTGCTCGCGGCCCGGTCAGCCCGCGTGCTGGCGGTCGATCTCTCGGCCGAAATGCTGGCCGAAGCGCAAAAGCGAATCGGCCTGCAAAACATCAACAATGTTCGTTTCCTGGCCGGCGATGCTTTGGCGACACTCGAGACTGCGGGTCCGTTTGATTGCATTTTTTCGAGCTGGGTTTTGGGGTATATCGCGCTGAAGCCATTTTTCGAGGCAGCCAGCCGCGTGCTGGTCAAGGGCGGGCAACTGGCGTTCATCGTCCACAAAGAAAACTCGCCGCGGGAACCGTTGGAAATCTTTGCCGAACTGGTGGCTGAAGATCCGACCGTGCTGCAAAAGCGCGTGGCCTTCGATTTTCCACGCGACGCCGACTACACGCGTGTTCTCGTGGCCGCCGCCGGCCTGGAAATCGAGACCTTGCGGGAGGACAGCATCGTTTTCCGCTATGACCGCGCGGAGCAGGTTCTGGAGCATCTCCTGAAGTCAGGCGCCGGCACGGCCTTCTATGACGCGATTGATCCTGCCCGCCGCCCTCTCCTGACCGACCGTTTTCTACAAAGGCTGGCCCGGCGGCAAGACCCGGCCCAGCGGTTTGAAGTGCGGCATGAGTACGTGGCTTGTGTCGCCGGAAGGCCTTGAATTAATGGCTTTTCAGAGAGCCGACGAGTGTCGAATTTTGTCCATTGTGGCCAACAAAGGGCTGCCCGGCAATTGTCGTCTCAGCGCCGTTCGCATCGTAACTCATTGGGAATGAAGAAGGCGGGAGCCGAGATCAACCTTTGGCATTCGCCTTGCTAAATGGGTGCGTCAATGCGATGTATGTTATGCATCTCGGCAGTCGGCTCGGGCGTCTCGATTGAGACTCGATCGCCCGAGCTCGGCTGCCGAGCCTTTTCCGGCAGTGCGAGAACGGCTTTCGCGGCCGAGCTTGCGGTTAACCTCTCATTTCCGGCTCTCTTTACAGGTTAAATCAAGTCAACCAGAAACTAACTAACATCAAACCAAACCAAGAAACCATGAACAGAATAATTCAGAAAGAACCAACAGAACGGCACGGGAAATTCAAAACCGGATTCAATCGATGGACGGTCGCTTTGGCCTCAGCGGGTCTGGTCAGCATCGGCTCGGTCGTTCAAGCCGAAGAAACACCGCATCAGGTCCTGACGGCGCTCTCCTCGACGACCTTGAGCGGCTATGTCAACACCTCGGCCATCTGGAAGCTCGGCACCGGCACGCAGTTGGTCGGACGCGCCTTCGATGGCACCGCCAAGCAAGACGGTATCAACCTGGACGTGGTGAAACTTTCCCTGGAAAAGCCCTTGGATGAAGCGGAGTGGGCCGCCGGATACAAAGTGGACCTCCTGTTTGGACCCGATGCAGTCGCGTACAACAATACTGTCGGCATAGCCGCGACCGACTTCAGCTTCAAACAAGCCTACGTAGTTCTGCGCGCGCCGGTCGGCAATGGCATCGACTTCAAGATCGGCACTTTTGACACGTGCATCGGCTACGAAGTCTTTGATGGTCCGGCCAATCCGAATTACAGCCGGTCGTACGGGTACACCCTCGAGCCGCTGGCGCACACGGGCGTGATGGCCAGCTATCAAGTGTGCAGCGGCTTCAGCCTCAGCGCAGGCGTGGCCAATACATGGATCACCGGCGTGAACGCGCGACCGCTGCGGGCCGCAGGAGTTGCGGCTGACGAATCGGAAAAGACTTACATGGGCTTGATGAGCCTTACCGCTCCTGAAAGCTTTGGCTTCTTAAAGGGCGCGGTCCTTTCGGCCGGAATTGTTGATGGGATCAACAACCCCGGCGCAAGCGACACGACCAGTTATTATGTTGGCGCGACCATGCCCACGCCTTGGGAGAGCCTTTCCTGGGGCGCTTCGTATGATTATCGCGGCACGAAAGCCGACGCGGCCAACTCCACATACGCCAATGCCGTCGCGCTTTACACGACGTACCAAGCGACGGAGAAACTCAAATTCAACAGTCGCGTTGAGTACGCGACCGGCACCACCGGCACCTGGATAATCGCGCCTGCTGCACCGACCGCCTCGAAGGCCGGCGATGGCGAAGCCTTCCTCGGCTACACGCTGACTGCGGACTATTCTCTGTGGGGACCGAATGTGATGACCCGGGCCGAGTTTCGCTGGGACCACGACTTGAAGGGCCGGAACGGAGCGGCGGTCCATCCCTTTGGCGTCAATGACAAGAATGCCATGTCGCTGGCCTTAAACGTTGTTTATAAGTTCTGAGCCTCGCTGCAAAATGAAACGGAACCCTTTCGACAGCCTCGGAAAGGCCCCGTTTTTCTGAAACCGATCGCCCTTACAGAAAACCACACCATGAAAAGACTTTGCTATCTCGCTGCGACCGCCATTGCGGTCCTTTTGGTTGTAGTACCGCCGGTCCAAGCCGGCAAATGCTGTGACGCCAAACCCGCGCCGAAAGCAGTGCCTTCCGGCACTGTCTCTTCTGCCCCGAAAGACGGGCACAAAGTAGCCAAGGCTCCCAAGGCGGGCCAGGCCTCAACACCCTCAAAAGCGAAAGCGACCAAAACCAGCGGCAAGTTGGCAAAGAAAGAAGTCAAAGCACTGGCCCTACAGAACTGATATCCACAAAAGTCTGCGCAGCTTGCGCAGATTGTTTCCTTCGCGGTAGGGGGGGGCAGCCTCGCCCCCGGGGCTAACGGCCCCCCCACACTCCCCGGCGC
>CAYIIH010000211.1:0-14996 GCA_964363225.1 uncultured Verrucomicrobiota bacterium | reverse complement strand
CCGCTGGTGCGCCTAATTTTTTGGGGGCTCTAACCCAACTCCCCCCCAAACCCCAAAAATAATGTCGGCGCTCCTTTGGTTGCGGCTTGGCCGGGCTGCGTCCTTCGCGCCTCGGCGGTTCTTCTATCCGGGCAGGTCCGTTTCATACGCGGATCGTTGACTCCAGGCGGACATCCAGAGCCTGCAATCGTCGAAGCGCCGTTTCGACTTTGGGCACCAAAGAGATCAATTCCTGGCTGGTGCGCTGCGGCGCGTAGCGGACCTGGTTGCAGACCTGGAAGAGTTCATGCAGGTCGGCCACCAGTTCCGGTGGCGCGCCGCGGCCCTGCACACGTTCGTCAAGGACCGCTTCAGTGATGGCGGAAGCGGGCAAGTCGAGCCGCTCGCCCAATTGCTCCTGAAGCAGCCGAAACACGGTCGCAAAGAATTCTTCTGTCTGGTTGGCTGCAGCCAGCCGCGCCAGATCGCGCACCCCGGCGCGCACCACCTGCTCCACGCGCAAGCGCCGGCGCAGACGAGGGTCTTTCGCCAATTTATCCTGCCGTTTGCGCCAGAGAATGGCCGCCAGCCACAGAGCCAGAGGCAATCCTTGCAGCGCCAAAAACCAAGGTTGCACGAGGAGCGAGGGACGGATTTGAGCCACCACGCCCAGGCGCGATTTGATATGAACGATGTCTTTGGCTGGCGGCGGAGCGTCCTGGGACTGAGCACCGCCCGCCAGGATGGTGGGCTGCGCCGGTGCTGCGGCACCGGGCCGAACCGACAGCGGGATGGCCGGTTGCGTGAGGGTGCGGAAGGTCCGCTGCTCCGGATCAAAGAAACTGAAAGCGAGCGGCGGCAATGCTTTGACCTCGGCATTTTGCGGAATGATCACTTGCTCGAAGGTTTTAATTCCTTCCAAGCCGAGTTCATCGGTATTGGTGACGGTGCTGCTGGGGGGATAGGTTTTGAACTCGCGCCAATCCGGAGCCGGCATGTTGAGTGAATCCAACGTCCCTTTGCCCTTGATTAACACGCGTAAAGTGATCGGGTCGCCGACGGTCAGATTGGTGGGGCTGGCCGTGGCGGAGAACTGAAAATTGCCCAGCGCGCCGTTGAAGGCGGGCGGCACGTTCTGCGTGGGCAGCGGCAGAACGCGCAGGGTGAGCGGTTCGCTGACCAGCGTGGTGGGGCGCAGTTCCTCGCGCCGGCCAAAAAAATCCGGGAACAGGTCGGAGGGAAAGGAATCGAACGGGTCGCGGCTGCGGCGGTTGGCTCGAGGAATCCGCAACGTCAGGTTGCATTCGGCCGGACCGAGGGTGAGCGTTCCGACCTTGGCGGCGGCGACCGACATTTTGAAGTTCACCACGCTGTAAATCATATTACCCGCCTGGACTTTGCCCTGCCTCGGCTCGGTCCGTTTGCCAATCACGAATCCGTCGCTCTTGAATTGTGGCTGCTGCAAATCCTGGGCGGAGACAACGTAGAGCTGGATTTCCGCCGGAAACAATTCGCCGACATAAACCTCGGTCTTGGGCACGATCAACTTCAGGAAGGCAAATTTCGCACTGGCTCCGGCCTGGTCATCCTTCAGCACTTTCAACGTCAGCGGCTGGCTGGCCAGAATCGCGCCATCCACCTGCGCTCGGATGGCGGGAATGGTGAACTCGCCGGGCTGAACAGCCGTGATGACGTATTTGTAAATCAAGCTCGAGGAATAGCGCCCGGCGACGATGTTAAACTCGCGGGAGTGTGCAGCATAATTGATCGACAGGCCGGCCACAGAAGGCACGGCGGGGTTGGATTGAGGTTCGCCACCGGAAAACGTCAGGATCAAGGTCGCGCTCTCGCCGGCGGTCATCGTGTTCCGATCCAGCGTGGCGCTGAACGTGGCGGCGGATGCGGGAGACAGATTAAGAAGAAGGTAGAGAAAAGCGCTCAGCCAAAATGCAGCACCAAATTGACAACACTCTTTAGCCTTGAATATTCGGTCAGAAGCGCCCTTACCGATGAACCAGCCTATGAACCTGGTAGGGACGCGTTCCACCGCGTCCCCGATTATGCGAGCTAAGAAATGGGACGCGGTGGAACGCGTCCCTACCAGGTTCAGGAGGGCGACGCGCGACCCAGAAAGCCGTGCTGAAAGGAATGGAGACTCTTCGAGGGCACATGACGTTGGCTTTCGGCCTCGCGCAGCACAACTGCCCGAAGAGCCATGCGGCTTTGAGCCGCAGTTCATGTCCTTGCTCCGCTTTGGCCGGAGGCCACTGACAGTTGGCTCAAACATCAAATGCGGCCCATTCATCTGATTACCAGTCTCTAAAAATGCGGTTGCGGGAGGCGCGTTTTTCCTGGGGCAGGAAGATGAGCGCTTTTTCGTCATTCTTTTGCGCGTCGAGCAGTTGCCGCGCCTGCTGCGGTGTCATTTGCCCCAGCGCGGCGGCCCGGGCGTTCTTGTCAGCCTCTTCCTCGGATTTGTCTCCAGGCTGAGCCGAAGGCTTTTCTTGAGGTTTTTCAGGTTGTTCCTTCTCTTCCTGTTGGCCGGGCGACTCGGCCTTTTGCTGTTCTTTGTCTTGTTGCTGCTGCTGCTGCTGCTGCTGCTGGTTTTGTGATTGGGAATCTTGCGGTGAGGGCTTTTGTTCCTGCTTATCTTGTTGCTTCTGGTCCTGATCGGATTGTGGCTGATCCTTGGATTGGTCCTGTTTCTGTTCCTGCTGGGATTGTTTTTGGTCCTGGTCCTTTTGGTCGTCTTTCTTCTGCTCGTCCTGCTTCTGTTCTTGTTGCTGGGACTGTTGCTGTTGCTTTTTAAGTTCTTCGAGCTTCTTTTGCACCAGGTCGTGGTTAAACCTGGCATCGGCATCCTGGGCATTGAGTTTCAAGGCGCTTTCATACTGCTTGATCGCCTGCTCCCAACCGGCCATTTTTTTGGTCGGGTCCGGTTCCTCGTCACCGATGCGGTAGAGGGTGTTGCCCAGATTGTAATAGGAACGTTCCAGCAGGTCGGTTTCGCCGGGAGAACTGAGCGCCGTGCTGAAATTTGTCACCGCTTGCTCAAACTGCTTCGCTTGATAGGCGGCGGTGCCGGCGTTGTAGTGGAGGCGAGCGTCCGTCGGATTCTGTCCCAAGAGCCGTTGATACTCCTGTTGCGCCGCTTGGTAGTCGCCGGCTTCGTAGCGCCGCAAGGCTTTGGCCGAGGAGGCCAGGCTGCTGAGGGGGAGCAGCGCCAGGGCAATGATCGCCAGGGCCTTCTGCAAATCACGGCCGGCGGCAACTGCGGACGGTTCTTTAGCGGCGACTCGCCGGCGATCAGGCAGGAACATTTCGGCCAGGAGCAAGAGGATGGCGAGGGCTAAAGGCCACTGAAACCGGTCCAGGAAGCGTTTGGTCAATTTCGTTGAGCCTTCGGAGGTCGGCAAAGGAGCCAGGCCGCGTTCGTAAAGAATATCCATGGTTTTGGCGCCGCTGAGTGGAAGATAAAAGCCGCCGCCGGTGGTGGCAATCTGCCGGAGCAACGTCTCGTTTAACCTCGATTTCACCGGATTGCCCTGGTCATCTTTGACAAAGGACGTGGCGCCCTTTTCGTCCCGCTGCGGCAGCAACTCGCCGTTGGGAGTGCCCACGCCGATGGTGAAAATGCGGAGCCCGGCTTGGGCGGCCTTTTCCACGGCTTCCAGTGTGCCGGGTTCGTGATCTTCGCCGTCGGTGAACAGCACCAGGACCTTGTGGTTGTCACCTTCGTCTTTGAAGGTGCTCAGAACTGCTTGAATGGCTTCGGCCAGGGCCGTGCCGCCTTGGGGAATGATGCCGACCTCGAGGGTGTTGACGCTTTGCCGGAAGGCCTCGTCATCGAGCGTGAGCGGGCATTGCAGAAACGCAGTGCCGGCAAAAGCCACCAAACCCAGCCGGTCGTATCTGGCCAGGCGCATCAAGTCCAGCGCCGCCAGTTTCGCCCGGGCCAGCCGGTTAGGCGCCAAGTCCTGGGCCAGCATGCTGCGGGAAGTGTCAATGCCGACGATAATATCGCGTCCGCGCTGCTTGGTTTCCTCCCAATCGAACCCCCATTGCGGCTGCGCCAGCGTCAGGAACAAGCAGACGACGGCGGCCACCAGCAAGGCCAGGCGAAGTTTCTGGATCGTCCTGGAAACGCCCACCGTCAAATGAGCCAGCAAACGTGATTGGACGAATTGGGCGATGAGCGTTTGCTTCTTCCGCCAGGCCCACCAGAGAAACCACGTGAGCAGCGGCAAGGTCACCAACAACAGCCAAAGCATCCTGGGATGGGCAAAAATCATGGCAATTTCCTCCACACCGTCTGGCCCAGAATGATTTCCAGGAGCAAGAGAGCCAGCCCCGGCAGGACCAGCCAATGGAACAGCTCCTGGTACCGTTGGTATTTCTTCACTTCCACCTCGGTCTTTTCCAATTGATCGATCTCCCGGTAAATGTTCTCCAGGGTCTCGGTTTTGTCGGCCCGAAAATACTTGCCTCCGGTGCGCTGGGCGATCTCGGTCAGCGTTTTCTCGTCAATATTCACATCCATCTGCGCGTATCGTTTGTTGCCAAAAGCATCGACGTACGGCACCGGCGCTTTGCCGCGTGTGCCGACGCCGATCGTATAAACCTTCACGCCCAAGGTTTGAGCGGCTTCGGCCGCCGTCAGAGGCGGCACTTTGCCGGCGTTGTTTTGTCCATCGGTCATCAGAATAACAATCTTACTTTTGGATTGAAGATCGCGCAACCGATTCAAAGCGGCGGACAATCCGGATCCGATGGCCGTGCCATCTTCGATCGTCCCCAGTTCCAGGCGCTGAAAGTTCTGGAGCAGGAAATCATGGTCCAACGTCAAGGGCGCGGCGATGTAAGCCCGGCCGGCGAATGCCACCAGCCCGATCCGGTCGTTGCCGCGTTTGGCCACAAACTTTTCCAGAACGTCCTTGGCCACGATCAGCCGGTTGACCTGCCGTCCTTTCAGCCTGAAATCTTCCGAGGCCATGCTGCTGGACAGGTCGAGGGCGACGACAATGTCGATGCCGCTGGCCTTGATCCGGGCTTCGCCTTCGCCCCGTTGCGGCCGGGCCAGGGCCATGATGCAAAGCGCCAGCGTGATCCAGCGCAGTTTCAGCAAAAGGCTCCCGACGCCGGACCGGGTGATGCCCATGATGCTCTTGACCAGTTGCACCGACGAATAAAGGAAAGCCGGTTGCTGTCCCCGCCGGCCTTTCAGCCAGGCCAGCAAGGGCAGTAACAACAGCAAGAGCAAAAGATAAGGCTGCGCGAAGGTCATGTTACGGCGGCGGGTCGAGGGCTGGCGCGGTCGGTTGTTGCTCAGGCGCGGCGCCGAGGACGGGCGGCGGGAGCGCGGGTTTCGGCTCCGTCTCGTCCACCAGACGCATGGCGGCGTCGTAGAGCGCTTTCAATTCCTCCTGGGTTGGGTCGTAGCGCGCAAACTTCACCAGGTCGCAACGGCCCAGAAAATCGCCCAGGCTGAGCTTTTGGGTGAGGGACAGCACCGGGCTAAACTGCAATTCGCCCAGGAACTCTTCGGTGGTCCGGTCCGGAGCGTGGAGATCGAACCGCTCCTCCAGATACCGCCGGATGGTGTCGGAGACCAGCACGCAAAAAGGTTCGGGCTGATCCAGCAAAGCCAAGGCGCCCCGCAGCCGTTCGCGCGCCCGGCGATGCGGAGGAATGATGATTTCCGGCGCGGGCAGTTGGCGTTTTTTTTGCCAGTAACGCCAGAGCCGATAGAGCACCGCGCCCAAGACCAAAGCGCCCAGTGTCCACCAGAGCCACGCCCAGCCGCTGGGAATGGCCACGGGCGCTTTGACGGGCCGGATATCCAGTTCAGCTACGCTGTTGCTGGCCTGGGACGGCGCCGGAAGGAGAAGCGCGGACGGATTGGTGCTCATTTTCTCATTGCGGATTGCGGATTGCGGATTGCGGATTGCGGAATTCCGAATGCGGCTGAGGACACTCGTACTACAACAGGTGCGGCTCCGCTGACCTGTGCCCCATTGGGCGCGGTGCCAATGCTTGAGGCCAGATTGGGATCGCGCAGCGCACCTGGAGTCTGGTACCCGGAACTTGGATTTCTGGATGGTGAACGTTGCTCGCATGGCTCTACCCGCGGCGGCGGCGCTTTTCCCGCATCTCAAAAAAGCGTCCCAGGGCGGCGGCATACGGTTGATCGGTGCGCAACTGGATGGAATCGATGCCGGCCGATTGGAAGAGGCGCTTCAGTTCCGCTTGCGCTTTGATTTGCCTTTGGGCGAAGGCGGCGCGCTTGCGCTCATCGCCGGTGTTGACTTCGACCACCTCGCCGGTTTCCGCGTCCTTGAGCACCAGATAACCGAGCGCGGGCAATTCCAATTCGAAGCGGTCGGTGATTTGCACGGCCACGACATCATGCCGGCGATTGGCCTGGCGCAAGGCCGTGGCCGAAGTCTGCGAAAGCGTTTCGGAGAGGATCATGCGCCGCCGGAGATGGGCCGCCATTTCCGCCCGCGTCGGAGCGGTTTGGCCCAGGAAATCAGAGAGGACGACGGCAATGGCGCGGCGGGTGGTGACCCGCGTCAGGAATTGCAGGGCCTGGTTGAGATCGGTACCGTGGCGTTGCGGCTCGTAAAAGAGGATTTCGCGGATGACCCGCAGCACGTGTTTGCGGCCTTTGCGGGGCGGGATGAACTTTTCAATGGCATCGGTGAAGAGGATCAAGCCGACCTTGTCGTTGTTGCGAATGGCGGAGAAGGCCAGCACGGAGGCGATCTCGGCCGCCAGCTCCCGCTTGGACTGTTCGCCCGACCCGAACAAACCGGAACCGCTCAAGTCCACGATGAGCATGACGGTGAGTTCGCGCTCCTCGACGAACTTTTTGACGAAGGGATGGTTCATGCGCGCGGTGACGTTCCAATCGATGGAGCGCACTTCATCGCCAGGCTGGTACTCGCGCACCTCCTCAAAATTCATGCCTTGGCCTTTGAAAACGCTGTGATACTGGCCGGCCAGAGTCTCCGTGACCAGGCGGTTGGTGCGGAGTTCGATCTGTCGGATTTTCTTGAGAATCTCGCGGGGGATCATGCGAAGGCGGAAGGCGGAGTGTGGAATGCGGAATCAACCGGAACTGCAAATGCCGCTTGCTTGCGTCCCCGGCGGGCGTAACTTGGCGCCATGAGCGCATCAGAAATTTTGGACCAAATCCGGCGTCTGCCGCTACGAGAACAGCGCGAAGTGGCCGAGCAGATTTTGGACGAGTGCAGCGCGTTTGACGATGAATTGTCGCCCGCGCAACTCGCGGAACTAGAGCGGCGCGCGGAGAATCTACGCAAGAATCCCAAGGCCGGAATTCCCTGGGAACAAGTGCGTGCGGAATTGAAAGGCCGACTCAAGCAAAACCGCTCATGCGCCGGGAGATAATCTCTGCCCCCGAAGCGCGGCTTGAGTTTGAAGGGGCGGTTGCGTGGTATGAGGACCAGCAACCGGGATTGGGAGACAGATTCGAGGCCGAGATTCACGCAACCTTGCGCCGAATCCTCCAAAACCCTGAACGATTTCGGCTCGTTGGCAGCACTGTCCGCAAGGCCAGGGTCCAAATCTTTCCCTACAACGTTTACTACCACGTCGAGGATGACTTTATCGGCGTCGTTTCCGTTTTCCACGGCAAGCGCGACCCCGCGGAACTGCGCCGACGAATCAAATGAACTGCGGGCGAGCGTTTCGGTCACGATGCGGCGCGTGCGAATCTCGATCTGGCGGATTGTTTTGAGGATTTTGCGGGGGATCATGCGAAGGCGGAATGCGGAGTGCGGGATGCGGAATGGCAGTGGCCTGAAAAGCTGACTTGCCTGCTTTGGCCGGAGCGGTAACTTAGTGCCATGAGCGCGACAGAAATCCTGGAGCAAATCCGTCGTTTGCCGGCGCGGGAACAACTGGAGGTTGCCGAACAAATCTGGAACGAACTTGGCGGACCCGAAAACGAACTGACCCCGGAACAAGTTACCGAACTTGACCGGCGCGCGGAACGTGCTTTGCAGCATTCGGAGCTTTGCCGTCCTCTGGATTTCCCCGCGCCAGCCGCCTGACCCAAAAGGCAAAGATCCTGGGCTGGCCTTACTCGGTCTATTTCACCAGCGGAGCCGAAACGGGTGAACTGATCATCGTCTCGGTCAGGCATGGCAAACGAAATCCTGCCGACCTCCGCCGGCGGCTGAAATGAACGGCCCGCGAGCGGTTCGATCACGAGCCAGTTCGTACGAGTCTCGATCTGGCGGATGGTTTTGAGGATTTCGCGTGGGATCATGGTAAGTTCGGCTGAATCCGCTGCAGTATTCGTCGAGCCGTGTGCCCAGAGAAAGAATCGTTCGTTAGGCGGCAGATTTCCGGAACAAACGCAGCGGCGTTGGAACCCAGGCACCCCAAGGAAATCATGACTCCTATCCGGTTCGTTGACCGCAATCCTTCGATGACCTGCGCTTGAAGAATCGGGTTCTGACGGGCTCTGTTCCATAGGGCAACGGAGGCAAACCAGCGTGCCCACTGGTTCGTGCCCCGCGTCATTGCTATCAAAGTCGGCACCGCCTCTTCAGGAGTGATACCGATCTCGGCCAAGGCACGCGCCGCCTTAACGCGCAATTCTTCTCCCCCGCCAAGATTCGGTGGCATGCTGCTGTCATCCGAAAGAAGAACGGAAACAAGGACTGGGACAGCTGATTGAGCAGGTCGTCCTATCTCCCCCAGGGACTGCACCGCGAAAAGCCGTCGAGTGCCGGTGGCGTTGGCGGCATTGCGAATCAGAACCGGGACCGCATTGCTGGCGACACATCCCATACTGCCCAATGCACTCATCGCCGAGCTGGCCGGCCCATCATTCGTATCCTGAGTGAGCTTAAGCAGGTCGGGGATGATTGCAGCCGCTTGCGAACCGAGCGAAACGACAGCCTCAGCGGCCCACTTACGCACTTCACTGCTAGGGTCACGGAGCGCGGTTTGGATGGCAGGTAGGATTAGAGAAGCCATGTCTTTTCCGTTTCCCGATTTCCGCCGCTGTGCCGCGGCAATCTCCCTGAGCAATATCAATGCGCGGACTTGTCGGTCGTGAAAGTACGTGTAAGTGCGAGGCCGCGGTAAGACTCTTCTTAGCCAATCTGGCAGGCGCGGGCACACCGAAGCATAGATTTCGTGAAAGGGTGTAAATCGTGCGTTTGCCCAGCGGGCAAGAAATGGAACCGCCTCCGCTCCCATTTCTTCAAACGCCCTGGTGCTCGACCTCGACCACCCTTGTGAAGGCCTCATAACGGCTATCTCAAACCACTCTCCTATCCCCTTTTCACCATAGGTCGGCCATGAAGGAGTCAGCAGTCGAACCAATGCGAGAAGGCAGAGGATGCCAATGAGGAGGACAACAAGCGCCGTGATAAACCACCTGCGCGGCTTGCCTGCAATCATGATCGCCCTGACGGATATGTAGTTCACGGCACCGGCAACTCGTCAAAAATCTTTTGAATCACCGTCTCGCTGGTTTTCTCCTCCGCCTCCGCTTCGTAGGTGATGGCGACGCGGTGGCGCAGGACATCCATGCCAATGCTTTTGACATCCTGGGGCGTGACGTAACCGCGGCCTCGCAAGAAGGCGTAGGCTTTGGCGGCCAGGGTCAGGGCGATGGTCGCTCGCGGCGAAGCCCCCAGTTGAATGAACTCCTTGGCATCGATGCTGTACTTCTCCGGCTCGCGTGTGGCGCAGACCAAGTCCACGATGTAATCCTTGACCTTGTCATCGAGGTAAATGTCATTGATCACCTGGCGCGCGGCCAAAACGTCTTTTGCCTCCACGACGGGTCCGACGGCAGGCAGGTTGGTCGTGCGCGCCATCCGGTCGAGGATTTGGCGTTCCTCCTCGCGGGTTGGGTAAACGATTTTTAGCTTTAACATGAAACGGTCCACTTGCGCTTCCGGCAAGGGATAGGTGCCTTCCTGTTCGATGGGGTTTTGGGTGGCCAGGACCAGGAAGGGCTCTTCCAGCCGGAAGGTCTGATCGCCGATGGTGACTTGCTTTTCCTGCATCGCTTCCAGGAGAGCGCTCTGCACCTTGGCGGGGGCGCGGTTGATTTCATCCGCCAGCACCAGGTTGGCAAAGATGGGGCCTTTGCGGGTGGTGAAGCCTCCGGATTGCGGGTTGTAAATCTGCGTGCCGATCACATCCGCCGGCAGCATGTCCGGGGTGAATTGGAGGCGCGCGAATTTCACGTTCAAGCTGGCGGAGAGGCATTTGACGGACAGCGTCTTGGCCAAACCGGGGACTCCCTCCAGCAGGACGTGGCCATTGGCCAGCAGGCCGATGACCAGCCTTTCCAGCAGGTATTTCTGGCCGATGATGACTTTGTTGATTTCATTAAACAGCGGTTGCACAAAGGCGCTGGCCCGCTGGACCTCTTCGTTGATTGCACTAATGCCGATGCTCATTTTCTTCGATCTTACGCTGAAATCGACAATGGAACCAGAAAATGCGTTCAGAAATTGCAGGGCGGACTTTGGGCCCCATATTTCACACGTTTCCCAACGGCCAGGCTCCAGGCGTACGCCGGCGGGTGGCCACCAGCCTTGTAGCGCAGATTTCCAATCTGCTGTATCGCAGGGCTTCCAGCCTGCGGGCCGCGGACAGATCGAGCGTTTCGGACCGTTCGTGGCGCCTGCCGATTGGAAATCGGCGATACAGCCGCAGGCACGCTCACGCGTGTGAATATCCAGGTTAGAGCCGCGCTGTTCAGAGAGCGCGGCTGCGGCGGAATTGGTTTGCCATCTGGCCTGTCTCTCCTCATTTTATAGGCCGTTCAGAGATATGCGCTCCAAATTCAGCTTCCTGCGAGAGCACGTGCAGAGAATGGGAACAGCTTACCTCGTTCTCGTCTTAAGTTTGATCTCGACGGCGATGGTCGATTACAGCGTGTCCCAATACGTCTTGGCCCGGGACTAGGCGCGGTTTGACCAGACGGTGCAGGAGGCCGTGGAGCTTATAGGGCGTCAAATGGAGCGATACGTCGATGTCTTGCGGAGCGTCCGGGGCTTGTTCGCGGCCAGCGAAACCGTCAGCCGCGAGAAATGGAAGGGATATCTTCAAATCATCAATCTGAAGCGAAATTACCCGGGCCTCATGAGTGTTGGCTTCGCCGAGCGGGTGCTGCCGGGACAAAGGGCAGCCTACGTCCAGAAAATCCGGGCAGAGGGCTTGCCCGAGTTTGTCTGGCGCCCCACCCGCGAGGGCAGCGAGTATTTTCCGGTCCGATTCTTTGAACCGCGCTCGCCCGTGAAGCCGAGTTGGGAGGGACATGATTTTTTTGCCGAGCCAACGCATCGGGAAGCGATGGAGAAAGCTCGCGCTTCGGGCTGGCACGCTGCCTCCGGCAAGATCACCTTGATCTCCAACCAAGGCACGAATGGCGAGGCTGGCCTGGTTATTTACTCGCCGGTTTATCAGGGCGGCACCCGGCCGGAATCCGTGGCAGAACGCGTGGCCAAACTGGAGGGATTTGTTTTCGCCACGATTCAGGTGCGCGATCTGCTGCAGACGGTTTTCGGAACCGGCCGAAGCAATGTTGTCGATCTGGAGATTTTCGATAAAGGGGCGCTGACGGCGGAGAATTCGATGTATGATCAGGACGGGATTCCGCAGACGGGAGAACCCGGGCATGATCCATACCTGGCGCGGTCGATCAGCGTCGAGGGAATGCAGCGCAAATACACGCTGCGGTTTCACACCCTGCCCACGTTCCAACTGGCCTCGCTGACGCATCTGCGGCTGGTGGCCGGGCAGGCCGGCTTGCTGGTTTCCATTTTGCTGTTCGGGATTGCCTGGGTGCAAACCCGCGGGCGTTTGGCCGCCGAAGGGCTGACGGCGAACTTGCGGGTTTCGGAGCTCTCCCTGCGCCAAGCCAACGAGCAACTGGAACGTAAAATCGAGAAAATCTGCGCCACCGAGCGGTCCCTGCGGCAGAGCGAGGAGCGGTATCGGGCCTTTGTGCAGCACAGTTCCGAAGGCATCTGGCGCATTGAAACGGAGCAGCCTATTCCAGTGGCCTTGCCTCCCGAAGAGCAGATCGAACGGTTTTACTGCTTTGGTTACATGGCCGAGTGCAATGACGTGATGGCCAGGATGTATGGCTATGAGAAAGCGGACGAATTCGTCGGCACGCGCCTGGGCGATTTCTTGATTCGGACCGAGGCCAAGAATGTAGAGATGTTGCATGCGTTGATCGCGTCCGGCTACCGCCTGCTGCAGGCCGAATCGCGCGAGCTGGACCGGCATGGCCAGACAAAGTGTTTCTCCAATAACGTGGCGGGCATCGTGGAAAACGGTTTGCTGGTCCGCGTCTGGGGCACACAACTCGATGTCAGCGAGCGGCAGCGGGCCGAAGAGCAACTGCGGGATTCCGAGGCGCTGTATCAATCTCTGGTGGCGAATCTGCCCCAAAACATTTTCCGCAAAGATCTGCAGGGCCGCTTCACGTTCGCCAATCAACGCTTCTGTGATTTTTGGGGCGTGCCGGCCGAGCAGATCATCGGCCGGACCGCGTTCGATTTGTTTCCGAAAGAACTGGCGGCCAAGGATGCGCACGACGACCGGCGTGTCCTGCAAAGTGAAGACGTTCTGGAGACGGTGGAAGAATACCAATCGCCGGACGGGAAGACCGGCTATGCGCATTTGGTCAAAGCGCCGGTTTACGATGCGCAGGGCCGCTTGGTGGGACTGCAGGGCATTTTTTGGGACGTGACGGAGGAGAAGCGCGCCCAGGAAGTGTTAGCCGCAGAAAAGGAGCGCTTGGCCGTCACCGTGCGCTCCATTGGCGACGGAGTGATCACGACTGATACCGAGGGCAAAATCGCCTTGATGAACAATGTGGCGGAGGAGTTGACCGGCTGGACGCAACGGGAAGCTTTGGGCGCGCATTTAACGGGTGTTTTTCAGATTCTGGTACCCAAAACGCGCGAACGCTGGGGAAACCCGGTCGAACAGGTGCTGCGAACCGGCCAGGCCACCGGAGCAGCCAGCCAGGCTATCCTGATTTCCCGGAACGGAACGGAACGGCTCATTGAGAATCGCGGCGCTCCCATCCGGGACAGCTTTGGCGACGTGATCGGCGTGGTGGTGGTTTTCCGCGATATTACCGAAAAGCAAAAGGTGGAAGCGGAACTGCTTAAGGCCAGCAAATTGGAATCCGTCGGCCTGTTGGCGGGCGGGATCGCGCATGACTTTAACAATATCCTGACCGCCATCATCGGTAACCTGTCCCTGGCCCGAAGGTTTGCGCAGCCTCCGGATCCCATTTATCAGCGCTTGGAAGAGGTGGAAAAGGCTGCGCTGCGAGCCAGAGACTTGACGCAGCAATTGCTTACTTTTGCCAAGGGCGGGGCCCCGGTACGACAAACCGCGTCCGTCGGCCAGATCATCCGGGAATCCGCCGAATTCGCCTTGCGCGGCTCGAATGTCCGGTGTGAGTTTGACTGGCCCGTTGGCGTGGTGCCGGTGGACGTGGACACGGGTCAAATGAGCCAGGTGATCCATAATCTGGTCATCAACAGCATGCAGGCCATGCCCGAAGGAGGCGTGATCCGGGTGTGCGGACAGAATGTCCGGCTGCACGCGGAGACCGGGGTGCCGCTGCCGGAAGGGGATTACGTGCGCATTGACATCGAGGACCACGGCCTGGGCATCAAAGGCGAGCACCTGTCCAGAATCTTTGATCCGTACTTCACCACGAAAAAGCGGGGCAGCGGGCTGGGGCTGGCCACCGCTTATGCGATCCTGAAGAGGCATGACGGGCTCCTGACGGTGGAATCGACCTTGGGCTGGGGCAGCGTCTTTCATGTTTATCTGCCGGCTTCTGACAAGACGATTCCGTCTCCGCTGGAACGGCGGAGCCACGTGTTTCATGGCCAGGGCAGAATCCTCATCATGGATGACGAAGAACCCATCCTGGAATTGGCTTCGCTCACACTCCGGCACTTCGGCTATGAAGTCATGGTGGCGAAGGATGGCGCTGAGGCCATCACTCTTTATGCCCAGGCACTGGAGAGCCGCCGGCCCTTTTCCGCCGTCATCATGGACTTGACGATTCCCGGCGGCATGGGCGGAAAAGAAGCCATGAAAAAGTTGCTGGCCATTGATCGGAAGGTGAAAGCCATTGTCTCGAGCGGATATTCGAGCGATCCGGTGATGGCCGATTATCGCGCTTATGGCTTTTGCGGCGTCGTCAGCAAGCCCTATCAAATCGAAGAGCTGGGGCGGGTATTGCAGGGGGTTTTGGCCAACGGCGTCCGGGGATGAGCAGGACTGCGTGCGAGCTATTCACGTCTCCGCCTCCTCCAGTAATCGGGGTGCCGGCTGCCGTGGGCAATCGCTGAGATCCAAATGCAGTCCGGCAGGTCCAGGTAGAAAATTGTAAAGGGAAACCGATCCACAAAATACTTGCGAAAGCTTGTGCGCTTGTGTGGCGGCCAGCCCTCGGGACACTGCTGAATCGCTGCGACAGCCTCTTCGACCTTCGTTTGAAGATCGGCTCCGAGTCCTCGTGAGCGGCCCTCGTAAAAGGCCATCGCCTCCTCGAGTTCAGCCCTCGCCGCGCTGTGGATCACCACGGGCTTCACGAATACTTGGCACGCAGCTCCGAAAACACCTTGTCGGCTGGTTCACCGGTGGCGCGCCCGCTCCTGATCTCCTTGGCGCGTCGTTCCAACTCCGCGTCCCAAGCGCTCTCCGCACCAGAGTCGGCTCCCTCGTCGAGAGACTGAATCAGAAAACGAGCCAATTCCGCCCGCTCAGCATCGCTGAGTGTCGCCAGCTCCGTTCGCAGCTTCTCTGCCGTCGCGTTCATTCATGAAGCTTCGCTCGTTCGATTCGGCGAGTCAAGAAGGCAGACGGTCCCGCACAAAAACCTGCACAGAATTCCGCACAAAATTCCGGCTTGACTCCCGCTGGAAAGAGGCGCAGACAATGAGCGAAGAAGGTGCAGGACAGGGAGAAGCTCCCCC
>CAYIIH010000210.1:0-15046 GCA_964363225.1 uncultured Verrucomicrobiota bacterium | reverse complement strand
GCGGGTGAGCACGGAGGAGGCTCCCGCCCTTCGCGAAAGTGGTTATCATCCGTGTGATCCTTGTCATCCGTGGTTTCTCAACTGCCGGATTTGGGGTGAATCGCCGCAAGAGAACTCAAAGAGCTCAACGGGGCAAAGCCGCGACCCAATCAGCCCGGCAGGGCGAAAGAGAATAGCCCGGCGTTTCAACGCTGGGAGAACCAGCGGTGGCAGGACAAGTCCCGTCAGGGACGGCAGAACGCCGGGCAAGTCGATTGTCATTTCTTTCGTCCCTGACGGGACTTGTTCCCCCTTCCCGCCCGCCCCACCGCTGAATCGGTAGGCTTAACGGTCGATCCGGGGAAGCGTTAAGCTTGGGCGCCGCTGCCGGTTTAGCCGCCAAAAAAGCCGGCGCGGATAGGTCGAATCGTGACTGACTGCAAATCCAAAATCCGAGGGCCGAAAACCGAAGGAAAACCGAAACCCGAAGCTCGAATACCGGCAGGCCGACCTCGGTTTTCGGCCCTCGGATTTCGGCCTTAAGAACTTGGTCTCAATCCTTGCGCCAGCGGTAGAACTTGCTCAGGCCCTCCAGCGGAAGAGCGACGACGGTTCGCGTGCCGCCGTCCACGGTCGTGGGTGCCAGTGTCACGAGTCTCCACTCGGGCGTCGCCAGCGACTCAGTATATTCAAGCACGAAGCCGTTGGCGGCCCAGTCCACCAGCAGCGCGGACTCGCTGGGCGACACGGTGTAGAGGACCACGGGCTGGGCCGCAAACTCGATCAGGGAGGTGATGCTGCCGTGCCGGGTTTGGATGGTGATCGGCCCCTGGCTCGCCCCTGCTGGCACCGTAGCTGTGATCAGCAGGTCCGATTGGTTTGTGAACTGCGCACGGATCCCGTCGAAAAGGACGCTGGTGACACCGGTGAAGTTGGTGCCGAAGATCGTCACCTGCGCGCTCCACACGCCTGCGGCGGGTGTGAACGGCAAGGCAGCCCGAAAAGCCGGCGGCGTGGGATACCAATTCAGCACGGTGGTGTCCATCGGCGGCGCGTCTTGGTAGAAATCCTGGAAAACCTTGCCGTCCAGGGCGATGAAGTAAGTCGTTTCAGCCGCCGGCACGAAGGTCAGCCGGCTGGTTTTGATAATGCCGTCATCGTCGTTGCTGGCAACTTCGCTCAGCGCGTCCAGTTTCTCTCCCTCATAGACAGCCAGCACCGTGTCGAACGGCGTGCCCGCAGTGTCAAACGTCACGCTGCCGCCACCAGGCGGCATCCAGCGATACCAGATCGAGGCGCCACCGCCGTTCCTGGCGTGAACGGGCTCGCCCGGTTCCCGGGTGGCGTTGCGGTTGGTGCCAACGATTCTTCCGGACGCGCCGTTGATCGTTTCGGCCGCCGCAAAATCATCGTTCGCCGGCGTGGTGCGAAAGCTCCAGGTGAAATCGTCGAGGTCTGGCCCTTGCGCGGCGCGGTTATAATTGCCGTCCAGCGTGACGCCGGTGGTGTCCTTCGCGGAGCCGAGGAGCCGGCCAGCGTAAGTCGTGGCGACGCTGAGTGGGTTGGCGGGAATAAACGCCACCGTTCGATCGTTATTGGACCATTCAAAGGCGCCGCCGACAGACGGTGTGAGGCTAAAACCAGCTTCAACGCCGGCGCGGTCCATCGGTTTGGCAAACGTCACCTCGACGCGCGCCGTCAGCGGAGTGCGATTGCCCGACGGCAGCGCCGACGTGACGATGGGCGGTGCGCCGGGCTCCACGAGGAATTGCAGCGCGCGGGCGATGTTGAGGCGGCCATTCGAGGCGACCTTGTTGGTCAGTCCGCTTGGGAAGTCCACGGTGCCCAGGAGGGCGGATTTCAGGTCCGCCACAGAGAGATTTGGTTCTGCTGCCAGCAAGAGCGCCGCCGCCCCGGCCACGTGAGGAGTGGCAAACGAGGTGCCCGACCAGGTGGTGTAACCGTTTCGCAGCGTTAACGTGCTGATGCCGACGCCCGGCGCGGCCAGATCGACGCTCTTGCGGCCATAGTTGGAAGACCAGCCGCCGGCCACCACGAGGCTGTCGGACGGGTCAGTGGCGGCGACCGCGAGGATGCTCGGCGAATCGAAGCAGGCCGGATAACGCGGCGTCACGTCCATGTCCTGGCCGTCATTCATGGCGGCGAAGACGTTAAGGATGCCCAGGTTTCCCGCGGCATCGATCGCGTCCTTGACGGCCTGGCCGTCTTCATCGCCGCCGTAACTGTTGTTGGTGATGCGGATATTCACGCCGCGCTTCTTCATCATGATGACGTATTCGAAGCACTCAATGACGGCGGAGTCGTAGGCCCAGCCAAGGTTGTTGTGAGATTTCAGGGCCATGATCTGAACGTTCCAATTGAGGCCGGCGATGCCTTGGCCATTGTTGCCCACGGCTCCGATGACGCCGGCGGTGCCGGTATCGTGACCGTTGTCATCCATCGGGTCGGCGTCCTGATTGCAGGCGTCGATCCCGTAGAGGTCGTCCACGTAGCCGTCAACATCATCGTCGAGGCCGTTGGCAGCCTTGTTGTGGCCGTCGGCGTCCCACCCGGTCTCGCCGGGGTTGCGCCACATATTGGCCGTCAGGTCTTCGTGGGTGTAGTCCACCCCGGTGCAAATTACCGCCACGACGACATTCGTGCTGCCGGTGGTGATATCCCAGGCCCGGGTCGCGCCGATCTGGCTGAGCGCCCATTGGTCCTTGAACCTGGGATCGGTCGGCACAGCACAGAATTTGCGCGTGTAGTTCGGTTCGACAGCCAGCACCGTCTCGAGGGCTTGATACGCCTCGAGGCCCTGGCGAATCGTCATGCCGGGGGGTAGCTTAACCTGCTGCCAGCCGCAAGCACGGAAGTTACTTTGGACCTCGCTCCCGACAGAAGCGTTCCCCAGCGCCGCCGCGTAGCCGTCCGGTCCGCCCTCGAACTTCACGAGCAATTCCCCTGCGGCGTAACGGCCGGAGGGAGTGAGGGTGGGAGGGGCATCGGCGTTCCCGCTGGTGGCCGCCGTCAAGACGGCCGCGACGCTCAGAACGATGATGGTTGTTTTCATAGGCTCGGCTGCCCCGCAACGATAGGCTCCGGGCCACGTTTGTCACGTGAAACTGCGGCCAACACTTGCGCCAAGTCCGAAATCCGAAAACCTAGGGAGAGGCGAACCGATAATCGGGCAACCCTTTCCGCATGGATGCGCCTTGCGCTCAGAATCGACGTCGCTTCCGTGCCTGATCAAGGAGAAGAAGGCGCGCATTGGGATTGCGTTCGCCACAGCACACTCTAAAGTCCTCTCGTAATGCCTGACGCCTTCCTGGCATGAGCATGGTCTCCTGGAGATGCGCGTCTGGCCCGCATGAACGAAAACGAAAAACCCTGGTCTGCCAGTGAAGTCCCGGTGAGCCCCGTCCCGACTCCGGCTTTACCCGGCCGGGAACCGGATCCAACGATCAAGGTTTTTCTGGTCAAGGAAACCATCGAAAGACAACTGTTGGTTTGTTTCGGAATCGTCCTGGCGGTTTTGGTTTTCGTGCTGGTGGCAGCGGTGCGGAACACGCTTCACGCCCTGGCCAGCAGCGACTGGGTCAATCACACTCACGCCGTCATCCTGGAGGTGGACGCCATCCTCTCCTCGCTGCACGCGGCGGAAGCGGCCCACCGCACTTTTCTTCTCACCGGCACACCCCAGGACCAGCAGTCCTACCGCACGGCCTTCGCCGAAATGGCCGAACACCTGCAGGTGGCGAAAGTCCTGACGGCCAATGACAACCGCCAGCAAAAGCGGTTGGCGGAGCTGGAGGCCTTGATTGCCCGCCGGGCGGATTTTGCCAAGGCGATCATCCAGGCTCGCGACGAAAAAGGTCCGGAGGCTGCCCGCCACTTGCTCGCCAATGACACCAGCCAAACCTCGCTCCAGGACATCCGCGACGCGGTGAGCAAATTGAAGCAGGAGGAAAATGAGCTGCTTCAGCAGCGCGACCGCGATTCCTATCGACAGGCGCGGATCACCCGCTGGATTGTCTTCTCGGGTGTCGGCATTAATTTCGCGCTGCTGGGATTGACCTTCTGGTTGGTTAGAATGGACCTGGCTGTTCGCCGCCAAGCCGCCGCTGCGCTTCAGGAAGCCAATGATTTCCTGGAAATCAAAGTGCAGCAGCGCACCGCCGAACTGGTCAAAGCCAACGAGGAACTGGAACTGGAGAACCTGCGGCGGCTGTGGTCCCACTCAGCCACGCAACACCTCTTGCGCTACAGCGATCTCATCATCAACTCCATTGGCGAAGGCGTCTGCGTCGTCAGCCGGCGCGGCCATATCGTCCGCCTGAATGCCGCCGCCGCGCGCCTGGCCGGCTGGGAGAGCAAAGAACTGACCGGCAAGAACCTCAGCGTCATCCTGCGCCGGCCTTGGGAGGAGGATCCGATTCACGAGGCGATGAAAGCAGGCCGCGCGCTCGAAGGCAGCGAAGGCATTCTGTGGCGCAAAGACGGCTCCCCACTGCCGGTGCGCTATTACAGCCATCCCATGCGGGACAACGGCAAGCTGGTGGCGTCGGTGGTCATCTTCATTGACTTGTCGAAACGAAACCAAGGCTGATGGCCCGTTTCAGAGCGGGTCAAGAGGCAGGCTGGCGCTGGCGGCGCTTGAGGACACGCCAAGCCTGATTGGCTGGAATTCCACCTGGAATCCTGTTCCTCAGTGCGCTATCCTGCCTCAATCGAAAACGCAGCGCGAGAATTCAAGAAGAGACGCTATGAGTGAATTAGCAGCCAAAGATTGCGTTCCTTGCCGGGGCGGTGTCCCGCCGTTAACGGGAGAGGCGCTCGCCCATCTGCAACGCCAACTCGGCCGTGATTGGGAGGCCGTCTATGAGCACCATTTGGAGAAGACCTTTGCCTTCAAGAATTTTCGGGAGGCCCTGGCTTTCACGAACCAGGTCGGTGAACTCGCCGAAACCGTTGGCCATCACCCCGATATTTACCTGGCCTGGGGCAAGGTCAAAGTAACGATCTGGACGCACAAAATCGATGGCTTGACCGAAAGCGATTTCATCCTTGCGGCCAAGATCGACGCGCTCCGGTAGGCTCTGCCGTTGGTTCTCGAAAAGATTCCCGACGCATGATGGTGCAACAACCCTGAACAAAGAAAGGAAACGACCTATGAAACAAATGATCATTGCAGTGGCCGGCTGGTGCGCCGTGGCCGGCCTGGCCCGGGCCGCGGAAGCTCCCCTCAAAACGGACGATGCATCCGGCAGGGCGTTGAAGTTCATCACGCACCGCCTCGGCACATTTCGCAGCGAGGCCTGCGGCGTGGGCGACTTTAACAACGACGGCAAGCTCGACATCGTCGCCGGACCCAACCTTTACCTTGCCCCCGACTTTAAGCCCGTCAAAATCCGCACGCTCAAAGGCAGCGTGGATGAGCAGGGCAAGGGCTACTATTGGGACTTCATGAACGAGCCGTTCGATGTGGATGGCGATGGCCGGCTCGATGTCGTTTCCTGCGATTGGTTCCAGATGCACTCATCGTGGTTCCGCAACGCCGGGCCCAATGGCGGCGAATGGCCGGAAACGGTCATCGAAAAGAACGGCAACTTCGAGCACGGCGATCTCTATGATGTGGACGGCGACGGGAAAGCGCTCGAAATCGTTCCGTCCGTTCAACGCACGGTCTGGTTTGCAGCGGCCAAAGACGCGGACGGAAAGCGTGCGCTCCTTCGGCATGTTGTTTCCGAAAAGACGTTCGACTACGGCGTCGGTGTCGGCGACCTCAATGGCGATGCCCGCCCCGACTTTATTCGCCCTGGCGTCTGGTATGAAGCTCCCGCCGACCCCCGCCGTGGCCCGTGGAAAGAACACCCCTTGCTGCTCGGCGACCGGGAAGGGAAAACCCCGCAGCACACGGCGCAAATCCTGGTTCTGGACGTCAACAGCGACGGTCTCAACGACATCCTCTGCTCCTCCGCTCATGGCTACGGCATTTTCTGGTATGAGCAGGCGCGCCGGGGATCGGAGATTCGTTTCCAGCAGCATTTGATTGACGATTCCTGGACCCAGGCGCACAGCCTCGCCCTGGCCGATTTGGACGGCGATGGCCACCCCGAATTGATCACCGGCAAACGCTTCATGGCCCATAATGGCACTGATCCTGACGAGCATGCGCCGCTGGGGGTTTATTACTACAAACTTAAGCGCGGTCCCGCGCCGGCCTGGACCAAGCACACCGTTTCCTACAACGAAGGCATCGGCGCCGGCATGAACATTTGCGTCGCGGACCTCGAAGGCGACGGCGACCTGGACATCGTCGTGACCGGCAAATGGGGCGGGCCGGTGTGGTTTGAGAACAAGTTAAAGTGAACGGCGCGGCCCTTGCCGCTGAGGTATTTTCAGTGCCGCCGCTCAAGCAACTCTCACCATCAGCCCTCCTCAATGGCATCGTCGCGAACATATTGAACACCGGGGCTGGCCAGCATCTTGCGAAGTTGTTCGGGGGAAACGTCGTGCAGAATCGACACCGTCATCGGCTGGCCCGAATAGAGCTTTCGGTTGCAGGCGCTTGAGTAGGCGTTGATCCGGCCGTAAAGCTGCGCCACCGGACGGTCCACCACCACGGTCACCTGGCGGTCCTGAAAAGCGATCAAGCGCACTTCTGGAATCTTGGCCACCCGCTGGACGAACCACTCCTGCATTCGCTGCGGACGATTCCGAACGTGGCGATACAGGTAAAGGCCCGCCAAAACCACGAACACCAGCCCCCACATGCCGATCTGCGATATCGACAGATAGAGAGCCAAAGCCAAACTGGCAGTGCCGGCGGCAAACCAGGCATATCGGGAGGGCGGCAGATGGCGCAGTCGGTCCCAGGCATCCACCATGCGCTTCCACCATGTCGTTCGGTAGGCCACCCCCGCTTCGGTGTTCCGCCGCAGCAAGCGCAACTCCTCCACCAGCAGCCGGGCGTTGGGATGGCGGTCTTCCGGCCGTTTTCTCAGGCAGCGTGAGACGATGCGTTGCAGCTCATCCGGAATCGGGGCCCGGATGGAATTCATGGGAGGCGTTTCATCAAAGGCCACCGCATGGAGCGAGTCCAGGAAGTTCTCCCGCCGGAAGGGTGACTGCCCGGTCGCCATCTCAAACAGCAGCACGCCCAGCGAGAAAATGTCCGCCCGAAAGTCCACCGGAACGCCTCGCACCTGCTCCGGACTCATGTAAGCCGGAGTTCCCATGACCACGCCCGGCTGGGTCTGCGCCATCTGCGTCGGGTCCAGACGCTGCGTCCCGTCCGGTCCCTGGTCTCGAGTGGGATCCAGGAGCTTCGCCAGGCCAAAATCGAGAATCTTCACGTGGCCGTCGCGCGTGAGCATGACGTTGGCCGGTTTGATGTCGCGATGCACGATGCCCCGCTCGTGCGCCTTGGCCAGCCCATCCGCCACCTGAATGGCGATGTCAATGGCGCCCAGCAAATCCAACTCCCGGTTCAGAACCAGGTCGCGCACCGTCTTGCCCTCGACCAATTCCATGACGACGAAGGTCACGCCTTTCTCTTCATCCACGTAGAAAATCTGGGCAATCGCCGGATGGCTGATGCTGGCGGCCGCCCGCGCCTCTTGCAGCAGGCGCTGCTTTCTTTCCGGATCGGAAGTGAGTTCGGCGGAAAGCAGCTTTACCGCCACCGGCCGATGCAGCCGCGTGTCATAGGCGCGATAGACCAGACCCATCCCCCCCCGCGCCCAGCACACTTTCCAGACGGAAATGTTGCAGGGTCTGGCCGGTTGCTCCCTGCGGCAAAACACCTTTTGTCTCACCACTATTGCTTGAATTCGCATTCATCTATTTGCCTGCCGGACCTCTCAGTATCCCGGTGGCCGCGGCGGACACATTTATGCGCCAATTCAACCGTAGGGGCAAGACTTAGAGACTTTGACCCAAGTCAGTGCCAAACCATAAACCGCCAAGCACAATACGCTCCCGAAACCTGACCAACCCGACAAATGATATTATGAACGCAATGATCCGCCACAATGTGGCCGCCCTGGTGGCGGCAGTCGGAATAGCGCTGAGTCCTTGTTTGGCCACCACAGCCGCATCCGAACTGAAACAAGGCTTCCAGCATCCGCCCGACTCGGCCCGGCCGTGGGTCTATTGGTTCTGGCTCAACGGCAACATCACTAGCCACGGCATCACCGCCGACCTCGAAGCCATGAAACACGCCGGCATCGGCGGCGTGCTCATCATGGAGGTGGACCAGGGCGCGCCGCTGGGGCCGGTGGCGTTCATGAGTCCGCAATGGCGGGGCTTGTTCAAGCATGTCGTCGCCGAGGCGCAGCGGCTCGGTCTCGAAGTGAACATGAACAACGACGCCGGCTGGAACGGCTCCGGCGGGCCGTGGATCAAGCCCGGCCAGTCCATGCAAAAAGTCGTCGCCACCGAGACGAACCTTGCAGGCCCGCGGCGCTTCGAGGGCACGCTGGCGCAGCCCCAAGCCGTCGCCGGCTTTTATCGCGACATCGCCGTGCAGGCGTTTCCGACACCCGGACCGTATCGCATTGAAAACATCAAGGTCAAAGCCTGCTACGAGTCGGCTTACGTCGGCGCCGTGATGGAGACGAACCTTCCGCCGGAAATGGTGATCGATCGCGCCCGACTCCTCGATCTCAGCCCGCAGATGGACAAGAATGGCCGCCTCGCGTGGGATGTGCCGCCCGGCCAGTGGACCGTGCTGCGCTTCGGGCACACCAGCACCGGCGTGGAGAACGCGCCGTCACCGGCCAGCGGTCGCGGCCTCGAGTGCGACAAGCTGAGCAAGGAAGGCATGGAGGCGAACTTCGCCGGCATGATGGGCAAGCTGATCGCCGACGTGGGGCCGCTGGCCGGCAAAGCGCTCATTGCCACGCATATTGATAGTTGGGAAAACGGCGCGCAAAACTGGACGGCGCGGATGCGGGAGGAATTTCAAAAGCGGCGCGGCTATGATCTGCTGCCCTTTCTCCCGGCGATGACGGGGCGCGTCGTCGGCAGCCTGGAAATCTCGGAGCGTTTCTTGTGGGACTTGCGGCAGACCATCTCCGACCTGGTCGTCGAGAACTACGCCGGGCACCTGCAAACGCTCGCGCGCCAGCACGGGATGAAGCTCTCCATCGAGGCCTACGGCGGCCCGTGCGAAGACCTGCCCTACGCCGGTCGCGCCGACGAGCCAATGTGCGAGTTCTGGATCGGCGGCGGCGGGTTTCCCACGCCGAAGGGAATGGCCTCGGCGGCGCACACCTACGGCAAGCGTATTCTCGGCGCTGAAGCGTTCACGGCGGCCGATCAGGAGAAGTGGCTGGAGCACCCGGCCACGATCAAGGCGCTCGGCGACCGCGCAATCTGCGACGGCGTCAACCGCATGGTCTTCCATCGCTACGCGCTCCAGCCCTGGCGCGAAGACCGCCGGCCCGGCATGACCATGGGGCCGTGGGGCCTGCACTACGAACGCACGCAGACGTGGTGGGAGTGGAGCGCGGGGTGGCACGAATATCTGGCGCGCTGCCAGTTCATGCTCCGCCAGGGCCTTTTCGTGGCCGACCTCTGCTACTTGCAGCCCGAAGCTGCGCCGCAGGATTTTCACGCCCACGATCCTCGAGGCTACGATTACGACGAGTGCTCCGCCGAAGTCGTCCTCACGCGCATGAGTGTGAAAGACGGCCGGCTCGTGCTGCCCGACGGCATGAGCTACCGCGTGCTCGTCCTGCCGGAGACGCGGACCATGACGCCACGGCTGCTGCGCAAGATCAAGGAGCTCGTCCAAGCCGGCGCGACCGTCATCGGGCCGCGTCCGCTGAAATCGCCGAGTTTGACCGACTATCCGAAGTGCGACGAAGAAGTGCAGCGGCTCGCGGACGAACTCTGGGGTGAGCTCGGAGTCCCGGCTTCAGCCGGCTCGGGCACGGAACCGCCTAAAGGCGGGACTCCTAACCCGGAACACCGCCTCGGCCAAGGCCGCATCGTGTGGGGAGTGCCGCCCGAAAAATTCCTTGCGCAGGAGGGCGTACCCGCCGATTTCGCCAGCCGCTCTGGCCTGCGCTGCATCCACCGCGTGGCCGACAACACCGAGATTTACTTCGTCGCCAACCCGAAGCCGCACGACATCGAGACGATGTGCACCTTCCGCGTGAGCGGCAAGCAGCCCGAACTCTGGTGGCCTGACACCGGTCGCATCGAACCGGCGGCGTCATGGGAAGACAAGGGCGGCGTCACAAGCGTCCCGTTGCGGCTGGAACCGTCCGGCTCGGTGTTCGTCGTTTTCCGCCAGAGCGCGACTTCGCTCGACCCGGTGGCCGCCGTGACGCGCGACGGCAAGTCAATTCTTCCTGCGGCAACGCTTTCGCCAAAGATCGTCGTGCAGAGGGCGGTTTACGGGGTGTTGAGCGATCCGGCCCGCACGCGCGACGTGCGCAGCAAGGTGCAGCAGATCGCCGACCGCGGTGAGGAGAGCTTCAAAGTCTTGCAGTTGGCTCAGGGCGACGACCCGGCACAGGGCGTCGTGAAGACCCTCGAGGTCGAGTACACTGCCGGCGGCCAGCGCATCACCCTCACGGGCCGCGATCCAGACTCCGTCCACTTCACCGATTACGCGCCAAAGATTCTCGTGCAGAAAGCCGTCTATGGCGTGCTGGACGATCCGAAGCGCACGCGCGACGTGCGCGCCAGGTTGCAGCGCTTGGTGGACGCGGGCGAGCACAACTTCCAGGTTGCGCGCATGGCAGAGGGTGACGACCCGGCGTTCCTGGTGGTGAAAACGCTTATCGTGGATTACACCCTCGACGGCAAGCCTGTCACGGCTCAAGGCACGGACCCCGAGACACTTTCGCTGGCTCAACCGCCCACTGTGGCCGTCGAACGCGTGGCCGAAGTCCGCCGCCGCGCGGATGGCCGGCTACTGATCGAAGCGTGGCAATCGGGCCGCTACGAATTGCAGACTGCTTCCGGCCAGTCCCGCCGCTGCGAAGTGCCGGCGCTGCCGCCGCCGTTGGCAGTGAGCGGTCCATGGGAAGTGCGCTTTCAGCCAGGCTGGGGCGCGCCGGAGAAGATCACCCTCGACACGCTGTCCGACTGGTCGAAGCATACGGACCCCGGCGTGAAATACTTCAGCGGCACCGCGACCTACCGCACGACGTTCAAGTGGACGCCGGAAGAATCGCCAACCGCCAATCGCCAATCACCAATCTTTCTGGACCTGGGCCGGGTCCAGGTGATGGCGCAGGTGAAACTGAACGGCCACGACCTCGGCCTGCTATGGAAGCCGCCGTTCCGTGTCGAGATCACGACCGCTGCCAAACCCGGCGAAAACGCGCTCGAAGTGCAAGTCGTCAACCTCTGGGTGAACCGGATGATCGGCGACGAACAACTGCCCGATGACAGCCGGCGCAACCCCGACGGCACGCTCAAGGAATGGCCGCAATGGTTGCAGGACGGCAAACCGAGTCCGACCGGCCGCCACACGTTCACCAGTTGGCGCCTGTGGAAGAAAGACTCTCCGCTGAAGGAGTCCGGTCTGCTCGGGCCGGTCCGGCTCGTCACGGCGCAACAGGTGGAGCTGGCCCGGTGAGCGTGAGAGCGCGTGCGCAAGCCTCAAGCGCGAGATCAGCCCGTCGCCGGGCAAGTGGCGGAACCAGGCGGCCTCGGCCTGCTCGGCAAACACCTGCTTAATTCCCGTGTCCAGGAGCGCGAGGTGTTTGCGGAAGGCGCGCAGTTGATCCAACAACGATCAAGCTCAGGCACGCCGGACTCGCGACTCCAGGCGACAAGACTCGCGTCAACCGGCGTTGCCTGGAGCGTTTTGATTGGCAGTGGCATCATCGAACTCGTCCGCCGCCTGGGGCAGAACAACCATCGTCATGATCTTAGCCGCTGATCAATACGAGCCAAAACCTGCTCGTAAGGAATGCCCTCGACTCGCCCTTCTTCGACGGCGCGCACACGGGCCTGAATCTCCGCGTCCCACGCGGCTTCGACATCCGCGTCTGTACCTGGATCATCGAGCTCCATTAAAATGCGCGCCAATGCCAGTCTCTGGTGTCGGGGCAATTGGACTGCCTCGCGCGTGACTTCTTCCAGTGCCATGCTCATGGCAAAAGATTACCCAGTGCCGCCCGGATGTCGAGGACGTTCAGTCAACGACCAAGCGCACCGGCCGCCGCCGATAACCCGAAAGCGCCGGCCGACAATCCGGCGCTCGACAGCCGGGGCGCATCGGCTCGCGCCGTGCCTAGCGGCTGTTTGGTGGAGCGCATGGTCGGCCATTATGCGCTCAGTGCTTGGGCTTTTTCCTGGACGGACCTCACCAAGTCCTGGATGGCCTCGACCGCCTGCTCCTCAAAATACGCTTCGCCGCATTGCTCGCACACCCACGCCGGCACCTGGTCCAGAACCAAATGACACCCGGGACGATCAATGTGGAAGGGAGTCGTTCCCCGCTTCATCTGACCCTGACAGTGAATACATTTCATTGTTTTTTTCTCCTCCGGAAACCATCAAACCACTCCTGCGGGTCCGGCAAGTATGCCGTGATCACCGCAAGATAATCTTCTTTGGGTGCGCAGACGACGTGGACGGCGCGCTGCTCCTCCCCATGCCCCAGCAGAAGGCAACTGTGGCCGCGCGCGTCGTCGGGATAATCCTCGATCATCTCGCCTCTCTCGATCACTGCGCAAACCTCGGTCCTGGTAATCATCCGATCTGGTCTCAGCATCTGGCGCAAGGCGTGAGGAAGAAAGAGAATCTTCTCGCGCGCTGCGTAACGGACCTGCGCCAAAATTCCGTGTTCATTCGCCACGACCGCAGCCTACGCGAACACAGGAACGATATCAATCCTTCTGGTTGTCGAACGACCCAAGCGCAGCGACGGGAGCCAGCCGCCCATGATGTTCGTATTTCAATCTGAGCGAAACGGCTGGCTCCCGTTCGCTGGACCGTCTGGTTCGCTGTTCCGCTATGGATTCGTCGAACGGGGCAAGTGGCGGAACAAGGCGGCCTCGGCATGCTCGGCAAACACCTGCTTGATTTCCGTGTCCAGGATCGCGAGGTGTTTGCGGAAGGCGCGCAGTTGAACCAACAACGACCAAGCTCAGCAACCGCCGCCGGGGACGCGCTCCGGCGGCAACAGTCGCGTTGAAATTCTCCCAAACCGTCCGACTGCCCAGCGGGGCGGCGGTTTGCTGCTGCGCTCTTAGGCGTATCGTCTCTTCTCATTGTCAATCTTTCGGAAACAAATAGGTCTTGTCGGAAGGCGGCAAAGCCTTGGCAGCCGTCAGGTGGTGAGTGGGAGAAGGTCCGCGGGGAACAGGCTTTCCGACGCACTCCAGTCCGGCACTATCGTCGCCGGGTCGTGAGAGGCGCTGCCAAACACCTCTTAAAAACCGAACAAGAGCTCGAATGACACGGACAATACCCCATCTACTCCATCCGCGAAAAATCCTCGCTGACTTGAGCATGGAAAATTGTAATGCGTTCATACGCTTAACGTAAAGGTCTGCGACGGGAGCCAGCCGCCGATGACGTTCGATTTGTCTCTGAGCGAATCGGCTGGCTCCCGTTCGCTGGACCGTCTTCGCCCCTCTCCGCTCGTCGCCAGAGTTTGCACTGATGCATTTTCGCTACTTTGCTCCTTGTTTGGCATCGGACTTGGATTTCCACTTCGCCAGCGCAACCCTGGCATACCCACCAACGTGGTCTTTGCGTTGGGTCGCGCTCCTGAGTGCCGGAATGAGCGCCTCAGAATAGGTATGAAACTCTTCGGGGGCCCATTCCAGTGCCCATACCGCCTCACAAGCGATCAGAGTGTTTGTGCTTTGAAGACATTCGACGAGGGCGGGCACTGCCAAATCCGGCTGGCTCCCGGAACGCCCCAAGGCTGCGACGGCTTTCGAAGCGATTTGATCGTCCGGGTTCTTCGTGATGGCAATCAGCATCGATGTTGCGCCGGCCTTCTTCGCGACATCCGGAGCAACGCGGTTCAGAGCTTCGGCTGCGTGCAGGCGCACATAGAGTTGGGAGTCCTGAAGCGCCTTCACGAGAACGGGAGCGACGACTTCCCGTTGTTCGGGATAATACTTCAACGCAATTGCGGCATTCACCGTCGGCTCCGGATTTTCGGCATCCTGGATCGCGCGAATCAATGCGGGCAGCAATTCCTTCTTCTCGTGCGCGGGTAGTTGATCCAGAAGGCCTTGACTCCAAATGAAATAACCGATGGCGCTTTGCCGCACGCCCACAGCTTCGTCATTTCTGGCCGTCCGAATCATGACCGGCGTCGCACTCTTGGCATCGCTCCCAAGGCTCCCAAGCAGTGAAACCAAACACTCCCGAGTGACCTGGGTGGAATCGCGCTTGGGTGCGGGCAGCCATTCCCTCAGGAAATCGGGAAGTAGCCGGTTATACCTGCGGTACACTCGCTCACCGGGGCGGTTCGCCCGTTCCAACCCGCGAATCAAAACTTGAACACCTTCTTCACCGTAAGTTCGCCATTCCTTGACCTGTTCGTCGTCCCCGTATTCTAGATTTTTGATCCATTCGCTCTCCGGCTTGCCGCGAAACAGCGGATCACGGCTCACGGGAGCGACGTTGTCAAACCACAGCACCAGCCCTGTGAGGCCTGCCGTGAAAGTGAGCAACACGGCGACGATCCAGCTCCAATTGCTCCTCACGCATGAGATGCTCCTGCGGTTACTCATCTCTTTTTCGTGTGGAAAAGCTCGTCATTTTTGCTAAACGCAGTTCAGAGTCTATTTCCCGCGACACAGCGCCGACCGCTGCACTGGCTCCGAGTAACAGAGCGAGGATGGAATTCAACCAGCGCATACAGGGTCGGGCTAGCCACTGATTAACAGGCTGGTTTGGCTTGATAATATGGTATTGGCTTGGTTTTCGGGCATGCTTACCTCGTTCAATACGATCCGTTTAACCAGGTTTTGATGTTACGTCTGAAACCCGGAGCATGTCAACGCCCAACCACACCGCAACAGCAATTCTCATTTTGACATTGCCGACGCCAGCGGGCGGTGAGATTTGAGCC
>CAYIIH010000209.1:0-15083 GCA_964363225.1 uncultured Verrucomicrobiota bacterium | reverse complement strand
CCAGTCGTGACCGTTGACCTGGATGGCCAACCCGCGTGTGCCATCGTGGCAGAGAAGCTTTTCGATAATCACCTCGGCTTTGATGCCCTCCTCCAGCTCGAAATCATGAGCCAGCACCATGGGAGCGGTCACGCAGTCAACACCGGAACGGCGGTCGCCCGCGCTTTCGCCCTGTTGGACACCGACGCGCAGAAAACTTCCGTCGTCGGTAATGTCCTTGCACCATGTGTATTCGCGGAAGACGTCGCCCGGCTTGGGCTGTGCCGCCGCGTGGTTTGGCAGGCCAAGGCAGAGCGTAGTGGCCAACACAATTATGAAGGTCGAAGTAAACCTCATAAATCTGGTTTAGCAAACCGCGATGGCCCGGATCGGTGAACCGTCGCGCCCTTCGAAATTGAGCGGAAAGCCGATGAAAGTGAATTCGTCTGGCAGCGCATCCAAGTTGGCCAGACCTTCAACCAGAACGATCTCCGTGTCCGGCGCCAAAAGGATGTGATGGATCTCGAGCCACTGCTTGCTGGGTGTCGGCATGTCCATGCCCAGCAGCCGGATTTTCTTCGTCGCCAGGAAACGCGCCGCTTCGAGCGTGAAGGAGGGGAAATCGGTGAAATAGTCAGGCTGACCGAAGTGCCGGTGCCAACCGGTGGCGACGATGATTCTCGCGCCGGGCGTGAGGCGCGGCTCGTGCGGGCGCAAATCCTCGACGGTGATTTCCCCATTGGGTGGCTTGGGAATGTGCAGCCGCCGCGCCGGACCGTAAAACCCATCGAGCGGCATTTGGTCGAGCGTCCGTCCCTCGTCGAAGAAGTGAAACATCGCGTCCAGGTGTGTGCCCTGATGCGTGCCCATGAGGATCTGGCTGATGTTGTACTTGTGCGTCGCGACGGTGCTATGGGCAATGGCGGCCAGTTTGGGATCATTAGGAAACGCCGGCTGGCCGTGGAGCAGCGGATGGGAAAGGTCAAGGAGTTTCATCAAGTGCGCTGGTCTTGACTCTCATCGGGCATGGCTTCAAGGCAGCGCCTTGTTTTCATAAAGGAGCACGTTGGCGTGGCTCCAGCCAATGGAAATGATGTCCAGGTCGCCATCGTTATCAATGTCCACCAGGATCGCGCCATCGTGGTGCTCGTCGCCTGTGTAAACCACATGATCCTTCCATTCCTGGCCTTTGCCGTCCATGTTCTCGAAAATGTGCAGTTTGGCGGTCGCCGGCGTTTTGTAGTTGTGCTCGCCTACAACGACATCGGGGTCGCCGTCGCGGTCCAGGTCGGCCACATCCAGGCTCATCGGGCCGACCACGGTTGCAATCAAGTGTTCAGTCCAGGCGTTCGTCGGATTCGCCGGCTGTTCATACCAAGCCAGTTTGCCGGGGATGTTGACGGCTTCAAACCCCACCACCGCATCGAGGCGACCGTCGCCATTCATGTCGGCCAATCGGTTGCGGTCCGGATCGCCCGGCGTGGGATCGAGGGTATTGAGACTCCAAGCCTTACCCGCTTGGCTGAGCCATTTTGTGCCGAGCAAAAGGTCCACTCGAGCGTCTCGGTCAATGTGCCCCACACTGAGTTGCTCATCCTGCGAAAGGTCGGAGATCTTGCGCCAGGCCCACATTCCGGACGACGGGTTCGCTGGAAGGGTCAGCATCTGAATCCCAAAGCCTGCCTTGTGCCAGGATAGCGCCACCTCAATGCGCCAGTACGTGAATTGCGCCACTGAGACGCCTTGGAGAAAATCGCCCTCCGCTTTGGCGATGTTCGTCAGGATAGTGAAAGCCCCGTGGCCGTCGTTTCGCGCCCAGACAAACTGTGAATTGGCGTCCGCTCCTTTGCCAGACGTGCCGAGAACGTCGAATTTGCCATCGCGGTCAAAGTCATACACCGCCGCCATGTTGTGGAGCGGCGCTCCCACATCGTGACGCTGCCAACCGCCACCGGCGGTGCCCGGATTCTTGTACCACCAGCCGCCCGTGATGATGTCCTTCTGGTCGTCACCATCGAGATCGGCTGCAGCGATGAAGATCGTGCGCCACGGTTTGGCCGCCTCAATGACATGCTGTTGCCACCGGTCCAGCGACAGCGTCGGGGCAGATTTGGCGGACAGATTCTCCCACATCTCAACGGGCGTGGCCCCGCCGTAGTTGCCGTGATTGGCGCCGATGATGTCAATGTCGCCATCGTTGCCGATGTCCGCCACCCGCAGGTTGTGCGACCCGGAACGGCCCACCACCTGTGCCTCCCATCGCAACGCATGACCGCGGTTGTAGTGAACGGTCACGCGCTTTTCGGGCGACTGCTCCATCTCCGCCGTGATCACGTCCAGGTTGCCGTCCTTGTCCACGTCCGCTGTTTTGAACGTGTGAATAAAGGCGACGTGTTCGTCAATGACATGTTCGATCCAAGGCCCTTTCTTCGGGTCGGCGGTTTCGAACCATGACAGGCGGCCAGTGGTTTCCGCCGGTGCCAGGAGCACATCGAGCCGTTCATCCTTGTTCAGATTGACCACGTGAACACCGGAATCGTCCGGCCAGCCGGCCGCAATCTCGTGGCGCTGCCACGTGCCGTTCACCTTGTCGTCAGGCGCTTCCAACCAATAACCGTTTTCCACGATATCGAGGTCGCCGTCCCCATCCAAATCACCCAGTGCGGTGCCGCCGCGTCCACCCGTGGGAATGTTGATTTTTCGCCAGGAATCCTGTTGTGCTTGCAAGAAAACCCGCGTCCTACCCTTGCGCACGAGTACGTCCAACCGCCCGTCCCCATCCACGTCACCCACCTCCACGTCGTGGCCTCCCTCATTGTCAATGTTGTGCATCTGCCACAGCGTTGTGGTGAGGTCGCCTTTAGGTCGCGGGTTTTCGTACCAGACGAGGCCGATGTCTGTTTTGGGAATGATGACGTCCCAATCGCCATCCTTGTCCACGTCACCAACCTGCATATCGGTGGTAAAATCCCCGCTATCAATACGGTGTTTCGTCCAATTTGGATAGACGTACCAAAACAGACCCTGGCCAAAGGCGCTGGCGGCCAGCACATCCACAAAGCCATCCCCGTTGATGTCGCCGACGGTTTTACAGTGCGGCTGCATCGGGCAGTCCCGGTCGATCACAATGTGACGGAAAGGAATTTGCGCGGTTGCGCCCTCCGCCACGAAGCCCTGGCCAAGCAAGCAGATGACCGTCAATAAGAGTGATCGTTTCATATCGTTTCATCGGATGAACCAGTCAACCTGGGACAATTCAAGTGTGAAATCGCCTGCTCACAGCATCACTTGCAGGCGACGTTGCCAAGTGGCCGCCGTTGATTCAAGCGTTCCCATCACACGAGAAAGCATAACTCAAGACCATTCGCGGGTATTTAGCTACCTTGGAATATTGTTTCGCAGCTACGGAAATTGCTGGAGCACCTGGCCGCCCCAGCGCCCAAACCTGTGCAACTCGTCCTGAATCCGCACGCGCGCCCCGTGCCTGGGCGTTTTACGCACAGAGTTATTTTGGCGACGTATTGCGTTGCTGCAACCAAACCACATCGGAATTGTTGGGAGTGGCAACGCCATACGAAAGTGTTTGCCCCGGTTTGATGGCAGGTTTGGTGCGAGGATCAATCCATTTATGGATTTCCGCGTGGCCATCGGCAAAGGAAAGCCCTCCGGCTCCATTGTGGTAGCTGGCGGGCCAGTCCACTATGCGGGTCGGTGTGTCCATACTGACAGCAAAGAATGCGTCATTGATGCTGTCTTCGCGTTCGTCAATGATGACCCACTGCATGGACGCCGGAGGAATCACGATATCATCCATTCTGTGAAACTCGCGATAGGCGGGATTATTCCAGCGGCCATCCCCGCCCACATAGGTGTTCATGGCGACACTGCGGACGCGCGCATAGGGTTTGCCTCCCATGATGACGGTGCTTCGATCGGCAGGACACTTGTAAATTCCAGCACTCTTGCTATAGGGCCCCAACCGTGATTGGAGCAGGATCAACGTGTTCGTGTTGTCGGTATTGTTCGAATTGAAATCCATCCAACCATCCACCCAACCGGAACTTTTCCTGCCTGATAAATCTGTGCCGTATTGGTGATTAGGCGGGAGTCTGCCTTGATTGTCGTCGGCGTACAGCATCCAGGTCAGTTGCAGTTGTTTCAGGTTGTTCATACAGAATATACCCTGCGCCTTGGTTTTGGACTTGGCGAGGGCGGGTAGCAAAACGCCCGCCAGGATGGCGATGATGGCGATCACGACCAACAGTTCAATCAGCGTAAACGCCACGTCGGGCAGGTGAATGCCTCCCAAACGAAAGAATGATTGCCTGCTAAACTTCAGTTGCTTAAGCGAATTCATGGTAAACCTTACTGCGTTGGCATCGGTTGAACTTTGCTCTGCTGGTGAACGTCCGCAGCAGCCTGAAGCGGGACCGAAAGACTCTTCCGATTCCCGCTCCAGTTCTGTCAGATGACAAAGGAGGCCATCCGGTGTATGCGCTGGTTGGTTTCGGATGGAACTCCTTCCTCATTTCTTCAACCGATAGAATTTGGTCCCGCCGGCAAGTGGGAGAGTGACGGTGTTCTCTTCGCTCACCACGACTGGCGGAGTGGCCACGGGCGTCCAATTCGGCGCGATCAAGCCGTCGGTGACTTCGAGCGCGAAGCCGTCCGCTGATTTGAGCCAGGAAATCACGAGGGTGTCGCCTGACCGGGCGATGTTCAACACCGCCGCCGCGCTCGGAGAATCTTCCGGCACGATCGGCGCCGCCTGGTTGAAGAAGTAATCCACCCGCGCGGTGAACGCGGGGGCGGGGGAAGTGGCGTTGGGTTTTTGGTTGGTCGCATGAACACCGACCCTCGCCACGGCCCAAATTTGGCTGAACGTGCTGCGTTGCGACCAAGTGATGCCATCCGGCGAGGTGAAAAAGGTCCATTGGTCGCCTTGGCGTTTTACGCGCAGGTAGATCGTCCCCGCGTTCCCTTCCGTGGGAACCGGCACATCCGGGATCGCCGTTCTGGAGACCTGGGTCCCAGAGGTGCCAGGAACAATGCGCCCGACGTAGGCCTGAAGCTGCACTTGCCCATCGTGCAGGGCATCAAACCGCAGGAACTGGCCATTGGCCTGTTCCACATAAATGCCCTCAGACTGGTATTGCTTGGCCGGCACCGAGTCGAACTTGGCTTCCAATTCGAAGTCCAAGTCGGCCGCCGGTTGCAGCAGCCGCAGGGCATTGTTGACGGTCCAGGCATCGTGGGCGGCTGCCCCGGACACGTCGATCACCAGATGCGTGTCGCCCGTTGCGAATCCTTCAATGGAGAAGGAGCCGTCGCCCACCGGATTGTACAAGGCCCACAAGTTGATGTTAACTGAAGCACGATTGAAATCATCGGAGACGATCGTGCGGCCGCCCAGCGCAATCTTCACCGGAGCCGAAATCCAAAGCGTGCCTCCGGAGTCAAGGGCCTTGGCCGTAATGACATTCGCGCCCGCGGTCAGATTGCTCACCGTGATGCTGTAGGGACTGAGGGTATCGACTCCCAGCGAAGTTGACCCCACGAAAAACTCCACCTGGGTAACTGTGCCATCACTATCCGCCGCATCCGCGCTGATGGTGACGACCGATCCTTCGGGGAAGATCGTGCTGTTGGCCGGGCTGGCAATGGCCACGGTCGGTGGTTTATTGGCCAGGTATTTTGCATTCAAGTAGTGCTCGACGCTTTCGCGTTCGGTGTCGGACAACGCCCGGGCGTACACCAGGACTTCGGCAATTGCACCAGGAAAATAAGTGTTGTCATTATAGCCGCGGCCGAGGTTGCCGATATCCTGGCAACCGGCAATCGCCGGCAGCTTGTCACCCTGGCTCACGATCTGTTCACCGTTCACATACAGCGAATCGGTCGTTTCGTTCTTCACGGCTGTGGAGAGCGTGAATGCAGGACCAATGGGTGCTGGCCGGGTGTAAATGGAGCGGTTACCGACTTGAGTCGTCCCAAAGCGGAAATTCACCTGCGATTGGTATGGACTGAGATAAACCGTCCCCCAGGACACACTTTCGTTCCAAAAAACGGCCGCCTCGCCAGCATGGGTGCTGCCCCCCGTACGGTCCGCAGTGTTGTTAGCCACCAGGAAGATGGTCATGCCGGCCAGGCCGTTGACGGGAAAACTGAACGTGAGGAAATCGTTCACCCCATCAAACTGCACCACCGGTTTCCCGCTCAGCACCGCGGGCACCAGCGTGGGCTGACTGCCACTGGTCGATTGAGCCGCGTTGCGCCCTTGCCCGGACTGGTCGGCCCACCCGGATACGGTGGACCCGTTGAGCGTGACACCCGCGTCGGCCTTCAGCCACAGCGCCAGACCGGTGAATGTCAGCTCTCCACCACCACTCGGATTAACGCCGATCCAAACGGGGGCCGATGTTTTGTTCGCGCCCTGGTCATCTGTGACCTTGGCGGTGATGGTGTAGCTGCCGACCGGCACAGTGCTCCACGTGATCGTATAGGGGCTGGCGTTAGCCGTACCGATGAGGGTGTTTCCGGCAAAGAACTCCACCTTGCTGATCGTCCCGTCGCTGTCCAAGGCATCTGCCGTGACCGCAATGTTGGCCGGGGCAGTGAAGGATTCATTGTTGGCCGGACTCGTGATGGTTGCCGAAGGCAGGCTGTTCGCCAAATACTTGGCGTGGAGGTACTGCTCCACATCTTGCCGCTCCGCGTCGGTGAGCGCCCGGGTATAGACCAACACTTCGAGAAAATCGCCCGGAAAATAAGTGTTGTCATTGTATCCCCGGCCCAGATTGCCGAAGTCCCGGCAGCCCGCGATGGGGAACGATTTAAACGCATCGGTCCAGAGAAGTTCCCCATTCACATACAGCGAATCCGTTGACCTGTCTTTCAGGGCGGTGGTGATCAAATAATCGGACCCAACCGGCGCCGGGTAGCTAAAAGTTGGCTGATTGCCCGTTTGCGTCGTGCCGAACCGGAAATTGACATGGGATTGGAACGGGCCCAAATAAACTGTGCCCCAAGAAGCCGTTTCATTCCAGAAGATAGCGGCATTGGCCGGGCCCGTGCCTGCGATATCCCTGCGATTGTTGGCCACCAGGAAAATGGTCAGGCCATCCAGCCCATTGACGGGCAGGTTGAAAGCTAGAAAGTCATTAACGCCGTCGAAACGGAGGGCCGGCTTGCCCAGCTCTGTCGGCACCAATGCCGGCTGGTTCGCCGCCGTTGGTTGCACCGCCATCCGGCCCTGCCCTGATTGGTCGGCCCACTCCGAAACCGTTGCGCCATTCAGCGTAGTCCCCGCGTCGGCCTTCAACCAAAGGGCCAGACCGGTCACCGTCGGCCCCCCGCCCGCACTCGGGTTCACCACCACCGACACGGGTTGCGCGTTCCTGGAGGCCCCGTCGTCGTCTGTCGCCTTGGCGGTGAGGAGGTAGTTGCCGAGAGGCACATTGTTCCAGTTGAAGCTGTACGGGCTGGTCGTGGCGGTGCCAATGAGCGCGCCCCCGGCGAAGAACTCCACCTTGCTGATCGTCCCGTCACTATCCGCAGCAATGGCCGTGATCGTAATGTTGGCCGGGGCGGTGAAGGTGGCATTGTTGGCTGGACTGCCAAGAGAAATCGACGGCGGCATGTTGCTATCCTCCGGCACGATGGGCGTGGCGGTGTTGAAGAAGTAATCCAAGACCACCGGAAATTCCGGCGGATTGCCATCCGCCTGGTAGTTGCCAGCATGGACCCCCACCTGAGCCACCGCTATCGCCAACGTGAAAGTAGTCTTCTGCGTCCAATTGGTTCCGTCCGGCGACGTGGAGCATGTCCACTGCTGCCCCTGTCGCTTGACCCGCAGGTAAGCCGTGCCTTCATTACCCGTTGCAGGAATCGGCACATCCGTAATCAGCGTTCTGGCCTGTTGGGCCGGATTGCTGGCGCCAATCCGCCTGCCCACCCAGTTGACCAACTGCGCCGACCCGTCATGCTCGATGTCAAACCGCAGCGCCAAGCCGTCATAATCCTGCACCCAAATGCCTTCAATCTGATACTTGCTGGCCGGCAGCGAGTCAAATTTCACTTCCACTTCGAAATCCTGATTCGCCACGGTCTGCAGCAGGCGCAACGACTCTTTCAAATTCCAGGAATCATGATTGCGCCCTCCGGGCACCGTGATCCTCACCTGCCCCTTGCCCGTCCCGGCGCCGGTCGTCTCAAAAGTCCCTCCGCCCACCGAATCAAACGGCTGCCATAAGATTGGGTCCAGCGAGGGGCTGTTGAAATCGTCGGAGACGATTGGCTGGCCGCCATTGGTGAGAGGCGCAAGGCTCATGCAGCAAAGGCAGAGGAGGCCATTAAGCACGCGGCGTAAACACGCGTGCGTTTTCATACTAGTTTGGTTCATACTCGTTTGATTAGGGGTTTATCTTGTCAGTTGCCTGACGCATTCCTGGGTCTGACATTGGCTATGCTTAATCATCTTGTACGCTATGACAATAACATAGGCTTAGCGGACGTATTTAGCGCCCACGGAAAATCTTTTCGCACATACGGAAAGCGGCCAGGCCATTCAAACCGGGATTCCATTGCCTCACAGTTGTCGAGGAGTCTTGGGGTGAGGAGGGGAGTGATGGAGGGTTTCGTAGAGTCAACCGGGGTGTTCGTGCCAGCCCGCAAATAACGTCTGATTCGCCTCGAAGACATGCCGCGACGACCGGCGCCGGCCCTCGGTCAAAGAGTTAAAGAAGATTGGACGGGATTGGCGCGCCATTCCGACGGTGCCACGCCGACTTGCTGGTGAAAGGCGCGGACGAATTCGTGCTGGCGTCGATCAAACAGACTTTGCAGCAGCCAATTTCCGCAGGTGCGAAACAATTTTCCATGCGTGCTAAATACACCAATGAAGAATCCGTTATGATGGAGCACAATGAAAGACCAAGTGCCGTCAAGAGCTGGCGGCTGTGCATCCGTGCGCGCCATTGCGTGTTCCAGTCATCGGGAGTCGGGACAGCACCCAGTTCGACAAGCCCACCATTGGGAAGCCGGAATGCAGTCAACAAGAATAAATTCAACAGAATTCGATTCCTTCAGCAGGAAATGAATCAGGACAAGTGAGCATGAAAACGAAACTCCCGGAAACACTCTCAACTTTCGCAAGGTCCCCCTTGACGCACGTCGGTCGTTGCAAGCGGAGGCGCTGGCGCAGCGAGGCGTTTACGCTGATCGAACTGCTGGTGGTGATTGCGATCATCGCCATTCTGGCGGCGATGCTCCTGCCGGCCCTGTCGAAAGCCAAGACCAAGGCCCAAGGGATTTATTGTCTGAACAACCTCAAACAACTCAACCTGGCCTGGATGCTGTATGCCGACGATAACAACGGCGTGCTGCCCCCGAACAATCAGTATGGGGTTGACAGCAGCGGCAAGAAAGGCTCGGGCTGGGTGGATGGCTGGATGGACTTCACGGGGGGCAACCGGGACAATACCAATACGGCCCTCATCCTGGCCTCGCGGCTGGGCCATTATTCCAAAGCGGCGAGCATCTACAAGTGCCCGGCGGACCAGAGCAGGGTCGTCATCCTGGGGCAGTCGTATCCGCGTGTGCGCAGCGTGTCCATGAACAGCTACGTCGTTGGCGCCGGCCGGGATGACGGTTTCAACAATCCAGCTTACAAGACGTTCAAAAAGACGTCGGATTTAACGCCGCCGCCGGCGCAGTTGTGGGTGATCATTGATGAACGGGAAGACAGCGTGAACGATGCATTCTATGGTCAGGGTGTCACGAGCGATGCGATTATTGACGGCCCGGCCAGCTATCACAACGGCGCCGGGGGCCTGTCCTTTTCGGATGGTCATGCGGAAATCCACAAATGGCTGGACCCAAACACGAAGCCGCCCGTCAAAAGAGGCCAATATTGGCAATGGGGACAAGTTCGCTCTCCGCGCGACATGGCTTGGCTGAGCGAAAGAACCACCGCCCTAAAGTAGTCAGGCGTTTCAACCCCAATGGCCCGCGATCCGTCCTTTTTGAACAACCACGACCAAGAACAAGCAACGTCGGAGCAAACAACGAACCACCGAACCGTCAAAACCCAACACCCCAACGAAAAACAACCAGTCCGAACCTCAAATCCCCAACGAAAGACAAGCACTATGAAAGAAACCAACAGGAAAACCAACGATCGTTTACGCCACCTGGTGATTGGCCTCCTGGGCGTGGGCGCCCTGTCCGGCTGGATCGGCGCTGCCAGTGCCGGCGAGGTGACCGGCTCGGTGGCGACGGCTGGACCCAGCTACAACCTCACGACACTAGGCGCGAGCGACTGGGCGCATTGGGGTCGCGGGGATACCTTGAACAACGCCTATGGCCGTTTTGATCACAAGAGTACCGGCGGGAGCCAGATCAGTAACGTCACCCCGGTCGGGACCGGTGAGACCCATGGCTCCTGGCACGACTCCAGCCGCAAGGCCAGTTGGACGGATGGGACGCCCACGGCCAGCGTGACGGACGACACGGGTTACATCTGGGGCAACGGGGCGTTGAACACGGGCTTGCAGTTTACGGTGCCGGCGGACACGACCGAGCGCACCGTCTATGTCTGGTGCGGTGGTAATGGCGTAACTGGCACCCTGACGGCGCATCTCTCGGACGCTTCGGCGGTGGATTATGTGGATGCCCAAAGCGGCGGCTCAGGCATGTTTATGAGTCTCTACACCATCACCTATCGGGCGGATTCCACCGGGCAGACTCTGACGATCAAGTATCTGAAAACGGTGGACAGCTATCCCGGGGGCGGTGGGAGTGTTGACCTGAAGGCGGCCTGGCTGACCGCGGGCGCACCCAACGAGCCGCCCTCGGCGAGTATTACGGCGCCGGCCAACAATGCCAGCTACACGGCGCCGGCGAACATTGCCATCACGGCGGACGCGACGGACAGCGACGGGACGGTGACGAACGTGGAATTCTTTGCGGGCGGCGTGTCCATTGGCAGCGACAGCAGCAGCCCCTACAGCATCGCTTGGAACGCCGTGCCGGCGGGCAGTTACAGCATCAAAGCCAAAGCAACGGACGACCGGGGGGCTTACAATTGGTCGGCGCCGATCTCGGTGGGGGTTGAGCCGAGCGGCGGCGGGGTGCCGCCGTACACCGGGCTGGAGCTGTGGTTGAAGGGCGACGCGGGTGTCACACTCAATGGCTCGACGGTTTCGGCGTGGGCTGATCAGTCTGGCCAGGGCCGGAGTGCGACGCAGGGGAGCGCGGCCAGCCAGCCAGCCTTCGTGACTTCGGGGACAGGCAAGCCGGGCCTCAGTTTCGATGGAGCCAACGACTACATCACCTTCGACCTGCCCGTCAATGGCCTGAATGGGATGACCATTATCCTGGTCGCCAACAACCGGGCGAACAACGCCGCAAACGGCCCCCAGCAAGCCGCCATTTTCTGGAACGAAACGGCTTCCTGGGGCACGGTTTTCTTAAGCCCGTTCCAGTCACGGGTGAATTTCCGTTTTGGCACGACTGCGACGGGCAATGAGCCGGCCTATGTCCGACCGGCGTCCATCGGCGAAGATTATTCGGTCACCGTCGCGCACAAGGACGGGGATACCGATTCATTGTATGTGAACGGGACGCAGGTGTGGACGGATGGGTTCAGGTCATCGCCCATCGCCGGCTGCCGGAGCACTGGCAACCTGGGACGCGGGTACAATGACAACACCTATTTCGGCGGTGACATTTTGGAAGTGCTGGTGTACACGCGGGCGCTTTCGGACACCGAGCGGGCGGCAGTCGAGCAGTATTTGCAGAACCGATACCTTGCGAACGCCCGGCCCACGGTTGTCATTACGACGCCGGCCAACAATACTGTCTATAGCAGTGCACCGGCGAATGTTACGATCACGGCGACGGCGTCGGACAGTGACGGGACGGTGACGAACGTGGAGTTTTATGCCGGGAGCACGCTCCTCGGCAGCGACAGCAGCAGCCCCTACAGCATGGTTTGGAGCAACGCGCCGTCGGGCAGCCACACGTTGAAGGCCAAAGCGATGGACAACGGGGGTGCCTACGGCTGGTCGGCGCCGATCGTGATTGTCGTCGCTGCGGGCCCGTCGTCGCTCGCCGAAGGATTGGTTGCCAATCTTAGGTTCGACGGTAATTACCAGGACAACACCGGGAATGGGGTGAATGGGACGGCGATGGGGGCGCCGACCTTTGAACCCGGCTTTCTGGGCCAGGCCGTGCATATCCACACGGATATGGATAACGGGACAAACAACTACGTCACGCTCGGCCTCCCGGAACTGTTGAAATTCGGGACGAACGATTTCTCGTTCGCGTTTTGGGTCAAGGTAATACAACAGACCAAAGACCAGGTATTTATTGGCAACGAAGATTGGTGGACCGAGGAGCGCGGCGTTTTGGTTACCAGTTCAGGCGGTAACGGGATCAAAACGCACTTGTCTGACGGTATTAACAAAGCCGGTACTTGGCCACCGCCGTCGCTTAATCCTTTAGGAGAATGGCGTCATTGCGCGGCCACTTTCAAGCGGGATAGTGTGTCGGTCATTTACGTGGATGGCGTGGCGGTGAGCACGACCGACATCTCGTCGGCCCGCGGCAGCGTGGATGTCCTCGCGAATAGCTTCAATATCGGGCAGGATGGCACGGGCAATTTTAGGGTCGGCTACGGCGCCGCGCTGAACGCACTGATGGATGACGTGGGAATCTGGCGGAAGGCGTTGACGGCGGAGGAGGTCTCGGAGGTTTATGTCAGAGGACAGGCGGGAATACCGCTACCGACTCCTAGCCAGTCATCACTCCCGGAAGGATTGGTGGCGAACCTCAAATTTGATGGTGATTACGAGGATGCCACTGCCAATGCGGTGAATGGGACACCAGTGGGGTCGCCGACCTTTGAACCCGGCAAGCTGGGCCAAGCCGTGCATATCCACACGGATGTGTATCACGGGACAAACAACTACGTGAGGCTCGGGCTTCCGGACGTGTTGAAATTCGGGACGAACGATTTCTCGTTCTCGTTTTGGGTCAAGGTATTACAACAGAAGAAAGACCAGCCGTTCATCGGCAATATGGACTGGTGGAACGAGACGGGCGGCGGCCTTGTGGTTGCCAGTGCAGGCTCCCCTGCTAACGGGTTCAAAATGAAAATGTATGACGCTCTTGGCAACGTCGCCGCTACTACGGCGGTGCCGCTTGGGACTCTCGGAGAATGGCGACATTGCGTGGCCACCTTCAAGCGGGACGGCATGGCGACCTTGTACGTCGATGGCGTGTCGGCGACCACGACCGACATCTCGTCGGCCCGCGGCAGCGTGGATGTCCTCGCGAATAGCTGGAATATCGGGCAGGATGGCACGGGCGTCTTTTACAACGGCCCCTATGACGCCGAGCTAAACGCGCTGATGGATGACGTGGGAATCTGGCGGAAGGCGTTGACGTCGGCTGAGGTCACTGAGATTTATACTAATGGACTGGCGGGGATCTCGCTGCCAGCACCAGCCAAATTGAAGATAACACGGCTGGGCAACCAAGTGGTTCTCTCCTGGCCCAGCACGGCGTCCGGGTTCGCTCTGCAGAAGACGACCAGTTTGTCGCCGCTCAGTTGGTCCGCCGTGACTGATCCCGTGGTGGTGGTCGGCGACCAGAACACGGTCACGGTGAGCCTCACCGGCGGCGAAAGCTACTACCGGTTGAAGAAGTGAGCATGAGTTGAGAGCAGGACCTCTCCGGTCCTGCTTCATTCGAGACAGGGCGCAAAGGGACCGAATGAAGGGTTGAGGAAGTTGGGTTTTGGCGGAGCAGGACCGGGAGGCTTCTCCCGATCCTGCTTTCGGTTGTGGTGGCCGCCGGGGACAAATGACACGAAACTTCAGGCGCTGCAAGGGTGGCGAGGGTGCCAGTCGAAACGGAAACAGAATAGCCGATGAGCGAGGCTCGGACCATGATGAACAGAATGCGACTTGCTCGCGTCTGGCCGCTGCTGGGCCTGCTTGCCTGGAGTTGGGCGGCGGAAAGGGCGGCGGCCCAGCCCTTGGCGATCGAGGTTTGGCATGGCACGTCGCAGCGGGTCGGCCACCTGGGCATTGCCCAGGCGGACTTCAACCTGCTGGGGCATGTTAATCTTCCGTACAGCCTGGCGAGTCCGGGCGGGCTGACCTACAGGCTCAACGGCCAGGCGCCCGTTGCGCTCCGTTATCTTCACTTCCGGCGGCTGGTCGCGGACGGGGATTTCAATGCCGACATTCCGATCGCGCTGCTGCAAGCGGGTACGAACACGGTGGTGCTGGAAGCGGTGAGCACCAACGGGCAACATGCCGTGCAGACCGTCACGATCACTAAAGAAACCGGCAACTACCCGCTGCCGGTGGTGCCGGTGGAGATCCACTGGAGTCAGGTGACCAACGCGCAAGCGGTGGGCCAATATGTGGACGGCAAATGGGGTCTGACGCCGGGAGGGCTGCGAACTCTGGAGATAGGCTATGACCGCCTCTTCGTGATTGGGGAGACAACTTGGCAGGACTACGAGGTCACGGTGCCGGTAACCATTCATTTTCTCGATACTAACATCCCGCCCGACAGTGCCGGGAACGGAGTGGGCGTCATCCTGCGCTTCACGGGGCATGTGGTTGGCGGTTGCCGGAACTTCCCGGCCGCCCAGCCCAAGTGGGGCTATCAGCCTTTCGGTGCCATCGGCTGGCTCTGGCGCCCGGAAGGACAAACCAACAACCTGCCATCTGTTCAATTCTATCGTGGCGACAGCGATTCGACCGTGAATTCCGGCGTGTTTCCGGTGACGCCAGACGGCACCTATTGGATGAAGTTCAGATGCGAGACGCTGCCGGACGTGTCCGGGGTGACCCGCTACTCCTACAAGATCTGGGAGCATGGGCAAGTTGAGCCGGCCAACTGGAACTGGCAGCAGGTGCAGACCAGCCAGTGCGCCTTGCGGAAGGGCGGGCTGGCCCTCGTAGCCCACCATGTGGACGCGACCTTCGGCGACGTGGTTGTCCAGAGAGTGATGCCGAACGTGCAGCCGTCGGTGACTCTTACGGTGCCGACGAACCATGCCGTCTTCAGCGCGCCGGCGAACC
>CAYIIH010000208.1:0-15088 GCA_964363225.1 uncultured Verrucomicrobiota bacterium | reverse complement strand
ACAGGGGCGGAAACTTATCCTGGTCCAATGCGTTCAGCAACGGCGTTTGCACTGTTGAAACGGCCGATACCCTGGCCGGCCCATGGAATCCCGTCCAAAATGTTTTCACTTCCAATTCCGTCGCCACAGTCCAGATTGGGTTAAGCAATCGATCCGGTTTTTATCGGTTGGCTGCCGCCGACATTTCGGGCACGCCGGAAGGATTCAACAACCTTGCTGCCTCCTGGTCCACTTTGACCACCATTGCGGGCAAAGGTGAAGTCCGGCGCGACGGTCTTAACAACTGGCAACCCCAGTTTGAAGGCGGGCTGGCCATCGAGGCGGAGCTTTCGCGTCCTCACTTCGCGATGTCGGATGCGGCCGGAAATGTCTATATCGCCGACAAAGATGCTCACGCCATTCGCAAGGTGACGCCGGAGGGAAGGCTCTTTACCGTGGCTGGCACGAATATCGCGGGTGACGATGGCAATTCGCCCGGCCCCGCCACCCAGCGCCGCCTTTCCTCTCCGAACGGATTATGGGTGAGGGCCGACGGCACATTCTATGTTCTGGACACGGGCAATGAAAAAATCCGCCGGGTGGATGCCAACGGGCAAATGACCACGCTTTTCAGCACCGGCAGCTTCGTTCCCGACCGTGGCCTCTGGGTTAGCGACGACGAAACAGAGGCCTATTTCTCAGCCATCACATCGGTAGTCAAATGGACACCGGCGGCGGGCCGGCAAGTGGTGGCCGGAGGTTTCGTGGAACTGGGCAATCTAATCGTTAATCCGGCCGGCCAGCTTGTTGTAACCGATCGTGGCGGTCATACTGTCTATCTTGTTCAAGCCGATGGCGCCGTTTCACCCATCGCCGGCAACGGCGACGTTTTTGGGGGCGGCGACGGCAGCCCGGCGCTGGAGACCGGTCTGGCCGGTGTCCGGGGTGTTTGGCCGTTGCCTAATGGCGGCTATCTCCTGGCCACACACAAAGGCAGTCAAATCTGGTACTTGGACACCGCCGGAATCATCCATCTCTTTGTCGATGGCACGGGTGGCGCCCATTCCGGAGATGGCGAATACTTTCGCACGCCCGGTTTCAAAATCAGCGAGGTCCGCAGCGTCGCCTTGGATTATCAAGGAAACATCCTCATCACGGAAAGTGACTACGGTTTCGTGCGCAAGATTGAGTTCCTGCGCTACGTCCCTTAAGCTATGCACGGTAAATCGATTTTGGGCATCGTCCTCGTCCGGCTGGCAGTCTTCGTTTTCGAGGACGAGGAGGACGACGAGAACGAGGACGAACAGACCGTTCCGAATTCCCGCACACACTTTATGGCGCGACTGGGTCGTCCTATGCCGTGAAACTGATCACCCAGCAGAAGCTGCAGTTTGAGTTTTGCTCTTTCTGATAATCATGGTTCAATCAGGCCGTGCCGAAAACGCGACTTCAACGCAGTCTCCGCGTCACCTTCCTGGGAATGATGGTCAATGCGATGATGGCGGCGGGCAAGATGGCCGCAGGCATTCTGGGCCATTCTCATGCCCTGGTCGCCGATGCCGTGGAATCGTTTGCGGACCTCTTCAGTTCCCTGATCGTCTGGCAAGGGCTGGTCGTGGCGGCAGCACCAGCCGATCAGGATCATCCGTACGGACACGGCAAAGCCGAGCCGATTGCCGCGGCAGTGGTGGCGACCATGCTGTTGCTGGCGTCGGTCTGGATCGTGGTCACAGCCGTCCGCGGAATGCTGCAGCCGCACCTGGGACCGGCGCCGTTCACCTTGGTCGTTCTCTTGGTCGTGGTGGTGGTGAAGGAAGGTTTATTCCGTTACGTTTTGCGCGAAAGCATCTCCGTGGATAGCACCGCCGTCCGCACTGACGCCTGGCACCATCGCAGCGACGCCATCACCTCGCTGGCGGCCGGGATGGGCATCTCTGTAGCCTTGGTGGGCGGGCGAGGTTACGAGTCGGCGGATGACGTGGCGGCCATCGTCGCCGCCGGCATTATTGCCTGGAACGGATGGCGCCTGTTGCGGCCGGCGCTGGATGAACTGATGGATGCCGCGCCGCGCCCGGAACTCATCGAGAAAATCCGGCACGTGGCCGAAAACATCCCGGGCGTGGATCGGATTGAAAAATGCATCGTTCGCAAGATGGGTTATCATCATTTTGTCGATATGCACGTGGAGGTCGATCCGGAGATCACAGTCCTGGAAGGGCATCGCATCGCCCATCACGTCAAAGACCAGGTGCGCCGGGAAGTCCCCAGCGTTTATGATGTGCTCGTTCATATCGAGCCGAGCCGGCCCGGTCCGGAATCGAAAGAGTAGAAGTGAAGACCTGGGCTGCTCATAAACCGGAAGGCCGAAGGCCAAAATTCGAAGGCGAAAAAATGTTCTTTCTTCCAGGCGCTTTTTGAGGATGATTCGCGCCTGACTTTTGATGAATCTATGAAAATTGTTTTGGCTTACTCCGGTGGTCTTGATACCTCAGTGCTGCTCTCCTGGATCAAGGAAAAGTACCACGCGGAAATGATCGCCTTCTGCGCCGACATCGGCCAGGGCGAGGAGCTGAAAGGTTTGGAAAAGAAGGCGAAGAAAACGGGCGCTTCGCAGGTCTATATTGATGATTTGCAGGAGGAATTCGCGCGTGATTTCATTTTTCCCATCGTCCAGGGCGGCGCGATCTACGAGAACCAATACTTCCTGGGCACGAGCATTGCCCGCCCCCTCATCGCCAAGGGGATGATCGAGATTGCCCGCCGGGAAAAGGCGGATGCCATTGCGCATGGCGCCACGGGCAAGGGCAACGATCAAGTGCGCTTCGAGCTGACCGCTGCCGCCCTCGCCCCAGAGCTGCAAGTCGTTGCGCCTTGGCGAGATGCTTCCTTTCGCGCCCAATTCCCCGGTCGCGCCGAGATGATTCGCTATTGCGAGGAGAAAAAGATTCCCGTCCAGGCCACAGCGAAGAAGCCCTATTCCATGGACCGCAATCTCCTGCACATTTCCTTCGAGGCGGGGCTTTTAGAGGACCCCTGGCTCGATGCCTCCGCGCCGGAACACAAGGACATGTACAAAATGAGCGTCTCCCCCGAAGATGCGCCCGACCGGCCGGCCTATGTCACGCTCGATTTTGAGCGCGGCAATTGCGTGGCGGTCAATGGCGCGCCACTGACGCCGCTGGGCGTGATGAAAACCTTGAACAAGCTCGGCGGCAAACATGGCGTCGGGCGGGTGGACCTGGTGGAGAACCGGTATGTGGGCATGAAATCACGCGGCGTTTATGAGACACCCGGCGGCAGCATTCTGCATTTCGCCCATCGGCAAATGGAAAGCATCACCATGGACCGCGAGGTCATGCATCTCCGCGATTCCCTCGTTCCGAAATACTCGGAGCTGGTTTATTACGGTTATTGGTTTTCGCCCGAGCGGCTGGCTTTGCAGGCGCTCATCGCCGAGAGCCAGAAGAACGTCACGGGCACGGTCCGCCTCAAGCTTTACAAAGGCAACATCATCACCGCCGGCCGCAAATCGCCGGTCAGCCTTTACAACCCGCACATCGCCACCATGGAAGCCGATGCCACTCAAGCCTACAATCAGGATGACGCCACCGGCTTTATCCGCCTGAACAGTTTGCGTTTGAAAGTGGCGGCGCAAGTCCACAATCCGGCGAAGCGATCAACCTAAACCCCTGCCAACTCATGGCCGAACCTGTCATCTATCAAAAACGTCCGATCGTGCAGAAAGTCGAACCGGGCACCTATTGGTGGTGCGCTTGCGGGCGCTCCGCCGGCCAGCCCTTTTGCGATGGCTCGCACAAGGGCACTGGCTTGGCGCCTAAGAAGGTGGAAATCACCGAATCGCAAACCGTGGCCTGGTGCGCCTGCCGGCACTCCAAGAATGCGCCCTTTTGCGACGGCACTCATAGCGCGCTGCCGTAAGAGGATTTTGGTCTGAGGCCGCTGGCCATTGGCAGATGCGCCTTTCCGCAAGAGCAAAAGCGTCTTTATGGAATACGGCATTGGCCTTGACTTGGGCGGATCCAGCATCAAAGCGGTGGCGGTGACCCCGTCAGGGGAAGTGCTGGCCCGGACCAATCTGAACTTTGATCCCGAAGAAAAACTCGACTGGGCGGAAAAAATCCGCTCTCTCGTCCAGCAACTGCACCAGGATTGCGGCGAGCCGGCGGGTTTCATAGGGTTGTCCGCCCCGGGTTTGGCGGCGGCGGACGGCTGCTCCATCTCCGCTATGCCGGGACGACTCCAAGGATTGGAGGGCTTGAATTGGACAGAATATCTGCGCGCGCCCAAGGCCGTCCCTGTGCTGAACGATGCCCATGCCGCTCTGCTGGGCGAAGCCTGGCTCGGCGCAGCCAAAGGTTTTCAAAATGTCATCATGCTGACCCTGGGGACCGGTGTGGGTGGCGCCGCCATCGTCGATGGGAAACTGCTTCGCGGGCACATTGGCCGGGCCGGGCATTTGGGCCATATTTGCCTCGATCCGAATGGGCCTTCCGACGTGGCCAACACGCCGGGCAGCCTGGAAGTGGCCATTGGCAATTGCACGATTGCGGACCGTTCCGCCGGACGCTTTCAAACGACCCACGATCTCATTGCCGCGCACTTGGCGGGTGATGCTGAGGCTTCGGCGGTATGGTTGACATCAGTAAGGTATCTGGCCTGTGCCATCGCTTCGTTTGTCAATATCCTGGACCCGGAGGCGGTCATCATCGGCGGCGGCATCGCGCGGGCGGGGAAAGCCTTGTTCGAGCCGCTGCAACAAGCGCTCGATCTGGTCGAGTGGCGGCCCGGCGGGCACCGGGTGAAGCTGCTGGCGGCCGAACTGGGCGAATTGGCGGGCGCTTATGGTGCCGCCTATATCGCGCTGGGCCAAGCAGATGGAAAATCATTTGCCAAGAAGCCCTGTCCTCAATATGTTCCGGGCATGTTAGTTCCGCTTCGGACGACGACCACAATAGTCTAGCGTTCATGTAAAAACCATGAACGCCCGCGCCTCGATTGCTATTTCGAGGCGTTTTTGTTTATTGAATTGAACCGCAGATAAACGCAAATGAACGCAGATGATTTTCCATGCAAAGAGGAGACTCACGCCATTATCGGCTGCGCGTTCGACGTGCTGAATGAACTTGGCCACGGCCTCAATGAAAAACTTTATGAGAATTCGCTGGTTGTGGAGTTCAAGCTGCGCCGTATTGCCTTTGATCAGCAACGACGCTTCGAGGTGCTCTACAAGGGTGCGCACGTCGGCGAGTTCATCCCCGACCTGATCGCTTTCGGGAAGGTTGTCGTGGACGCCAAGTGCATTGATCGGATAATCGACCATGAACGTGGACAGTTACTAAACTACCTCCGCATTATCAAACTCCCCGTCGGTCTCATTCTGAACTTCAAGCACGCCAAGCTGGAATGGGAACGTATCGTCCTAACAGCCGCGGATCAACGCCAATGAGCACAAATAACAAACTACAAAAACATCATCTGCCGGCTGGACCGTGCGGCTATGCCTTTTGTCCGCCTCACCGCCGCAGCCCAGCCACCGCAAGAAATCTGCGTCCATCTGCGTCCATCTGCGGTTAAAATCTTTGAAACCTATGCCCGAAGAAAACCAACAACCGAAAGACCGCAAGACCCTCGACGACCGCGCCAAAATGACCGATCTGCAGCGGTTGCGCCATTCCTGCGCCCACGTCATGGCCACCGCCATCCTCCGCCTCTGGCCCGACGCCCAATTCGCCGCCGGCCCGCCGGTCGAAAACGGCTTTTACTACGACGTCGAACTCAGCCACCGCATCTCGCCCGAAGATTTTCCGAAGATTGAGGAGGAGATGAAGAAGGAAATCAAGGCCAACCACACCTTCGAGAAGATGGTCGTCACGCGCGAAGAGGCGCTGAAGGACGCGCAAAGCGGACGCCTCGGCGGATTGACCGAGCGCCCGGCCAACCCGAGCAAGTTCAAGATCGGCAACCTCGAGGACATCCCCGAAGGCGAGACGATCTCCTATTACAGGAACGGCGACTTCATTGACCTCTGCGCCGGGCCGCACGTGATGCGCACCGGCAACATCGGCGCGTTCAAGCTCACCACCGTGGCCAGCGCCTACTACAAGGGCGACGAGAAAAACCCGCAGCTCCAGCGCATCTACGGCACGGCGTTCAAGAACAAGACCGAGCTGGAGGCCTACTTCACGATGGTCGATGAAGCCAAGAAGCGTGACCACCGCAAGATCGGCCAGGAGATGGGTCTGTTTGCCATCGACACCGAATTCGTCGGCCCCGGCCTGCCGCTCTGGCTGCCCAAGGGCACGGCCATCGTGGAGGAACTGGAAAAGCTGGCCAAGGAAACCGAGTTTGCTGCCGGTTACGTGCGCGTGAAGACGCCGCACATCGCCAAGGAGAAGATGTATCTGACTTCGGGCCATCTGCCGCTGCTCTACGCGGACTCGATGTTTCCGCCGATGGAACTGGATGAAGAAAAAGAGGAACGTACGCGCATCCAGGGATTGATTGCGGAAGCAGACCGAGTTTTGGCCAACTACGTTCGCGCCAAGTCGACTGGAGGATCGAGCGCATTACCTGACGTCGCCGCTCTAAGACTAATTGAGGAAGAAGTTGAAGCTGGCAAGGCACCCGCAGAAGTTTCCGACGCGTTCAGAGATAAACGCCGAGCCGAATCATTGGCCGTCTTCCTTCCAAACGTTCAGCGCTACTACCTCAAAGCCATGAACTGCCCTCATCACCATCGCATTTTTGCAGCGGAGCCGCGCAGTTATCGCGACCTCCCGTTGCGCCTGGCCGAATACGGCACGAACTACCGCTACGAGCAGTCGGGCGAACTTTTTGGCCTCATGCGCGTCCGCTCGCTCAACATGAACGACGCGCACATCTACTGCCAGCCGGAGAAATTCGCCGAAGAGTTCAACGCGGTGAACGAGTTGTATCTGAAGTATTTCAAAATCTTCGGCCTCGAGAAATACGTGATGCGCTTCAGCACGCACGACCCCGCCAAGCTCGGCCAGAAATTCGTCAACGAGCCGGAGCTATGGATTCAAACCGAGAACATGGTCCGAGACGTCCTCAAGACCAGCGGCATCAATTATGTCGAGGTGCCGAACGAAGCGGCGTTCTACGGCCCGAAGATCGACGTGCAGGTCTGGAGCGCCATCGGCCGCGAATTCAGCATCGCCACCAACCAGGTCGATTTCGCCGTGCCCAAGCGCTTCGGCCTGGTCTATCGCGACAAAGACAACACGGACAAGACCCCGCTCTGCATCCACCGCGCCCCACTGGGGACGCACGAGCGGTTCATCGGCTTCCTGATCGAGCATTACGCCGGCAACTTCCCGCTCTGGCTTGCGCCCGATCAGGTGCGCGTCCTTACCATCGGCGACGAAGAGCCTTTGGTGAACTACGCCAAAGCCATCGTGAACGAACTCCGCGGGAACATGGTCCGAGCGGAAGGCGACTACGGCACGGACAAAATCAACGGTAAGGTTCTCCGCGCCGAAGAAGCCAAAGTGCACACCATGCTCGTCATTGGCCCGCGCGACATGCACGCCGGGAACGTTAGCGTCCGCCTTCACGGCAAAGGCAACATTGGCGCTAAGCCGAAGGGCGAAGTCGTTGCCGACATTCTTGCCGCGATCCGAGAACGGAGGTCGTGAAGGAGCAGCCATTCCAAATTAGTATGGTTGGACGGAGCCGAATTCAACGGGCTGCGTTCAACAAAAACCTGCTGGCTGTTTCTCCGATTGAGGATTTGTTCATCGTCGGATTGCGCTGAATAACTTCAACTACTGAGAAGCCGCAGCAGATCACGGTGATCGTGGATCGTTGCCCAGACGACCTTTGGATTGTCGGGTTCAGCGACGCGTCCTCTTTTCAGAAAATGGATTCTCCTCTCACAGCCTCCATTTTTGGCACCAACGAGATCCTTTGCGATGCTGTCTCCCACCATGGCGACCCTCGGAGCATCCTGTGGCTTGAGTCCCATCAAGCGCAAACTCTCGAACCACCCTGCGGGATCGGGTTTGGACTTAACATAGGTCTCGATCGTCGCGCACGGGATTGACGCGAGTTCCGGGAAACGTCGGCACAAGGTCTGCCAGTACTCACGGTTCGAGGAGGTCCACACGGCCAAGCGGAACCGGGCGTGCAGGTCTGGCAACGCCTCACAAAAGTCGCGATAAAGAGGAACGCTCGCAGCCATCTCGATTGCCGCGTGCTTTTTCAACGAAACCAGCCGCTCCAAGTCAAGGCTGACGCCCAACAAATCCTGCAACGCGCTCGCGCCATCAAGGTTGCTGACCCCGCGTTGACGAATGGCAAACTCGGTCCAGACATGAGGCGGGACCTTAAGCCCCATTATCTTCAGCGCCTTCCGCCAAGCACGGATGTGCGGGCTCCCAGTGAGTGTTTCGTCCAGGTCGAATACCACAGCAATAACTGTTGAGGTCTTTTGAGGAACCACTGTCCTTGGTTTCGAGTCCTCATGAATCGCAGTCTTGAACGTGCTACCAGTGACGCCCGTCGGAGTGGATTTGAACTCCTGCGGCACACGAGCCGCTCGCTCGGCGAGTTTGCGCCATCGAGGTGCTGCCGGGAATCCCACGGCTTCGACCGCGAAAGCCGACGCGGCAGTCGCGATGCGGATTGACTCTGCCCAGCCCAGACGTTTCAGAAAGCTGGCCGTAATGCCGGCGAGCCATGCGTCGCCAGCCCCGGTTGTATCCAGCAAGTGCTCAACCGCGGCCACGCCGGTGTCTAGCGCTTTCCATCCGCTCGATGTTCTCGCGAGAGCGACAGAGCCGCGTGAGCCGAGTGTGGCAGCCAAAAGCATGCACCGATCCGAAACCGCAAGCCGCTGCAACGCCGCGACTGTAGTTTGGTGCGGATATTTTCCGCGTATGAACTGCTCCGAAACGACCACCACGGATGCGATGGGCAGCAGGTCCACGGTAACCGATTCGACACACTCAACGTTGACAACGACGGGACGACCCGCTTTGGCGAACGCCAAAGCCAACGCCCGCTGATCTGCTTCGTTCCCAGCGCCGTCAACGACGAGCGCGTCGTTGAGCCGGACAATTGCCGCGATGCGAGCTTTGCTCAACCGCTGCTCTTGCAGTTCAGGCGACAGGGACATGATGGCGGTCCGCTCCCGGCGTGTACTCTTCTCGACGACGAGCCACGATTCTGAGGTCCTGCCCTTGTAACGGTGAATGTATTCAGTGTCGACGCCTGCTTGTCGAAGGTGCGCGAGGATCATGTCACCCGTATCGTCCTGGCCGATAGCACTAACAAACGATACGTCGAAGCCCCATTTCGAGAGCCAAGATGCCGCGCGCGGTGCAACTCCTCCTGCTGACAGGATTGGCACGCCGTTTAGGTGGATTTTCTGGCCGGAAACAAGGCCGCCGTCGAGGAAGACGGTTCTATCACCGACAGCCGCGCCAGCAGCGACGATCGCCGGCCTTCGATTGGATGCATTCGTTCCCAAAAACTTTGGTGTTGTCATAGCAGCCTTACCATCCTGGTTACCCGCAGATTTTCCGAGCTGTACCGCAAAAACATTAAGGCGTTTTTGAGACAGAGGTTGGGCTTGCGAAGACTGCAACATTTGCCAGACTGCGGCTATGCCTAGAAAACGACTCTCTGAATCGGACTTGAAAGAATTCAGCCTGCATGTCGCCGCTGCTGGCGCTCTGCTCGACAAGGTGATCGCCAGGCAGATGCATCTCGATGCAGCCACCTTTTGTTTCTGGAAAAAGAGATCCCTAACGCAGGGCTTTCTTCGGTTATCAATCAATCCCCAAAAGTTCGAGATCGAGGAATTGTGTGAGTTTTCCCGAACGCTGATGGCTGAGGACGTGGGAAAGCGGTTGCTTAAGAAACTGGAGGAGGCCGGAGCCTCCACACTTCGAGAAGTGATCGTCCTTGCTCCACCCGCCCGCCAAAGCACAGAAGACGAAAAGTTGCAAGTGTTCGCGCGCCTCGCTGCCCCACTCCTCCTCAGAAGGCTTTCCGGCGTCTGCGGCATCGCCTATGGCTCGACGATGCGTGCCCTGGCGAGCGAAATGGCGCTCATTGCGGCGCCGCTTTGTGGGCTTGGGAGCCGGATCGCGGCCTTTGTTCCTGTGCGCGGTGAAGCGATCGCGAGTTCTTCAAAAGACTCGGCCTCGACTCTGGCGAAAATCTTGAACAGCGCCGTCTCAGCCAGCCCGTTAAAGTCCCCTCCGAGTCTTGACGGGATTCCGGCTGTGATTCCAGGGGAGGCGAATAAGGAAGACGCGTTGGAATGGCAGCAACGCTTCACCAATGTTCCACGGTATGCGCGGATTTTCGGCGGTTTTGGCACAAAGACACCGCTCATTTCTCAGATGACGGCATTGCTCACGAGCGTCGGACCGGCGACGCCCGTGAGCGAGTGGACCGAGGAATGCAACGCACTTGCACATCTCACTCCAATGGACTTTGAGTTCCTTGCAGGTGAAATCGCTGGCGTGCCGATACCTCTCACTCTGAACCTGTCGCCGTCGCAGAATGCGAAGCTCGAAGAAATAGATGCTCGCTGGATTGGACTGAAACGCCGCCACCTGGTTGAAATCACGGCTCAAAGTAAGAAAGGAATCGAGCGTTGGCCAGGCGTCGTTCTCATCGCATGTGGGATTCACCCCACGAAAGCACGACCAATCGTGCATGCCTCCCTCCAAAAGCTGTGCTCCGTCATCGTCGTTGATCTCGCGCTGGCCGAGAAAATCGAACAAGAACTAGAGGCTCTGCCACGACGTGACGAAGCCGCTGTCAAATGACATTAAGCCAACGAGAAACCTGGATTGTGATACGTCACTGCCCGCATCACCACCGCATTTTTGCGGCGGAGCCGCGCAGTTATCGCGATTTGCCGTTGCGCCTGGCCGAATACGGCACGAACTACCGCTACGAACAATCGGGCGAACTCTTCGGCCTCATGCGCGTCCGCTCGCTCAACATGAACGACGCGCACATCTACTGCCAGCCGGAGAAATTCGCCGAAGAGTTCAACGCGGTGAACGAGTTGTATCTGAAGTATTTCAAAATCTTCGGCCTCGAGAAATACGTGATGCGCTTCAGCACGCACGACCCCGCCAAGCTCGGCCAGAAATTCGTCAACGAGCCGGAGCTATGGATTCAAACCGAGAACATGGTCCGAGACGTCCTCAAGACCAGCGGCATCAATTATGTCGAGGTGCCGAACGAAGCGGCGTTCTACGGCCCGAAGATCGACGTGCAGGTCTGGAGCGCCATCGGCCGCGAATTCAGCATCGCCACCAACCAGGTCGATTTCGCCGTGCCCAAGCGCTTCGGCCTGGTCTATCGCGACAAAGACAACACGGACAAGACCCCGCTCTGCATCCACCGCGCCCCACTGGGGACGCACGAGCGGTTCATCGGCTTCCTGATCGAGCATTACGCCGGCAACTTCCCGCTCTGGCTGGCACCCGAGCAGGTGCGAGTCCTGCCGGTCACGGAGCAACAACTCGATTACGCCAAAGGGATCGTGAACGAGCTGCGGGCCCAGCAAGTCCGCGCCGAATTGGAAATCAGCAACGACAAGCTCATGGGCCGCATCCAGCGCGCCGAAGAAGCGCGCGTCCACCACATCCTCGTCGTGGGCCAGCGTGAACAGGAAGCCAACGCCGTCGCAGTGCGCATCCACGGCAAAGGCCAGCAAGGAGTGAAGCCGCGGGCGGAAGTGGTGGCGGGGATTCTGCTCGCCATAAAGGAACGAAAACCTTAAATCATCGCTCAAAAGAGCCGTCATGATAACGAAGCTGGCAATCCAGAATTTTCGCGGACTCAAGAGCGTCACTTTGGACCATCTCCGTAGGGTGACGATTCTGGTGGGCGGAAATGACACGGGAAAGACGAGCGTCCTTGAGGCACTCACTTTGTTGCTGGGCGATGGCGCCGCCCTCCAGAGCTTGCCGCTGGCATTCCGAAGCAATCAGCAGACGGGCCAGCCTTCGAAAGAGCACTTGCCCAACGAAGGCACGCGAGACGATTTTGAGAACTTCTGGCTGTGGCTGTTTTATGACCGCGACCTCAGGAACAGGATTTCACTGATCGCCTCCACCAGCGACGGAACGCAGGTGCAGCTCAACAGTGAAGAGCGCTCCTCGCCCTCTCAAGCAACGGTCCTGTTCCGTGTGGTTGAGGCGGGAAAGCGGGAAACGCCTCTGATCATTAGACAGACCAACATTGAAACCATCCCCGGCCTTGCCTCGCCCCCAAACCTGCGGGTGTCTCGCCTGTCTATCCGCCCTTCCGATCCGGTCGAGGATGCCGAGCGATACAATCAAGTCGCGCTCAATGCGGGAGGCGAACTGCGGATCGAGCAAGTCATGCGCGAAATCAATCCCGACGTCCGGCGATTGCGCTATGCGAAGTTGCCCGGCACCAGTTCGCCGCTGGTATTTGTGGACATCGGACTCTCGCGAGCCATCCCCGCACCGCAGATGGGCCAGGCGTTCAATCGGTTGTTGCACATCTACACGGAAATCCTCTCTGCGCGCACCAACGTGCTGCTGGTGGACGAAATCGAGAACGGAATCTTCACCTCCAACCTCCTGCCGATATGGAAAGGATTGCTTGCTGTCTGCGAGCAGGAGAACGTCCAGGTGTTTGCGACCACTCATAGCTTGGAGTGCGTTCGCGCTGCGCTGGCAGCCGCCGTGGAGCGCGGCAAGGATGAATTGGGCGTTCAAGAAAGACTAAGTCAAGAAAGACTAAGATCAGTGCGCCGCGGAGTGCGCCGCCGAGGGACTGGACAAACGGATTCTGGCACGGATGAATTGGGCGTTCAACGAATGCAGGTTGTCAACGGCCAGATCGAGGCGGTCGCACTCTCCCAGGAGACTCTCGCTTACGCGTTGGAGAACAATCTGGAGATCCGCAAATGAGCGTGCCGCAACGGCCGAGTCCGGAGCAATTGAGCCTTGGCCGGGACATTCGCACTCCAGGAATCATTTTGTCGGAAGGCCGCACGCTGGAGATGTTTCTCCGCGAACTAATTGAGAAGGATCTTCGACTTAAGGACCAGGTCGAGGCCCGCACATTTGGCGAAAAGGAAGCGGCCAATCTCAAGCTGTTCCTTAACGCATTTGCCACAAAAGCCGAGTTTCGGCAGCGAGTGCGGCGCCTCGGCATCATCCGCGACGCAGAAGCGGACGCTGCTTCCAAAGCCTTCGAAAGCGTTGTCAGCGCAATCGAGGGATTCAACGAAGAGAACCCGTCATTCGCTCTGCCGGTCCCCGATCGGATCGCAGCGCTCACATCGGTCCAGGAGAAGAGACCACAAGTGGGCGTGTTCGTCCTGCCTGATTGCACCAGGCCCGGCATGCTGGAAACACTCTGCTTGGAGGCCATCGAGGAAATGGAGCGGAGCGCGCGGGCAAAGTTGCTCCCGTGCGTAAATGAATTCTTCGATTGCTTGAGCAAGCAGGGTCAGGAGCCGGCCAACACGGCGAAAGCGCGATTCGCGGGATATGCTCTGGCTGCGGACGTGATCGATCCGCAGCTTGGCCGCGCTGCACAAAAGGGTGCGATTCCTTGGCAAGCCCTGGCTTTTGAGCCGTTGAAGGCGTTCGTGCGCAGCATCGCCGGTCACCAATAACACAAGGCGGTTTCCGCCAGGAGCGCTTCCTCGACTTCCTCATCGAGCGTTACGCCGGCAACTTCCCCCTCTGGCTCGCGCCCGAGCGGGTCCGCGTCCTCACCATCGGCGACAATGAAGCTTGGGTGAATTGCGCCCAAACCGGCTACGAGACGCCTGCCTTGCCTTCAAGGAAAGGGATGACTCCGGTCCAGTCATGCACGTCGAAGGAGCAGTCGTAATTGCGATTGAGGACGAGTTTGGCGGAACTGAGCCACCACTCGGCCACGAACCTGTCCTTCTGCCAAATCCGATGATGCCCTTCAGTCTTTCTGTTTGCAGCAGAACTTGTATTTCCTTCCGCTTCCACAAGGGCAGGGATCGTAGGGAGCGACAGGTGGCCGGGAATTACGGTCCTCCGTCAGCAATGCGCTGGGAAGGGGCCATGGCGACTGCCTGGCATGGGCCGTTCTGGAGCGGGCGATCTGCTGCAGGTTGAACTGCAACATGAAGGCTTCAAGCGCACCGGGTTCGCTGATGTCCACGCCGGCATCCTGAGCGGCCATGACAAAGTGTTTGGCCGGACCCCAATTGCTCCGGTCTTTGGAATTGGCGACGATTTCATCATGCAAACTTGCTGCGGCTTTAGCCAAGGCGCGCCCATTGGGGAGGAGGGATTCATCTTCCAGAAATCTGAAAAACGCGCTCAACACCGGCGCAATCGCCTCAAAGTAAGAAATCTCGGCCGACACTTTTCGGGGCAAAATCTCCGTGCAGCATTCCACAACGGCGCCGCGGTCCCACTCGCGGGGGGACAAACCGAGATATTCGTAGGCATAACGCGCGAAGAATTCAGTGATGGCCCCGGCCTTTCGTTGGTGTGAATCGCTCAGACGCGCAAACGCGGGACTTTTGGCGAAGGCTTCGTACCATTCATCAGCGGTTGCGAGGACGGCCCTCAAATGGTCCTCGGAATATTCGTCGCTCATGAGTCCCTTATGCCGCAATGGAACGGCTCAATAAAGTCCGAGTTATTGGAAGTTATTGCCGGATTGTTCGCCGTTTGTTCACAACGCGGATTCAATCACTGGGCAACTCATTCAACAGCGAACGGACTTGCTCGCTCGTGATCGCGCGGCCGGTCGAAGCGACGGTGTGCTGCCCTTTGCGCTTGAAGAATTGTACTTTGACCGGCGCCAACTGCTTTGGCCGCTCCAATCGCACCAGGACGATGCGGCCATCGCCTTCTGGCTGCACGGACACGACGTCGCCCGTCTCAATCCGGGCCTGTTTCCTGGCTTTGACCGGAATGACCATCTGCCCGCGGCCATAGATAGTGGCGTTCATAATGACAGAATGATGTAAGCAATGCTTGCCGTCAAGCAGAGGGCCGTTCCGAGGCGGACAATCAGCGCCAATGCATGAAGCGTTCCGGGGCCGACAAGCCAGCAGGGGAGGCAC
>CAYIIH010000207.1:12486-15153 GCA_964363225.1 uncultured Verrucomicrobiota bacterium | reverse complement strand
GATACACCTCGTCCCACAACGCCTTCGTCACCTCCGTCCGGTCCATGTAAAACGCGCTCACATTAACCAAATGCACCGGGCGCTCAGCGGAGTCCCCCTCGCTGAACGTGTCCCCCATCTGGAACGAGCCGGCGGGAATGAGGACCATGCCGGCAGGAGCATTCGTGTCGGGCGGGACATTGGTAACCCCGGGAATCACCACCCGATAGAAACGCTTGGCGCCAGGCGCTGCCAAGTCCACTATCACATAAGGATTGTTGGTCACCACCAGATTGGTCAAAACCAGCCACTGGTTGGTCGCCAACGCCTCCGCATATTCAATCACGTTGGTTACTCCCAGCTCGCTCCGGATCGTCAAGCGAGGCACCAGGGCAATGTCTTCGATCTCAGGCGAAGCCGGTTGCGCCAAAGCCCCAGGGCAAACCAGGGCCAAGGCCATCCAGGTTACTAACAGAATTTCGGAAGGTTTCATATTGAGTGGAGATTAATAGCGTCTCATGCGGGCATCCAGCATGATTTTTCATGGCCTGGCAATTCTAGAATGCGCAAAAGCAACCGCACTCAGGACGGATTCAAGAAAACGGAGCGCCGGTTTGCAACCGGCTTTGGCGCAACGACCAGCCTGTGGGACCCTCAAGCCGATTAAAAATCGGCGCTCCACCCCGGCTGCCCAGTCGAGAGCTTCTTTCTTGAATCCGCCGTGAACCGCACTCCGCTCGCTTTCTGTGCGGGCGTCAAGAGGTTCCTAGTTTCGACAACTCTTCGCTCCCTCATCGGCTCCCCACTGGTTAGCGTTCAGACAAAAATCTGGGCAAGGGGAATCTCGATGGCTGCGGTCTCATCTCGCAGGTTTCCTTCCGCAAAAGCCCGGCTGCCGCCCAAGGCGGGAAACACAGATACGACTCGCGTGGCCGGTTCCACCAACCAGCACGATTCCACCCCGTGTTGACCGTATTCGCGAATCTTGTCCACCAACGGCTGGAGGTTCTGCTTTGGCGAAAGTATTTCGATCACCAGCAGGGGCGGGGCCTTCACTTCGTCTTCATCGGTCAGCCAGTCGGAAGACAAGCTCCCTCGGGGGTAGAGGCAGAGATCAGGGATGGTCTGCCACCCGTCCAAGTTGAGTGACAGTTGTTGGTGGATGGAGAAACGGTCTTTGAACCTGTCCAGCAGCACGCTCAGGTTGTGCGCCGTGCGGGAGTGATTGCGACTAGGCATGGGACGATCCTCTTGAATCTCATCGTTTGAAAGGACGGGAACCGTTTTCATGGTCCGTGATTAACACAGAACGGTTCCTGGCGCAAGGCGTGTTTGCGGAAAGGAGCGTCCATGCGCATTGAAAAAACAACCGCAGTTCGCGCCGCCAATTACGTGGGCGAACTGCGGTTTGAATCTCTCTCCGCTCCGCAACGCGGTTCTCTCTGCGCTGCAATCCGTACGAATCCTCGCGCGCCGCGAGGATTTTCTGGCGTGGTGCAGGAGCGCCGGCATTCTTGTCGGCCCGAATCGCACGCCAGCGCCAAAGCCTGCCTGCCGGAGCGGCGCAGGCAGGCCGACAAGAATGTCGGCGCTCCTTTGCTTGTGGCTCCGCCGCGCCGCGCCGTGGTTTACTTCAGCTCGGCGTCGTGGAATTCCTTCCAATCGTCCAGATTATTCAAGTTGACGGCGTCGCGCGGCGCTTTGGCATCATCTGGAAGGCCATTGGCCGAGAGGATCGACCGGCGCGTGTCATCATCGTGGTCATAGCCGCGAATGGCCGCGTTCAAGCTATCGACGGAAGCTTGGTCCAGTTTGACGCCGGGCTGTTGCTTGATCCAGGCCTCGAGTTGCGGATAAGTGGGGCGCGAGTTTTTGATGTAATCCAAGGTTTTTTGGCGGTCGAGACCGAGGCCATCAAGGACCATTTGATCGTAGCCTTTGCCGCAACCGGGATAGCCGGCGGCCAGTTTGCTGCGCGCTTCCAAAGACGCCTTCAGCCAAAAACGAGGCAGATGCAGGACCCCCAAGGGACCCGCCACACCGGAACTGATCAGAGGGACAATAGTATTCATAGTTATTTCGTACTTAGGAACTGAATTGCAGCCAGAGCTTAAAGAAAAAAGCGGCTTGGGGTCAACGTGAATTTGACTCTGCCCTTGTCCTTGGACACGTTAGAGGGCAAATGATGCAGACGCGCTCCGAGCCCAATCCGCTCATTCCGGCCGCCCCAGCCGGAATCGTTACTGAATTGACCGTCCAGGGCATGACCTGCAGCGGTTGCGCTCGGCATGTGACCGAGGCTCTGCAAGGGGTGTCCGGCGTGGCCAGCGCCTCCGTGTTCCTGGAGGAAGGCCAGGCCAAAGTGCGCTGGCAGTCACCTCCGAACGTGTCCGCACTCCTGGCCGCCGTGCGCAAGGCCGGCTTTGAAGCGCGCGCCGCGCAGGCTTCTTCCAGTCTCGCCGCTCGAAAACGTTGGTCGCCGTTGGAAGGCTGGCAATTCAATGTCGTGGCCGGCTCGCTGGCGACGGCGCCGTTGCTGGCCTCGGAATGGGTGTTTCACTTGGGCCTGGAGCGGTGGTATCAATGGCTCGCTTTTGCCTTGGCGTTGCCCGTGCAAGTCCTCTGCGGCGCCCGCTTTTACCGAGGCGCCTGGAACCAGCTCAAGGCCGGCAGCTCGAACATGGACAC
>CAYIIH010000207.1:0-12386 GCA_964363225.1 uncultured Verrucomicrobiota bacterium | reverse complement strand
CACCGGCCCGAAGGCGCTTGGGCTTCGGCCATTTTCCACGCGGCTGCCGTGTTGATCATCGCTTGTCCTTGCGCGATGGGTTTGGCCACGCCGGTGGCCATTATGGCGGGAACCAACGCCGCCGCCCAGCGGGGCATTCTCATCCGGGATGGAGCGGCCCTGGAGAAATCCGGACGCATCACCGTGGTCCTGTTCGACAAAACCGGGACTTTGACCGAAGGAAAAGTCAGCGTGGCAGCCACCGAAGACCATCGCGAACCGTCCCGCCATGCGACCAGCTTTGAGACGCTGGCCGCCTCTCTGGCCAAACCTTCGAACCATCCGCTGAGTCAAGCCGTAGCACGGTTGGCGAATGACCCATTTCCCGCCGTCGAGTGGCAGGAAGTGCGAGGATGCGGCGTCCAGGGAAAACTACAGATTCCAGATGAGCATTCCGGGGCCAAGCTCTGCCGGCTCGGCTCCTTGAGTTGGCTGCGCGAAGCGGGGGTGGACCTTCGCGCCGCGCCAAAATTCGCCGACCAATGGTCAGCCAAAGGGGCGACGGTGTTGGGGTTGGCCGCAGATCAAAAGCTGGTCGGCTTGCTGGCCCTGCGCGACACGGTCAAGCCGCATGTCGCCGAAGTCATCGCGCAACTTCGAGCCGGCGGCAAGCGGACTTGTCTGATCACCGGAGACCATGCGCGGACGGCGGACGCCATCGCCGAACAAGTCGGGATGCACTCCGGCGACGTCTATGCCGAAGTCCGGCCCGAACACAAGGCGCGCCTCATCGAGCAACTCCAGTGGCGGGGAGAACGAGTGGCCTTTGTCGGAGACGGGATCAACGACGCTCCCGCGCTGGAGCAAGCGGACTTGGGCATCGCGGTCAGCCGCGCGAGTGATGTCGCCCGGGAAGCAGCCGACATCATCCTGCTGAAGTCGGACATTCAGGCTATCCCGGAGGCGCTGGGTTTGGCCCAAGCGACCTTGCGCACCATCCGGCAGAACTTGTTCTGGGCTTTTTTTTACAATGCAGCCGGTATTCCCCTGGCGATGCTGGGATTCCTGAGTCCGGTGGTGTCGGCCGTGGCCATGGGACTTTCGGATCTGATCGTGATTGGCAATGCTCTGCGGCTGCGGCGCTGGAAGAACTCCTGAGCGCGCGGTCAAATCGGGCGGACGACGGCCCAGATTTCGAAACCGTCCTGCTCTTGAATCTGGCTTTACAGGATGCAACTCAGCCTTTGAGGGGGACGCGTCCAGCCCGGCAGGGTAAAAGAAAATAGCCCAGCGATTCATCGGTGAGGATATGCGCCTGAAAAACCGAGTCCCGCCAGGGACGACAGAGCCGCTGGTATTGCCTTGCACCGGATTTCTGCCGTCCCTGACGGGACTCGACTCTGGACGGCCGCGAACCCAGCGTTGAAACGCTGGGCTATCATCTGACGTCCCTCCGGGACTGGTCCGTCCGGCAGTCCCAAACCTGACTTACATCCTGGCATTACATCCGGCACGGGATTTTTGTGTCGCGGCACGGGATTTTTGTTTCCTCCCTGTGAAGAGTCGTTAGGATGGCCGCCGGTCGCTCCTTCAGGGGAGCAGCCTATAGGCAAACAATGCGAAACCACCATGAATAAATCGACCATGCGCGCAGTGGGTGTCGTCCCCGGTGAACGTGAAGTCCGGCTGATTGATCATCCTGTGCCCCGGTTGGCTGCGGCCAGGCAGGTGAAGGTCCGGTCCCTGGACGTCGGCATCTGCGGCACAGACAAAGAGATTTGCACCTTCGTTTACGGGAGTCCGCCCGACGGTTTCGATTACCTGGTGCTGGGCCACGAATCGCTGGGCCAGGTGGTCGAAGTGGGCGAAGGCGTCTCCCGCTTTCAGCCCGGCGACCTGGTGGTTCCCTCGGTTCGCCGGCCTTGTCCTCACAGCCATTGCCGGGCCTGCCGCATGGACAGACAGGACTTTTGCTCGACCAACGACTTCACCGAGCGCGGCATCAAAATGACGCACGGTTTCTTGACCGAGTATTATGTCGATGAAGAAAAATACCTTTCCTTCGTTCCGCCGGAACTGCGCGACGTGGCCGTGCTGGTGGAGCCGTTGACCGTGGCCGAGAAGGGCCTGGCCCAGATGTGGCAAACCCAACAGCGCTTGCCGTGGCTGGCAGCGGACCTGCCGCCCGACCAGCGGGGCCGCGGCAAGAAGGCCGTGGTGCTGGGCGCCGGACCCGTCGGCATTCTGGGCACGATGGTGATGCTGGTCAACGGCTTTGAGACTTACGTTTATTCCCGCTCCCAGGCCCCCAATCCCAAGTCCGAACTCGTCGAGTCACTCGGCGCAAAGTACATCTCTTGTCTAACCGAATCGGTCGAGCAATTTGCCGAGCGCGTCGGCGAGATTGACGTCGTCTATGAAGCGATCGGCGTGTCGAAGCTTTCCTTCGAGGTGATGAAAATCATCGGCATGAACGCCATCTTCATTTTCACGGGCATTCCCGCGCCGCACGAGCCCATCACGGTGGACGGCGACACCCTGATGCGCAACATCGTGCTCAAGAACCAAGCCATCGTTGGCACCGTCAACGCCGACGGTGAAGCCTTCACCGCAGCCATCCGCGATCTCGGCGTCTTTCTGCGACGGTGGCCCGAAGCCTTGCGTTCGCTCATCACGGGCCGCTACCGCATTGATTCGTATCGCGACCTGCTCATGGGCGACAAGATCGGCATCAAAAACATCATCTCGTTTGGCTAGCAGACAGCGGCCGGCGATCCAGGAAACAATTATGAGCAAGAAATGGATTGATATTTCAGTGACGATCCGGACCAGGATGGCGCGTTGGCCGGATAATCCGGAGGTGCGCGTGGAACGAATGATGGACATGGAACGCGGCCATGTCTGCACCGTCTCCACGCTCTCGATGAGTTCCCACACCGGGACGCACATGGACGCTCCGGCGCATTTCATCCGCCATGGCCAAGGCCTGGATCAAATGCCGCTCGAGGCCACGATTGGCCCGGCCAGAGTCATTGCCATTCGCAATCGCGAGGCCGTCAAGGTCGATGAGATTCATCCGCGCAAGATTCGCCGGGGAGAGCGCATTCTCTTCAAGACGCGCAATTCGACTCGCTCCTGGAAGATGGACGCGTTCGATGAAGATTTCGTCTATATTTCCAAGGAGGCGGCGCAATACCTGGCCGAGCGCAAAATCAGGGCTGTTGGGGTTGATTACCTTTCGGTGGGCGGCTACAGACGGGACGGCGTCGAGACGCACCAGGCGCTGTTGGGCGCGGGCATCTGGATCATCGAAGGGCTGAACCTTGCCAAGGTGGCGCCGGGCCGATACGAACTGGTCTGCCTGCCCTTGAAAATACTGAACAGTGACGGGGCGCCGGCCCGGGCGATTCTGAGGCGATAAAGAGCGCCTGCCTTCCACTCCTTGGCTTTTGCCGTTTGACGGTCAGTAACCGGCGCAAACCACCGCTCCAGCCTCAAAACTCTTGGTCCCAGGCCTCAGCCGGCGGTTCCTCCTGCAACTTGACCGGCCCCAACCGCCTCGGTCCCTTCTGACGAAACTATGATGCATATGCATCATAGTTTCGTCAGAAGGGACCGAGGCGGTGAGATCGTCCAGAATCCGGGGTCTCAGGAGGTCTGCGGCATCTGCCCGCGCGTCACGCCCAACTGATTCAACAACTTCAACTCGCGCCAGAGCTGCGTCCCGCTGATTTTTCCTCGCAATAGTTGAGCATACTTGAGGATGATCTGCGCGGCCTGCTCCGGCGTCTCGTTCAGGAACTCGATCCGAAACCGTCGCGCGCCCAGCGCCAGCAAGCGCGCCACACCTTCCGCGCCGGTTTGAGCCAGGGCATTGAACACGGTGTTGCGACAGCCGCTGTCAGCCTTAAGCGGGTGCTCGGCGCCGACCCGGTCGCGCAGCCCGACCTCGTGCCGGTCGCACGGCCGTCCGCAATTGGTGTAGTCTGTGCCCGTGGAAAGAAAGGCGCAGAAGACGCAATGCTCCATGTGAAACATGGGAATATGCTGGTGAATCGTGATCTCGAACCAGTCCGGTGGCGCGGATTGCAGCAGGGCTTCCAGTTGCAGGATGTTTAAATCATACGAAGCGGTAACGCGCTCCAGCCCATAACGGTTCATGAAAAGGCCGGCGGCCAGCGCGTTGGCCACGTTCAGCGAGTAATCACCGATGCGCCGGCAGCCGGCGAAGAACTTGAGATGATCGTAATTGCGCACCAGGTAGCCGTCGGCCTCAGAGGAAAGAACCTGTTTCAGAATCCAGTCCTCGCCCGTTTTGAAGATGCGCGGAGGAGCGACGAAGATTTGAGATTTGAGATTTGAGATTTCAGATTGAACCGCGTTGTTGGTGGCCGGTAATGGGTGATGGGTGATGGGTGATGGGTGATGGGTGATGGATGATGGATGACGGATGACGGATGATGGGTGATGGGTAATGGGGGATGGCAGGCAATTCGATGCCGTGGGTGGAACTGGACTGGAAGCAGCCTTGGCCCACTCGCGAAAACGCTGAACAGCGTCGCGATACTTTTTCGGATCTTCGAATTCACAGTAAACCGTCCGCACGCCGCAACGCAGGACGGCCTCCAATTGCGGCAGGCTGCGCACCAAGACGATCAACTCGGCGGACGGCGGAGCGGTTTTCCCAACAACTGCAGAATCGCCTGTCACCAATCCGCAATCCGCAATCCGCAATCCGCAATCCAAGGTCCAGCGCAGGGGTTGCGCGCGCAACTGCTCCAACTGCCTGACCAATTCCCGGCGGAGGCGGTTCAGTTCGCTGAAGGGCAGCACCACGCTGCCTTCGAGCCAGTTGCGCAATGCGCCAAGCTTGAAAGGGGTGCCGCCGAGGCGGCCAAGCTGTTCGCGCAAGCGTTCCAGGGTCAGCGGTTGGTTCTCGGCGCCGGCCAGAGGCATGGCTGAGGCCGCCTGAACCATGAGGCCGACTTCATCTCGAGCCATGACTGTCATCGGCTGCCCCGCCGCCCCATGGACCTCCAGTTGCAGCGGACGCTGGAATCGAGGTGTTTTGCCGGCAAAGGTCTGCCGCAGCCGCCGGTCGAGCTGAGGATCGCTGGTTTTCCATAATTTGTGGCCGGCTTGAATGCGCTGGAAATTCACATCGCCGCGGCCAAAGGTCAGGGCCGTTTCCATTGCCTTTCCGCCATTGCCCTTTTGCTTTCGCACTTCATAAACGCGGCCGCCTTCTTCCTCCTGCTCCGGATGGCCCGCATCAAAGACAACGCCATCGCCGGGCTTGAGTGGTCCCTCCAGCGTCAGAAAAACCGTGTCACCTTGAACGCGGCTGACTTCGCCCAGAAAAACGCCGCGCTTTTTGCCGAAGCGAGCATGGACCAGCTCCTGATTGTTGGTGCCACCCAGCCAGCCGGTGGACAGGCCGCGTGAAAAGGCCATCTCCAGGTCGTATTGAGTGTGACGGGTGACAAGTGGAACGTGCCCGGATGCACGCTTTGATGCTTCGTCCGCTGTCAGTTGCCCGTTGTCGGTCGCCAGTCGGTCCAGCGCTTGGCGATAGATCCGGGTGATATTGGCGACGTATTCGGGCGTCTTGAGCCGGCCTTCAATCTTCAAAGAGGCAACCCCCGCCCGCGCCAAATCGGGGAGCAATTCCAGTCCGGCCAAGTCCCGCGGACTGAGCAGGTACCTTCGGTCGCCGAGCGGCACGGGCTGTCCGTCGCAAATCAACTCGTACGGCATCCGGCAGGCCTGGGCGCATTCGCCCCGGTTGGCGGAACGGCCCCCAAGCGCTTCGCTGGTGAGGCATTGACCGGAGTAAGCAACGCACAGTGCGCCGTGGACGAAGACTTCCAAAGGCAGATTTGAGATTTGAGATTTCAAATTTGAGATGGGCGGGGCCAGCGCCAACTGAATCTTCTCGATTTCCTTGATCGAACATTCACGGGCGAGAACCACGAGCTGGCAGCCTAATTCGCGCGCGAACTCCACGCCGGCGGCGCTGGTAACGGTCATTTGCGTTGAAGCATGAATGGGGAAATCGAGCGAAAGCTGGCGGATGAGCCGGCAAATGCCGACGTCCTGAACGATCGCTGCATCCACTCCCGCGGCAATGATGGCCCGCAAGGAATTCTCGGCCTCGGCCATTTCGTTGGCAAAAACCAGCGTGTTGAAGCTGACATAACCTCTGACGCCGCGCCGGTGGAGGAATTCCATCAGTTTGGGCAGGTCGGCTTCGGTGAAATTGTGCGCGCGCATGCGGGCGTTGAAACGTTCCAACCCGAAATAGATCGCGTCCGCTCCATTTTCCACGGCGGCCTTGGCGCAGTCCCAATCGCCGGCGGGCGCCAGCAACTCCGGCCTGCGGATGGCCGAAGGCGTTTGACGGCCGTCCGGGTGAGGGGCGCAATGCGGCCGGCCGGCCTGATAATTGGCGGCCCGCGAGGTGGGCGCGTTGGTTTCGCTGTTGCTCATCTGTGTGTCACGATGCCAGGACAAGATTCATCTTAATTTCATGATAGAGGAGAGAACATCGGTTTACAAACCTCAAGTCGCCTTTCGCTTTTTCGATTTGGCGCGAGTGAAAGTCAGGTTAGATTAGTGATGATGCGCGTATTGATCATCGGTTGCGGGTATGTCGGATTGCCGCTGGGCGCGGAATTGACGCGCCAGGGGCACGAGGTTTTCGGAGTGCGCCGCTCGCCCAGCGCGGAGGGCGAGATGAAAGCGGCGGGCCTCCAGCCGTTGCAGGCGGATATAACCAAACCCGCTGAGCTGGCCCGGCTGCCGGCGCCTTTTGACTGGGTGGTGAACACGGTCGCCTCCAATCAAGGAGGGGTGGAGGCGTACCGCGCGGTTTATTGCGAGGGCACGCGGAATCTGATCGAATGGCTGCGCACGGCGCCTCCCCGGAAGTTTGTTTATACGAGCAGCACCAGTGTTTATGCGCAGAACGACGGTTCGCATGTCAAAGAGCAGAGCCCGACCGAGCCGGAAAATGAAACCAGCAAGGTCTTGGTCGAAACCGAGAAGCTGCTGCTCCAGGCGGTGCAACAACACCATTTCCCGGCGGTGATCTTGCGCGTGGCCGGCATTTACGGTCCCGGGCGCGGCCACTTGCTGCGGCAGTACCTGCGCAACGAGGCCAAGATTGCGGGCCACGGCGAGCGCCTGATGAACATGATCCATCGCGACGATTTGATCGGGATCATCCTGACGGCGCTGAAATCGGCGCGGCCGGGCGAGATTTACAACGTGGTCGATGAGGAGCCGGTGGCGCAGATTCACTTTTTTCGCTGGCTTTCGGAGACGTTGGGAAAATGGATGCCGCCGTTTGAGCCGGAGCTGGCGAAGGCGGAACGGAAGCGGGGACTCACCAACAAGCGGGTCTTGAACCGCAAGTTGAAAATGGAATTGGGCTACCAGTTCAAATATCCGACCTTCCGGCAAGGTTACACGGCCGAAATCCAACGGCTGGAACAGGCGGGCGAACTGGACATCGAGTTGGAGCCACGGTAAGAGTCTCACCCCACCCGGAAGGAGATGCGCACAATAAGATCGCGCCCGAAGCTGTGTTGGAGGCGTTCGAGGATTTCTTTGCGGCGATAGCGGACGATCTCATGGAGCCAGACACTGTTGTCCACGGTGACGAAGAGGGTTCCCTTGTTCAGGCCGGTCGGCCGGGCATGAGCCACGATCGACGGATCAATGAGGTTGTTCCAAACCTTGAGCACTTCCAGATCGGCTTGGCGGCGGTCGAGCTTCAGGCCGGTGAGCACGTGCGGCATGATGTGGCCCACCGGCTTGGCACTGAAGGCGCGCGCTTTCTCCAGAGGAGTGAGGTCCACGCCGCGCCAGGCGGCGATGACTTGCTGGCGCGGATTCAGAGCGCCGGCGCGTTTGGGGAAATTCTTTTTTCTCAAGCGGCTGGATGTTCGTCCAGAACGAGCACCCCGTGCGGGGGCAGATCATAATTGCCGGAGAGAGCATTGCCGGTCAGGAAATCGTGCATCGGCTTGTAAAACTGAAGGCGGACCGGCGAGTTTTGGTGGTTGAGCAGAAAATAAATCTTGGTGTCGTCCTTCTGGCGCAAGCTGACTTCAACGGTATCGGGGACTTTGAGGAGGGGGAAAAGGTTGCACATCTGGCGGAGCCAGGCGATCAAGTCGTAGTAAAAGTATTGCTGGCTCATGGTGCCGACATAGACCGCCCGGCCCAGGCCGAAAGTATTCAGGGTGATGGCGGCCCGGCCGGCATAGAAGTCCTTGGCGTAGGTGGCCAGGATCTGGCATTCTTCTTTGGGTTCGATGAGGTCACACCAGATGCGGGCCGGATGGAGGTGGCTGGTCGGGAACGTTCCTTTGAACGCCAGATGATTCTCCTCCCCCGGGGCCAAAGGATCGAACTCGATGACTTCCAGGCCAAAAAGGTCGGTCAGATCGTGCGGAAACCCGGTGTCGGGCGCCATGTGGTGCTCATCGACCAGGCCGGTATTGAACGTGGCCACAAGCGTGCCGCCGTTCTGGACATAGAGCTTGAGCAGGTCCGCTTCGCCGCCCGCCAGCAGGTGCAAGGAAGGGGCGAAAACCAGTTTGTATTGGGAGAGGTCTTCCGTGGGCCGGGCAAAGTCCACCGCGATGTTCCGGTCATGCAGCGCATTGTAGTAAAGCTGGACGTGCTCGCGCTGGTTGAAATGCTTGTTGGGCTGCATAGGCTGTTGCTGGGCCCATTCGTTTTCGTGGCTGTAGAGAATGCAGGTTTCAGCCACCACCCGGGTTCCTTTCAGGACGGGGGCCAGGAGCTTCATTTCCTCGCCGATCTGGCTGATTTCCTTATAAATCCGGTTGTCGGCGTGTCCGTCGTGGGTCAAGACCCCGCCATAGAACTTTTCGGAGCCGATGCGCGGCTGGCGCCACATGAAGTAAAGGACGCCGCTGGCGCCGCGCGAGACCAATTGGTAAGTAAAGAGCCGCACGACACCCGGGCGAATCAAGGAATTGACCTCCTGCCAATTCACGTGGCCGGCCTTTTGCTCGATCACCCAAAAGCCGGTCTCGCCATCCGGGGTGCGAACGCCGGTTTTCTTGAGCGAACGCAGCATGTCAATTTCGCAAGCGTTTTCCGAGGACTTGGATTTGATGGTGGCATTGCTATCGACGGCGACAAAGTCCAGGACTTCAGCCATATCGAAATGGTCGAAATTGCGCGTGAGCGCGCGCAGGTTGGTTGTGACCGGGATTTGCGGGGTCAACTCGTGAAGAAGGTCCGCCTGCATTTTGACGAAAGCGACGCAGGTATCGCTGGAAAAACGCTTCCAATCTGTGACCAGGGCCGGGTTATGGACCGTGGGCGCGGCTTTAGGCGTCGGCACCTCGCTCCAGTCCCGGACGGTCTGGCTCCAAAAGCGATTGCCCATCAACTCATTGAGGCGATCGATGGTTTCGTATTTGGCCTTTAACCAGGCTTGCCAATCCCGCCGGGCTTCCTCATTGAAGGAAGACGACGTTTGGTGCCCGCCGATGCCGTTATCGATCTGCCAGGCGATGAGTTGGGGATGATTTCCCAGGGCGGTGGCCATCGCTCGAACGATGCGCCGGCTGTACTCCCAATAGACGTCGCTGTTCAGGCAATAGGCGCGGCGTGTGCCTTCGTTGCGGCGCAAACCGTGTTCGTCAATCGGCAGGATTTCCGGATGCTGCCTAGCCAGCCAGATCGGCGGAGCGGCGGTGGGTGTGCCGAGCACGACTTTAAGGCCGGCCTTTTGCATGACATCCATGGCCCGGCGCAACCAATCAAAGTCGTAACGGCCTTCTTCCGGTTCGCACAGGCCCCAAGAAAACTCGCCCATGCGCACCACGTTAATCCCGGCAGCGACCATCAACTTCGCGTCCACGTCCCAGCGCGATTCAGGCTGGTCGGCGGTGCCGGCGTAGGGATAGACCCAATGCTCAGGGTAGTAATCAGTTCCGAAGTACATAGTTTTTGGTTGGGTTCAAAGGAATCTAAAACCACATCGCCAAACTCGCAATTCCAAAGTCAAAAAAAATCAAGGTTGCCGGCGCGTGTTTTAAATTGAGATTCTCTTTGGGCTGTGGTAATGGTAGCCGACAATTGCTTAGCCATCATAATCAGTATATTCTCAACCGCGTTTCCCAGAAGAACCATGATCAGCCCTTTCTCTATCAACATTAGGCACTTGTTAGCATTTCTTTTCGCCCTCTTACCGGCACTGACTTCCCAAGCGGATTTGGCCGGTCCGTCCGCGGGCAAAGTCCGAATCAAGACCTTGCCGTTGCCTCTCATGACCGTGGCGAGCGGAACAATTGCCACCCCGGCTGAACAGGATCGGTTCACCTTCACCGGCGCCATGGGACGGCGACTCTACTTCGACGCGCTGGATGTCGATGCTGACAACATGTACGTCGAGTTAATGTTGCCCAGTGGCGCCAATGTCTGGACCAGTCGTACCTGGACCCGTCATCCAGTCGCTTGCTCTGTCTGAGGGCAAGGCCACTCTGACTTGGAGCGCTATAGACAAGCCGTCCTATTCCTTGCGGTACAAGAACAACCTGAACGACGCCGACTGGGTGCCGGTGAATGTCGCTATTGAAGGAGTTGGTTCCAGTGCCACGGCGGTTGACAACTCGATCGGCAATGCGCCGCAGCGGTTTTACCAGGTGATGGTCGTCGAATCTCCATAATACCCTCTCGAAATCCTCGCAGGCTGCGTGAATTTCTTCCCTTTGCGGTAGGGCGAGCCTCGGCCGAGCCGTGGAATCTCCTTCGCAGGAAGTCACGGCTCGACGCCTGTCTGTGCCGACACTGCAGAAAGGGAGTCTCGCTATACCAACCTTGGTTGCGGACCTCCGGCGCTGGGTACGCTTGAATCATCGAACCACCCCATTCCTGGACTGGAAAACGAGTTGAAACCGACAAATTTCAGATCACGATGAGATCTCGGCTTGCATTCAATCCGTTTTTTGTCTATTCTCTTCGCATCCTAAGCGATAGTCGATCGTGGGTGGAGCTCGTCGGCGGCTTAAAAAGACACAATTCTATGAATATTATCATTTCACGTCGTTCCCAATTTCTGCTTGTTCTCTTGCTCGGCGGCGGGTTGCTCAGCTCTCCTGTTGCCCAGGCAGCCACCATGGTCTTCACCAATTCGGAAGCCATTGTGCTGCCGTCAATAGGATCGGCCCTGCCTTACCCTTCCACTAACATCGTCTCCGGTTTTCCTGAAATGATCGGCAAAGTGACCGTGACACTTCGGAGCGCGAACCACACTTGGCCCGATGACTTGGAAATTCTCCTGGTCGGCCCAGGCGGACAGAAGGTGATTTTGATGTCCGACGCCGGCGATGGAGATGATCTGGTCAATGCCAACCTCACCTTCGATGACGCGGCCACGCCTTCCATACCTGATGAGGCGCGCATTTCCGGCACCACTTACAAGCCAACCAATTACGACGACGGTGTTCCTGACGTCTTTCCCGCCCCTGCACCCGGCGGCACTTATGGCGCGGCCCTTTCCGCGTATGCGGGCCTGAATCCAAACGGGGTTTGGTCGTTGTACATCGTGGATGACAACCGAGGCGACACAGGCAGCCTTGACCAGGGCTGGGCTTTGACCATCACGGGGGATGGAAAGTCTTTGCCGACCATTTCGGATATCCCGGATCAAACCACCACTCAAGGCGTCTCCATCGCCGGCGTTCCGTTCACGATTGGTGATGTGGAGACGCCGGCGACCAATCTGGTTTTGAGCGCCACTTCCTCCAATACTCAGCTTGTTCCCAATGCCAACGTGCTGTTTTCCGGGACCGGAACCAATCGGACGTTGACGGTCCGGCCGGCGTCGGGTCAGTTTGGCACGGCGACCATCACCATCACTGTCAGCGACGGTTCCAGCAGCGCTTCGGATAGTTTCCTGGTGACGGTGACTCCGAAGCTGGCCCCATTCACAAGCACGGCCGCCATCGCCCTCCAGAACGACAGTCTTTCGGGTGTCAAAGCCGCCTCTCTCTATCCGTCCACCATTATCTTGTCCGGACAACCGCTCACACTTGGGAAATTGGTTGTGACTCTCAATGGCTTGACGCATTCCTTTCCGGCGGATCTGGACATTCTGCTGGTCGGACCGGCCGGACAAAAGGTGATCCTCATGTCGGATGTGGTCCAAACCCCGGTCAACAACGTGAACTTGACCTTCGATGATGCGGCCGCCAGCTCTCTGCCGGAGCTCGATGCGCCCGCTTCCGGCTCATTCAAACCGACCAATTTTGACACGTCGGATGTGTTTGTGTCGCCGGCACCGGCAGCGCCGTACGGCGCTTCGTTGTCGGTGTTCAACGGCACAAATCCGAACGGCACTTGGTCCTTGTACGTGGTGG
>CAYIIH010000206.1:0-15167 GCA_964363225.1 uncultured Verrucomicrobiota bacterium | reverse complement strand
GGCTCAAATCTCACCGCCCGCTGGCGTCGGCAATGTCAAAATGAGAATTGCTGTTACGTCGTTGGCTGCCAATCCGCATTACCCGTTTTGCATTCGTAACTCGTCATTCGTAATTCGACATTCGCCAGGCCCAATCGCAGGTCAATGGCTTGGAAGAGCAGCCCTTTGGACAGGCAAAGCTGCTTGAGCCGCGGAAAGAGCTCTCACTGCAACGCATCGCGCTCGGCCTTGAGGTCGCTAAAGGTCGAACTGACGAACTGGCCGATAGTGGGGCTGGGATTCATGCTGAGGTTACTGCTTCAGAATCTCCTGGTTGGCGGGCAGCTCGAACTTGTCCCCCGGTTCCACCCGGATGTAAATCCGTTTCGGTGAGTAGCGACTGGTGTGGGGGCCGTAATGGTCCAGCAGGTAGCGCAGGAAATCGGCGAAAGCCTCGACCTCGTCGTCGTCACGGGCCTGATAGACGATTTCCTGGGCTTCGTCGCCCGGTTGTTCCGGCTCGATTCGCAGCACGAGGCCATTCGCGACGTTTCGGATTTCGATCTTCATCATTTCTCCTTGGTGGCCGGTTCGAGCATCCAGCGCCAGGCGGGTTGCGCCTTGGGAAAGCGTTGGACAGTCTCCGGCGCGTGTTCGTGGTAGAGCAGAACGCCCTCGGCCTTGGGCAGCAGTCTGGCGCCCGCGGCCATCGCCGCCGCTTCTCGTTCAGCGGTGGCAGCGTCGGTTAGGTTCCATGCTGACGAGGCACATGGCGACGTTCGGATGATTCTCGCCGAGACTTTGCTCATTAGTCTTGAGCGCGCGGCGCATCAGCGGTTCCGCCTCCGCGAGCCGATTGGTGGTCCAGAGCAAGACAGCCGGGTTATTGAGGCGGATGGCAACTTCTGGATGGTTCTGGGGGCGGTCCTGCTGACAGCGGCGCAGTTCGCGCTTTAGCCGTATTCATGCAACGGATGGCAGGGCGAAACTTGATGGCTGGCCATCGCTGGTGGCCCGCGCAGGCATGGATGCCCGCGCTCCTATTGAAGAGCACGGTTAAGGCTGGTTTGCGGCGACGCCGTATTGCATCGGAGGGGCGCCGCGCTGGTGGGCGCCGATGTCGGGCGCGCGACCGCGGTAACCGTCGCTGAAGTTAGGAATGGCCAGTCCTGCGCCCGCCCCGGGACTGTCCGGAGCCAGTTGGAAACGGCCCGTCTTGAGCGCCGCGTCAAATCCGGAGTTGGCGGCATAGACCGGTTCGCCACGGACCCCGTGCGCTTCGTGACCGTTGGGGATTCTCCCGTTAAAGAGATCGTAGTCGAAATCGTTGTCGGCGTTTTGCTTGTTTTCGCTGGCGCTGTAGCCTTGGGGTGTCCGCACGTGGAGGATGTTGTTCCGCGAAACAGTGTGCTTGACAATGCGATTGCCGCCCAGGGCGCCCGTCGGGAGCCACTCGTCCGCCCGGAAGAGCGTGTTGTGGAAGATATACATCTGGCTGGTCATCCAGTCTTCCCCGTCGGCGTAACCCATTTTCAGGAAATTCATGCCGCCGGCCTCGGGTTGGGACTGGCTGCGCGCGACGGCGTTGCGCCAGATGTAAAGGGGGCCGATGGAGGCCGGCGCGTTGCCGATCATGTTCATGCATTGGGTGATGTAATTGTCCCACACATTGCGCGAGTAGATGGCGGCGTCGTAATCCCTTCCGAAATTGGTCGCGGGATTGAGCCGGCCCCAGTCGGAGATGTCGCAGCCCTCGATGAGGATGTCTTGGCCACTTTCGATTTGGATGGCGCCGATCGGCCGCTTAAGGGTGCTGTTGGACGCGCCAGCCCCCTTGAGCGTGAAACCGCGAAGGACCACATTCGAGGCGTTGATCGTGATGCAGGAGTCGTGCTCGTGGCGCACGTCAATCGTCGCGCCCCGGCCATCATAGACCCGATAGGCGTTGGGCGTTCCGGACTCGTTGATCGTCAAGGGTGCGTCGCCGTTGCCCACGCGCACCGTCTGGCCAGCCGGGAAATCCTCGCGCCAGGTCGCGGCGGTCAGGTTCGTGGTCGTTGACGTGCCGGTCAGCGTCAATTGGACTTCGTAGGCGGTGGTCGGCGCGAGGTGGACGATGCTGCCGCGGTAGTCGGCCAGGTCTTCTTCGGTCATGGGAATCGGGTTGTAGCGCATCGGCAGCGCCTCTTTCCACTCGGAGGCGCCCTGCCGCCGATAGCGCACCTGGACTTCCCTGTTCGTGGCCCCACCGGGAGGCGACCAGTAGAGCCCCAGACAATGAAACGTGGGTATCGCAAACGGGGCATCGCTGCGGCTTTGGGCCTCCAGCCGCACGACTTCCGCCTGGGCGATTCGGCCGAGGTGGAGCAACAGAATTCCGACCATCCAGAATGGCGTTTTCATATTCATTCAGTTCGCGAGTTTCCGATAACAAATCAGGTCCGAGCGAGGCTTCAATTCGAGCGTCAGCGCCAGGACCTTCATCAAGTCCGCGCCCGTGGCCCGCCGTTTTTCACCCGGGCTGTCAAAGCTAAGTTCATAATTCCCGCCCCCAACGGCACGTCGAAGGTGAAGTCCAGCGCCTGAACATTTTCCAGGATCGGCGTGTCCCGGGGGCCGGTGTTCTCGAAAAACAGCACCCACTCGCAATCCGCATAATCCCGATGTCTCCGGCTCTCCCACCGCACCCGCAAGCCGGTGACGGAATCCGTCCATGTCCGCCACAATTCCGACACGCCGGCGGCCGAGTTGGTGCCGCCGCTGTCCATCGGCCACGCCGCCAGCAGCGCGTCGCTCGCTTGGCCGCCGTAGGTGAACGAGAATGGATAACGCACGCCTGGATACGGCGGAGCCGCCTCGCGCAGTGTATCGAGTCGCTTCGTGTACGGAAAGGCCATCACCCGCTCGCTCCAACTGTGAGGCTGCTGAGCCGAGGCAGGCTGGGTCAAGGTCATGACACCGACCACGACCGCTACGGCCCGCAGCACGCGGGTTGAGATGCAACGCGGAGAGAGGTCGGTCAAATGTTTCGTGCTCCGTTTCTCTTTCGAGTTCGATGTGCTCCACGCTCCATCCAAAACTGCATGTAGCCACTGTGCAAGTGACTGAATCAGCAAGCCTCTGGCTTTGCCGGAGGACTCCCAGAATTTGACTGGAAGGCAATCGCCCGCGAGAAGTTTGCCCATTGCACGATAACTCACCGCCGGATTGTGCATGGATTGCGTGTAGCCGAAGCGTTGTGTCGCGACAAGGCAAAACGCAAAAAAGGCTTGTGGCGGCAGGAGGTGCGCTGGAACGATTATTTCAAAGATGCACTCAGGAATACGGACGTTGGGTTGATACTCAGCAACCTCTGGATTTGCGCTGCTTCATTCCAATGCCTCTTTGGTTTTTCACAATGGCCAACATGGCCCACTAAACCGGCCGTGTCTCTGTGTATCCGGAAACCTAGGATTGAAGAAAGTTGGGCGAGGAAAAACGGCAAGAAACGGGTAAGAAAAGGTTTGACGGCGCGGTGGGTCGAGACAATGACGGCGCACATCTGGGGAAAGGCTTTTTCGTTGCATGAAGAGCAAGCTACGCGTTCTCGGATTTGCCCTCGGTCATTCGTGTCTGCCTTTAGCGGTAGAGCCGGATTTGGCGCCCGCCGGGCTGTCCTCTCGCGCCACCGCGCACTCCCGCCAGCAAATTCAGGTCGCTTGCAGCGTCACCAAAAACGTGGAGAGTTATGAATGACCTCAAGGAAGAGCCGCCAGCCAGTTGCTTCCCGACCACGCAATGGACCCGGATCATCGAGACCATCCAAGAAGGCGCTCATGAAAAGGCGTCGGCTGCGCTGGAGGAGTTTTGCACAAGCTACCGTTCGGCTATCTACAAGTTCTTCCGTCGGCGTCGTTGCACACACGAGCAGGCCGAGGATTACACCCACGAGTTTTTTCGCAGTCGCATCTTCATGCACTGGGATGACCGTGATGGTTTCCTGCACCAGGCGCAACGCAGCGGAAGGGGAAAATTTCGCAGCTTTTTGTGCCACGTCTTATGGCGGTTTCTCCAGGATGAGTGGAAGCAACAACTCTCCGCCCGGGCGGGTGGCGCACTGCCCCATGTGCCCCTCGAGGGACTGGACCTGGCCGACACAAATCCTGGCCAACAGGACTTTGCGAAGTTTGGCAGCGAGTTCGACCGTGTGTTTGCGTTGGAGATGATCCAGAAAGCAGCAGAACGGTCTAAACATTCTCAATACCTCCTGGCGCACTTCAGAGGGGAAATGTCTCAACAGGAAGCGGCGAAGGAATTGGGGCTTTCCGAAAACGCGTTCAAGCAGGCCTACCATCGGTTCCGACTGCGGCTGGGTCAGGACCTTTGGGAAGAGGTGGTGAATCTGGTTGGGCCTGACGAGCAGGAAGTCCGGGCCGAACTCGAATACCTCATTTCGCTGTTTGCCCGGTTGCCTGCGTAACTTCACCATGATTTCTCTCGAATCCAACCACTGGACACCATGCCGCTCCCGGAACGTCGTGGAAGGTCCAATGAAATGCTCCATGAAATACTGCGACACTTGTGGCGCTGAGCTGAACGAGGCCGAGCCGTTCGCCGTCTGCCCGAAATGCTTGCTGGCATCGGCCCTGGTCGCCCAAAGAGGCGATAGGGTTTCGACTCTGCCAACAGCCCAAGCAAATTCGGAGCGTCCTGCAGCCTTGCTGCGTCTGTTTCCTCGCCCCGATTTTTTTGAGAGATACGAAATCCTGGTGCGGGTGGCGCGAGGCGGCCAGGGCGACATTTGGAAGGTCTGGGATTTGCAGCTCCGCCGTTGCCTGGCCATGAAACGCCTTGGCCAAGAGTCGCTTGCCTCCACGGCAGCGGTCTATCGCTTTCTCGCCGAAGCTCAGATCGCCAGCCAGCTTGAGCATCCGGGAATTCTGCCCATTCTGGATGTGGGCCTGGACCCGGATGAGCGGCCGTTCTACACAACGCCACTTTTGCCTGGGACCACTTTGCACGACATCTGGCTCAGGATCCATGATCAGGCCGAAGCGGAATGGACGCTCAATCGTGCCCTGGAATTGCTCGTGCGCGTCTGTGATGTCATGGCCCACGCCCATAGCCGCGGCGTGATCCATCGCGACCTCAAGCCAGCGAACGTGCTGGTGGGCTGTTTTGGCGAGGTCCGTGTGATCGATTGGGGTTCCGCCCATGTCCTCATGGAAGCACGTCACAATTTCCCGGAGCCGTTCGTGCCGCTGGACCAAAGGGTGATCGAAACCGACCGTGGGGAGGCGATGCGGGGCGAACCAGCCTCGCCTTTGGCCACCGTGACCGCCGGTCAGCCGATCACGGTCCTTTTCATGCCGCCGGAGATCTTGCGCGGCCAACTGGCGGAGATCGGCCCCCAGACGGACGTCTATTCCGTTGGTGTAATGCTTTATGAACTGCTCGCCGGCTATTCACCCTATGCCGATGCCAATGGTTCGTTGCCCAATCCCAGCGAGCTGCGAAGAAAAATTCTACAGGAACCTCCCACGCCACTTCGCACTCTCAAACGTGCGATCTCGCGTGACCTTGCCGCCATCTGCCACAAGGCCATGGCGCGCACCAAAGCCGACCGCTACGCCTCCACACAGGCTCTGGGCGATGACCTGCGCGCCGTGCTCGAAGTCCGCCCGGTGCAGGCCCGGAAGGCCGGTCCTCTCTTAAGGCTGCAAAAATGGGCTCAACGCAACCTCGCCCCTGTCTCCTTGGCGGCCGTGACCGTGTTGATCTTGGTCGCGGCGGTCTCCTTCGCACGAGGACTCAAGACCGAGCGAGCCCTGGCCCGCCAACTCACCGCCTTGCGCAGCGCCGAACTGGCCGCGCGGAGTGGGCAATGGCGCGAGGCGCTCCGTCACTGGGGCCAAGCCGAGGCTGCTGACTACTCGGACGCGATTGATCTGGGCCTGCGCCGGGCCGAAGCCTGGACCGTCCTGTCTGCTCCAAAACTGGCGTGGGCCGAATTAGACAAACTGGCCGCGCGCTCTGACCTGGGAGACCAACGCGGTGTCGTCCTCCTCCGAATCGGCGAGCATGAACTATTCGGCAGAACGACCTTTGAGCGTGGCGTTGAACATGTGCGCGAGGCCCTGGCCGCCGGATTGACGGCGGCCGATCAAGCGTTTGCCAAGGGCCTGCTGGCTCAGTCCACCCCGGAAGCTCTGGACCTATTGCGGCAGACGCTCCAGTTGGATCCTTATCACCATGCCGCGCATCGGCACAGTCTCGGGTTGGAATTTCTGCTGGGCCGCCGGGGCGAATTAGCTGCGCACCTCCGCGTCTTCAAGGTGCTCTACCCCGACGATCCCATGCCCGGCTTCATCGAAGTGGCGGAACTGGCCCTCTGCGGCCGACTCCCCGAAGCGGAGCGCCGTCTGAGCGGCCTTCGCACACTAGCGAGTGCGGAATTGAAACAACATCTCATGTCAAGCTTCCGGATGTTGGCTGCTGAAGTCGAACAGTACAACGTTCAAACTCTTCTGGAAGAGCGCCCACCGGGCCCAGCCAAGCGTGCCCCAGCCGGCACTGATCTGACAGTGCTGCCGCTGCGTCTAACCTTGCCCAGCGCGGTAGATGTAGAGCCGACCGTGCGCTTGCCTCAAACCCCTTGCATGAAGCGTTATCTGGAGGGCTGGAACGCGGTGCGAAGCCTGGCCCTTCCACTGTTCGCCAATCCGGAACCAGCTCTTCAGAAAATCAAATCAAGCTGGCAGAGCCATCCCGAAGCATTGCTGCCGACGTTTGGCGCGACCTTGCTCAACTCATGGCAGCCGACCGAAGGCCCCAAATCGCTTCCGCTCCTGGCTCAGCAAGCCGAGTTGTTTCAACTCGCAGCGGACTCTCCCTCAATTGTTCCTCAGCTTCAGAAATGGGCGCGGTTCCACGCCGCCCAAGCTCATTTCGAGTTGGCTCAAAGCCAGCCGACAAACTTCCCGGCCGCACGCCATGTCTGCCTGGACAATCTCCGCCGCGCCGCCCTGGTCGAGCCTTCGGTGGCGGAATGCCGGGCCTACTTCGAGATGGCCTTTGCTCTCGGCGACTTTGAGCTTGCGCGCTCTCTGCTCGGCCAATGGGAGCGTCACCAACCGGGCGATCGACGCGCCTTGCGCGCTCGCATCCGTTTGGAGAGTGCCGCTGGAGCGTTCGGCCTCGCCCTTAAAGGGATTGATCAATTGTTGGCCGAAGAGCCGGGCGATGTCTGGGCCTTGAAGCAAAGACAATTCGTTCTGGAAAAACTCCGCGACCTGCTGAACACCACTTCCTTGCTCGGCAAACCGAATCTCGAACAACGGATTCAACCATGAGAATCCATCTAAGAAACAGCCTTTTCAAGATCATCGCCAGCGCGATCACTGCACTGTGCTGCCTCAAGGCCAATGCGCAAATCGTGTTTTCTACCGACGATCTGCCCAGTCAGTTCGGATGGCACTCCCGCGCCTATGTGAACACAGGAGAAGTGAACATCTCAACTCGAGTCGGCCAGCCGGGTGGGCCACAGCGATGGGATTTCTCGCAGCCCCTGGCCGCCGGCGAAATCGTCAAACGCCTGGACATCATGCCAACCACCAATTCCTGGCACGGCACGAACTTCCCCCAGGCGACCTATGCCGAACGACTCACCACTGAAGCGGACGGCGCTCAATCCTGGAGCTACTACCACATCGTTTCAGATCAAGGCCGGGCTTATTACGGGTTTTACGATTCTGTGGGGAATCCGGTGAACCCTCTGAAAGCATTTCAAGCCGCAACCATTGATCTGCCGCATCCAATCCTCTTTGGCCAAACCTGGAGTCGAATCGTGGACTTCGAGGACGTAATCGATACCGGGCTGTTTCAACTTCAGATCGCCGTCCACTTTATCGCCCAAGCCCAAGTGGACGCTTACGGTACCCTGGTATTGCCGCGGATCGGCGAAGTTCCTGCGCTGCGTGTGAATGAACTCCATGCCTACGAGTTGACAGACCTCTCGCTTGGGCTCCCGCTGGGAACGCAGTACATACGAAATTATTACTGGCTCGTCCGTGGAATCGGCAAGGCGGTGGATCTCATCTCCGAAGCCCAGACTTCCACGCCGCCAGTCCAACTCAGCACGGCCAAAACCGTTCTACGCGTCTTCGAGTTCAGCTCTCGCTCAGTGGCTGATCTGCACATCCATTTGGAGGCGGACCGCGCCATTCTTGACTGGCAGCTTCAAACCAACACCTCGGGTTACCGCGTGGAAATGCTGCCGAACTTGGCCTTGACCAACTGGCAAGTGGTGGCCGAACCCACCAACAACTCGTGGGCGGAGGTTCTGATGCCTGCTGAACCGCAACGCTTCTTCCGCGTGTTCCTGAAACCGTAGAGACCCGGCGCACCACGACGTCCTCATGAAGGCGACTTTACGACAACGATTCTGCAGGTGCGGGGGTAGCCTCCGCCGCAGCGCAGACATTCTTGTCCGCCGTATCGCCGACTTTGCAGTCGGCAGGCCGTGCGCTACCCGATCCCCGGGCTCCTGTCTGGGATTTACGTTGCTCGAACTGCTGGTCGTCATTGCCCTCATCGGCATCCTGGCAAGTCTGCTAGTGCCTGCGGTCGCTGCTGCCAAACGACGCACGCGCACCACTCATTGTGCCAACAACTTGCGCCAGCTTGGAATCGCCCTTCAACTCTACGTGGACGACGAACGCTTTTTCCCATTGGCGACGTCGGGTGATGGCCTGGGTAATTGGCAACGGACGCTCCGCCCCGCTTCCGGACAAAAAGTGTTCCATTGCCCTCAGTTGGCGCAATCCTCGGAGGAATTCATGGCCCTTTTTAAGCCCCCGAGCGAACAGATTTTCCCTCACTATGGGTACAACTACCTTGGCGCCGCTCGAAGGAATCCTCCTCCATTCAACCTGGGATTAGGAGGCGATTTTCGGCCTGCCGATCGCCGATTCCTTCCCGCCCCCGAAAACCGGGTGGTGGCGCCGTCCGAGATGATCGCCATCGGCGATAGCCCCGCCTTCATCTACGTTAACCTGGATCAGCCTCCACCCGATCCGGGCGACGTCCTTTACCTGGCCTTCCCGCACATCGTTCCGCAGTTCAACTACCCCGGGGTTGGCAACTGGCACAACGACAGCGCCAATATCGTCTTCTGTGACGGCCACACCGAATCCGCCAAGCAGTCCGTCTGGATCCAAGCTTCGCCCGAACGCCGCCGGCTTTGGAACAACGACCATCAGCCCCATGAAGAAACGTGGTGAAATGAGCGCTTCCCCCAGCAACGAACCGAATGGTAGCCATGGACAGAGAAACTGCCGATCTGGAGCAACGCTCAAGCCCGCAGGCCCAACTCCGAATGCCCAGCCACCCCGGCCTTTCGAGCGGCCCTGGAACCTCGGAGTCTATCTCAAGCGCGACAAGCGCTGCCGCTGCTCAATGTGTCTAGCCTTGGCGAATTCCCCGTACTGCTCGCGCAAAGCCATCATCAAGTCGCGTCTGGACACACCTTTCATGCCGGCCTTGGCAACTGCCGCATCCAGCAGTTCGTCCAACCGCCGCTTGTGGACCGCCTGCTCGGCTGGCGCGCAAGTCTCCAGCTCAAACCAAGCCAGCAGGACTGCCTCAAGCTCCGGCGCCCTCGACATGAAACACTCCTCGCAAGATTTCGGCCTTCCGCTCCGACGTCATCTCGCCATGCCAGACCGCCTGGGTATCGTACAGATGCTCCAGCGCCGCCCCGAAATCTGCCGTGCTGATGCCGCTTTCGTTGGCACTCAACCCGCCGGCGGCTTGCAGGGCTGCCCGCAAGCGCTCGCCATCGGCGATGAGCAGCGCCAGAACGGTCTTGTGGAAGTCCCGGTCTTCCGGCCTGGGCTCCTTCAGGATCATCAACTCCCGTTCCGTCTCCCGGAACATCGCCAGCGACTTGAACCACGATACCACCTCGGGCAGCAACCCGTATCGCTTGTCGATCAAGTCACGCGTATTCTGTGTCACCACCAGTCCCACCGCATCCCAACGGGGCCTCAATTCAAAGGTCTGCTTCATGTTGCTGAAGTTGCCTCAGCCCGCAGCCGCCGACAAGCTCGAAAGAGAACTTACCTGCATCCCCCAATTCTCGCCGCGCCTCTCCGCCTCCGTAACCTGTGCTGCGAAATGCTCGAATCAGGAGGTGGCATGATCCGTAAATCATCACCCGAATTAAATCTGGCCCGCTCCGAGGCGGAATCAGGTGAACGGCCGGCAAAACAATTTCCGTGTGGTTGCAGACCGCCTGATTTCGCCGGAGCGGACAGGATCAGCCGCAAAATGATTTTTCTTGACACAGAATCGGCCACGCAACCTCGGCGGTTATGCCGAGCCATTTCTTCATAAGCGCCATTCAAAACTGAGCCCATTACAGAAACACTCAACCGACAAATCCTATGAAAACAATCGTTCATAATCTCTGCGTGCTCTTTATTCTCGCCCCAATGATTGGTCTGACCGCGAAAGCGGCAAGCATCGCTCCTGGAGAAACAAAAACGAACTCCATCACCATCGGCAGTCAGGATATGTATTCGTTCTCGGCCAATGGGGGAGACACGGTGACGATCCTGATGGCCAGGAGCAGCGGCTCGCATTATCCGCAGGTCGAATTGCACGCCCCTGATGGAACCGTGATCGCGTCGGAATGGGGAAGTCCCTCGGCAACGATTGAGGCGCAGAAGGTAACTCAGGCTGGCACCTACTACATTCTGTGCCGGGATTGGCAGGGCAATTCCACCGGCGGCTACGGGGTGTCACTGTTCAAAAACCCTGGCCCGAACGTCGGTGATCCTGAGGGGGGCGCTATCCAACCAGGCGAGACCAAGACGGGCACCATTTCCGTCGGTGATCTCGATGCGTTTAGTTTCACGGCCAACGTCAACGACACGGTGACGATCCTGATGGCCAGGAGCAGCGGCTCGCATTATCCGCAGGTCGAATTGCACGCCCCTGATGGAACCGTGATCGCGTCGGAATGGGGAAGTCCCTCGGCAACGATTGAGGCGCAGAAGGTAACTCAGGCTGGCACCTACTACATTCTGTGCCGGGATTGGCAGGGCAATTCCACCGGCGGCTACGGGGTGTCGCTCATCTGCTACGGCTGTCCGACAGGGGATGCCCCAGCAATCACAGGCCAGCCGCAAAGCCAGACGGTAAACCAAGGGGCGGTCGTGAACTTCAGCGTGACTGCCAGCGGCTCACAGCCGTTGAGTTATCGCTGGCGCTTCAATGGCCTCAATCTGTCAGAAGGAGGCCGAATCAGCGGCACATCTACTACGAACCTGACTATCTCGAACGTCCAAAGTGGCGATGCCGGTGGATACTCCGTCGTCGTCACCAATACCTACGGCGCGGTGACCAGTGCGGGCGCTACCCTGACGGTGCGGGTGCCGCCTTCCATCACGACGCAGCCGGTGAGCCAGACGATTTCAGTGGGGGACCAGGTGACCTTCAGCGTGGATGCCAACGGGACGCCTCCTCTCTATTTCCAATGGCAGTTGAATGCCACGAGCATCACAGGCGCCACGGGGCGGACATTCACGATCAGCAGCGCCCAAGCGGCCCAGGCGGGCCACTACACGGTCGTCGTAAGCAACGCTGCAGGCAGTCTGACGAGTACGGCCGCCTCGCTGTCGTTCTTAGACCTGCAAATGTATGCCGGGCTGACCATCATCGGCCCCATCGGGGCGGCTTATCGCGTTGACTATGCCACGAACCTGGTGGCCGACCCGACCCTGTGGATAGTGCTGACGAACATCACGCTCTCCAGCAGTACGAACCGGTTTGTGGATTGGGATTCGGCTGGGGTGCCCAAACGGTTCTATCGCGTGATCCCACAATGATTGTCGCCCGAGAGAAGCGCCTATTGGCTGTTCCTGCTTATGAAGCCTCCCCAATCTGAATTTGAACTCTTGCTGAAAGAAGTCCCTGCTTTCTCCCCAGAATACTTGCGGCTCCGCTGGAAGGCGGGCCACATCGATAAAACCTGAATCCTGTCAAAACGCGAAAAGAGCCTGATATGAAACACACACCGACAACCAACGCGGCCAGCCATCCCCCTCTAACGCTTGCGACCAAGCTGGAACCCCCAACACGCCGACTTTCGATCGCAATCCTCATGGAAGAGCGGCAAACTGCTGCCCACCGCGGTATTGGCCAGCGGATGCATAATCGCCGTGGTGTTTGGAACGGCCACTCTTCACGGCCAAGGAACAATCAGAATCAGCAACTGTTGCTCTCTCTCTGTTTATGCGCCGATTACGGATGAGAACGGAGTCAAACTGGCTGGTCCTGCGTATGTGGCGGAGTTGTTAGCCGGTGCCGCGACGGGCTCTCTCACTCCGATTGGCATCACGGCTGTTTTCGGTACGGGGGCGAAGGCAGGTTGTTTTGACTTGGGTGAGAAAACGTTGCCGGGGATTGCTGCTGGCACTCGGCCTTTCTTCCAGGTGCGTGCTTGGGAGGTCGCGTCAGGCGCTGCCTACGATGGCGCGTGGCACAAAGGTGCGTCGGCCGTTTTTCAACTCGACCAACCTTTAGGAAATCCGAGTGTGCAGCCACCCGTCCCACCACCTTGCCTCGAGTTCCCACCCTTCAGCCTTGTGACTGCCGCCTCGGGGTCCGGCGAAATCAGGTCTGGCGAAACGAAGGTTGGGAATATTTCGACCCCATCGGACATGGACACGTGGACTTTTTACGGCGATAAAGGTGATCGGGTGATTATCACGGTCCTGACGAACAGTGGAACGTTGATGCCGCACATATATCTCTATCCGCCCGGTGGTACCGGTTACGAGGCGATTGACAACGTTGAGTTCGGGAGGCTGGACCATCAACTTCGTACCAACGGGGTTTACACCATCGTGATCGAGGATGACGCCTTGCAGAAAATCGGCAGCTACAACATCACTTTGCTGAAGATGCCGGGACCTGTCTCTTCGCCTGGCGACCCGGACGGAGGCACCATCACCTCAGGCCAGACGCTGAGCGGAATCATCAACGCACCCACCGAGACGGACGCCTTTCAGTTCTATGGCACCAACAACGATCGTGTGATCATCAGCGTGGTGACGACCAACGCAACGATGACGACACGCGTTTTCCTTTATCCACCCGGGGGAGGCAATAGTGTCGCGTCCGGGGGGAGGCTGGACCATCAACTTCGCACGAACGGCCTTTACACCATCGAGATCGAGGCCGAAGGGCTAAAGAAGACCGGTGCCTACAATATCACTTTCAACAAGATCCCTCCCACGTTGCCTCCGGGCATTTATAATCCTTACCCCGCCATTGGCGCGACGGTCAGCAACTTCGCAGACTCGTTCCGCTGGGATGCCGTGCCGGGTGCGACGGGATACGATCTGCGCTTCGGCGAGAACGTCACTACACCGTTGGCCACGATCGGCGCCAACTTCCCGTCCGCCACCTGGCCATTCCCTGCGATGCAGCCCGCCAAACTCTACTATTGGCAAGTGATCGCGTATTTGCCAGGCAGCACCATAACGGGGCCGTTCTGGTGGTTCATCGCCGCCTCAAACCAGCCGTGCTTGACCATCACCAGCCAACCCCGGAACCAGACAAACAATCCGGGTGCGACGGTGACATTCACCGTGGGCGCCACTGGCACGTCACCCTTGAACTACCGATGGCGTTTCAACGGCACACCGCTGTCGGATATCGGACAATTCAGTGGCGTCACGACGCCCACGCTGACAATCGCAAACATCCAGCACGGAAACACAGGCTGGTATTCCGTGCTGGTGAGCAACTCCTGCGACTCGATGGCCAGTGCCGACGCCTACTTGCTTGTGCGCCAGCCGCCGGTGATCACCAGCCAACCCGTCAACCATATCGTTGGCGTGGGGGACACTGTCACGTTCGCCGTGGAAGCTTCTGGCACGCCGCCTTTTACCTACCAATGGCAATTGAGCGGAGCAGACATTGCCGGAGCGACCGGTCCCTCCTACACGATGCCGAATGCGCAATGGAACCAAGGCGGCTATTACAGCGTGGTGGTGTCAAATCCGGCCGGTTCAGTCACGAGTGCCGCCGCCTCATTGTCGTTCCTGGATGTGGCGATGTACGCCGGTTTGACGATCGGAGGTCCTGTGGGCGCGAAATACAAGGTGGAATACACCAGCAACCTCGACAATCCGGTCTGGCTTGAGTTGACGAACTTCACCCTGCCCACGAGTCCGTATCGGTTTGTGGATTGGGATTCTGTTGGCGCACCCAAACGCTTTTACCGCGCGGTTCAACAATGAGTGCGGCGACAGAGATGAGGCGATTTGACTGTTTCTGGTTATGAAGCCTGACCTCAACATAGGTTTTTGGATCGGAATCGTGTTTGTCTGGTCGTGGTTTGGTTGTGTCGCCACTCCAACCAAGACGGAAACCAGCCGGACCGCGAATTGGGCCTCGTGGACGCTGGCCATTTGCCTGCCCGAGGTCGGCCTGACAGACGCCAGCACCGGGCAAGCTGTGGCTATCACGAACGGTTCGCTGGCACCAGATCAACTGGTTCAGAGGATTGAACTACATGTTCAGCGCCTCGGTGCGAAGACGGTTCCGGTAGAGGCCCTGAAGGCCTCACCCGCGGCGTTTGACCGCGCCGGGAGCCTCAAGTCGTTGCTGCCCAGCCAGTCAACCGCAGCCGTTACTCTTCAGCGTTCCCAGGCCACACACGTGCTGCTCTTCTCGCTTCAAGCCAAGTCGGGCGCGACTGTGGGGGAAAGGAAAACCATCGGCGAAAAGATTCTTCCTCTCCCAGTACATCCCTTTCAGCCCGTCCGAAGCCCCAACGCCGCACTCCTTTCAGCGGTGCTTGTCGATTTGAAGCAAGACCAAGTGATCTTGAGAGATCAAGTCTTCCGCAGGACGAATCCTTTCGACGAACGGGACTTGGACGCTTTGATCGAAACGCTCTTCACCTCAACCAAACACTAACTCGTTCATATTCACCTATGAAAACCAAACCCATACTTCACCTCGCCGCGGCCTTTGCGCTCCTGCACACCGCCGGATGCATGACGCCCCCAAAAACAACGAAACCGGTTTATCGTCAGGAAGCCCGCCAATGGCAACTGGCATCCATCGTCGTCTTGCCGATTCCAGAACTCCTGACATAGGGTGGTTTGGAATGTCCGCTTTTTTCACGGTTC
>CAYIIH010000205.1:0-15231 GCA_964363225.1 uncultured Verrucomicrobiota bacterium | reverse complement strand
TTGGCCGGGCTGCTCGTTTACAAACTGAAATTCTCGCCCGTCCCGGTGTCCGCGCATCAAGTCGCCCTCGGACCCGTCGTGGCGGAAGTCATGGGCACGGGCACCCTGGAGGCGCGCGTCAAGACCACCATCAGTCCGCGCATCCAAGAACGATTGGCGGAAGTGTTCGTGGATCAGGGTGACTCCGTGAAGTCCGGTCAACTGCTCGCCCGTCTCGATGACGCGGAAACCAGACAGCAAGTGGCCATCGCGGAAGCCACGCTCGCGGCCGCCCGCGCCACGGTCGAACGCGTGCGCGCCGATGAAGCCCGCGCCCAGGCGGTGCTTAAACAGGCGCAACAGGATCACCAGCGTTCGACCGAGTTGCTCGCCGGCAAAATCGCTTCGCAAGCTGATTTCGACAAAACCGCCGAAGTCCTGCACGTGGCCGAAGCGGACCTCAAGCGTTCGCAGGCCGCCATCGTGGAAGCTCAGAGCCAGGGGTTCACCGCCGAAAAGAATTTGCTCTACCAAAAGGAGCATCTCGCCTTTACCGAAATGCGCAGCCCCTACGACGGTCTGGTCACGCGCCGCGACCGCGACCCTGGCGGCATCGTCGTGCCGGGGTCGTCCCTCCTGCAACTGGTCGCCACGAATGAAATCTGGGTGTCCGCCTGGGTGGATGAAACAGCGATGCCGGGCTTGCAAGCGGGCCAACCGGCGCGCGTCGTGTTTCGCTCGGCACCCGCAAAGAGTTATGCCGGTGAAGTCGCCCGGCTCGGTCGCGAAGCCGACCGCGAGACGCGCGAGTTCGTCGTGGATGTGCGCGTGAAGGAATTGCCGGAGAACTGGGCCATCGGTCAGCGCGCCGAGGTGTTCATCGAGGCGAGACGCAAATCGAACGTCGTGTTGCTGCCAGCGCCATTCGTTCGCTGGCGCGGAGACAAGGCCGGCGTTTTCATCAACGCTCGAGGCCGGGCGCGTTGGCGCGAAGTATCGCTGGGCTTGCGCGGATTGGTGAACGTGGAAGTGACGCAGGGACTTTCCGTCGGCGAACAAATCGTCCGGCCCGTGGACGGCCAGAAGCAACCGCTCACTGACGGACAACGCGTGAGCGTGCCGGAAGCCGATGGTCGTAAAGCGGGAAGCGCGAAGTGAATTCCGCACTCCACACTCCGCATTTCCCCAATGAACCTCGCGACCAAGGACATCCGGCACAACCTGGGACGCTTTGTCCTGACGGCGGTCGGCATCGGGCTGCTCCTGATGATCGTTCTCGGCATGAGCGGCATCTATCGCGGGATGATTGACGATGCGCTGGTGGTGGTGGACCGGGTCGGCGCCGACCTGTGGGTGGTGCAGCGTGGCACGCGCGGTCCCTTTGCGGAGATTTCGCGCGTTCCCGCCAACCTGGAACATCGTCTTCTGGCGGTGCCGGGCGTGGTGAGCGCGGAGAGTTTCGTCTCCCACAACATCCAGCGCGAGCACAACGGCCGGCCCCTGCGGATCAATGTGCAAGGGCTGGCCTGGCCCGACGACCAAGGCGGGTGGCTGCCCCTGGCGGCGGGCCGTCCGCTCGGACAAGCCCACTACGAAATGATCGCGGATCAATCGTTGGGACTGGCCTTGGGCGGGCAACTCAAGCTGGGCAAGGATACCTACACGGTCGTCGGGATTGCCAAGGGGATGGTTTCGTCGGGCGGCGACGGGATCGCTTTTTTCACGGTTCACGACGCGCAGTCCGTTCAATTTGATCTCCCGGGCGAGGCGATTCGCATGGAGCGAGCCGCCCGGGTGCGCCGCGGGGCCGCGCAAGATGTCGGTCGCGTGCAACCGCTGCTGCTGGAGCGGGGCGGCGGTCCGGCCTCGGGCATTCCCGCCCTCGGTCCGGCGATGGTGAGCGCCATTACGGTTAGGCTGGCCGAGGGCATTGATCCGCTGGCGGTGGCGGAAACGATCGCGGGCTGGCCGGATGTTTCCGTGCATACCCAAGCCGGTCAACACGAACTCCAGGTCTATGGGATGATTGACAAGGCGCGGCGGCAGATCGGCCTGTTCCGCGTCCTGCTTATCATCATCTCGACGATCATCATGGCGCTGATCCTCTACACGCTCACCCTCGACAAGATTCATGACATTGCCCTGCTCAAACTGATGGGCGCGCGCAATTCCATGATCGTGGGATTGATTCTCCAACAGGCGCTGTTGCTGGGGATCATCGGCTACGGCATCGCGTATTTGCTGGGGCAATGGGTCTTCACAAAATTCCCCCGGCGCGTGCTCATCGCCGCCGAGGACTTGTGGGGCCTGGCGCTGGTGGTCGTGGCCATTTCGGTGCTGGCGAGCCTGCTCGGCATCTGGAAGGCGATGCGCGTCGAGCCGAACAAGGTGTTGTCGTGAGGAACTTAAACCAAGCAATTCAGCCGCAAGAGAACGCAGAGCGGCGTGGCCGCAACCAAAACGGAGCGCGGAATTTATTCCGCTTCGGCGTCCGATCACACTTGGAGCAGAAGAATGTTTTCACGCTTCCAAACACTCGGGCCTTGAAGCGGAATAAATTCCGCGCTCCGAAAGCTTCGCGGCCCGCGAGGATTCTGACGGATAGCAGTGCAGAGATGGAAGTGAAAGCGGTCGTTGCGGGTTTCCAGCGTCCCACCTGTTTGGCAGGCAGGCATTGCCTGCCAAGGGCTTTTTCTTTGTGCTCTTTGCGTTCTCTTGCGGCTATTCAACGGGTGGTTTCCGCATGAGCACTTCTGTCGTCAACCCGGCCGCCGTCGAGGCCATCGGCCTGACGAAAATTTACGGCTCGGGCAACACCGAGGTCGTGGCCATGCGCGACGTCTCGCTGCGCGTGGCGCGGGGCGAAGTCATCGCGCTGCTGGGCCCGAGCGGCGCAGGCAAATCCACGCTGCTCACGGCCATCGGCCTCATCAATCCGCCCACCGCCGGACGCATCCACATCGGCGGCGAGTGGGTCATGGATGCCGACCAGGCCAAGGTGGACTTGCGTGCGTTTCGCCGTCGCCATCTCGGCTTTGTTTTCCAAAAGGCGAACCTGATTCCGTTCCTCAACGCCATCGAGAACGTGCAAGTGGCGCTGGAAATCAACGACGCGTCGCCCCGCGCCGCGCACCAACGCGCGCTGGAACTGCTCGACTACCTTGGCGTTGCCGACCGCGCGCAGAATCTTCCCGATGCCCTTTCCGGCGGACAGCAACAACGCGTCGCCGTGGCTCGCGCCCTGGCGAACCAGCCCAGCCTGATTCTCGCCGACGAACCCACCGCCGCGCTCGACAGCCATCGCGGACGGCAGGTGATGGAATTGTTTGCCAAGGTCGCGCATGAACGCGGCGCGGCGGTGCTGGTGGTCACGCACGACCAGCGCTCGCTGGATGTCTTCGACCGGACCTATGAAATGGAGGATGGACAACTGAAGCCCGAGCGACACGAAAAAGCATGAACCAATCCGCTGCTCGGGCCGCCCAGCGAAGACTGGCGTTCTTCGAACGCTATCTCACCGTCTGGCTTTTCGTTTGCATGATTGCCAGCGTGGTGCTGGGCAAGGGCCCGCAGCTTGATAACCGCATAACCTGGCATTGACAGGGCGTACTTATTTTTAGAGGCTGTGGGCCATGACTCCCACAATTGATCGTCGCACTGCGCTTAAACTGCTGGCCGCCGCCCTAGCCCTGCCAGTGGTGACACGAGGAGCGGATGACCAGGCCAAGGAGAGGAAATGGAAAACCGCCATTGGCCTGAATGGATTTCAGTCCGGCTCGCACAAGTACAAAAAGAATTATCCGATCTGGGAGGTGCTCGATTTCGCTGCACGAACCGGTTTTGACGGCGTGGAGTTGGTGGGCGACTGGCCCTCAAGCGGTTATCCGAGTGCCAAAGAGAAAGACCGGATTCGGGCCTTGCGCCGGTTGTATGACGGTTTTGGGCTCCAGATTTTTTCGATTCAACTTGGCGCCGGCGGCGCCTTCGCGCCCGAGGAAGCTGAGCGCAAACAATGGCTCGAGGAATTTCGCGACCGCGTTCAGTTCGCCAAACAGCTTGGCTGCGAGTGCGTTGGATTGTGGCCCGGAGGCGGATTGCGCGGCCGAACGATCGACCAGGCGATCGACCATCTGGCGGCTTCGTTTCGGGAAGCGGGCCAGATCGCCGGCGACCTCGGTTTGCTGGCAGCGTTTGAGATCGAGCCGCCCTTTGTTTTCAATACCGAGGACCATTACCGGCGCATTTTGCGTCAGGCGAATCATCCGTCGCTCAAAGGCATTTATGATCCAAGCCATTTTGACCTGATGAATGGCTCGACCGGCAAGCCGCACGAAATGTTGCTGCGCATGGGCGTGGGGAATATCGGTTATCTGCACTTGACGGACACGGACGGCACTTTGCGCGAGGGAGGGACTTCCAAACATCTCGCTTGCGGGGATGGCCATGCGAATATTGCCCAGTCGTTGAAGGTTTTGAAGGAGGGCGGCTTTCGCGGCTGGATCATGATTGACGAATGGGAAATTCCCGATCCTTACGACGCCTGCGTCAAAGGAAAGCGAGCCATTGACCAGGCTTGGAATGCGTCTTAAGCGCGAACCATCCAGGCGCTTGTTTGAGGAGTATTGAGCGAAGCCGGCTTAATCAGTGAAGCGCCAATGCATAGCTATCGTGCTTTAAGTTGGGGAGGCGCGATTCTGGTCGTGCTGGGAATGACGGTCGTGAGCCTGCTGTCTCTCCGACACAAGGAGGCCGAGCGGACCGCTCGTTTGCCGGACGGCTCGATCCTGACGTTGCAGGCTGTGACGTTTGGCACCAACCATTGCGCTCCCTCTGCATTTTGGAGGCGGCTTTTCAAACCGTTGCCGGAAAAGCTGCTGGCGCGATGGGGAATGGCTCTGCCGCCCCAGTACACAACGACCACTCCACAATTGGCCTTTTGGCTCACACGGAAAGACAAAACGGACGAGCGCCCATTGTCGTATAGGTTGGCGGATGAAAGCGGCTTTGAGTCCCTGACGATCTTGTCGGACATTTCGCCCCATTTCATCACCTTGAGCACCAATCTGGAACAAGCGGTTTTTGACACGGAAGTCTTTCCGCGACGCTCCTCCGCGTTCCGTCTGCGCGTCTATCAGGGGGACAATCTGCTCGTCCCTCGGGAGGAGTCTATTAACCGCTCGGTTCATGTCGCGGACTTTGCGGTACGGAATCCCGTCCGAAAGAGCTATCCGAGCTGGACTGCGCAAAGGAAACCCATGGCCAGGCGAGACGGAGAAATGGAATTCATACTGACAGAGCTCGCCATTACTATAAATCCTCGTGCAGGACCGGAAGCACTCTACGTTTTTCCGAATACCTGGGCGGAAGCCTGTTTTCGCATGACTCAAGCAGGCCATCTTTGCAGGGATTGGAAGGCGGAGAGCATTGAACTATTCGAGGCGACCGGGCAGGCATGGCGTTTTTTTGAAGCTCGAGGAGAATCGACTGCGGTCCAATCACTCCTGATCAGCGAAACGATCGGCGAAGAGGAAGTCAGCACGTTCGCCTGGCCATTTTGGCTGCAGGAAACGGCTTGGAAGTTACGGGTCGAATTCACGCGCAAACCGGAGGCCCATTTTGCTGATGGCGAGCTTTGGACGGTGAAAGGCATTGCCGTGCCGGCGCCCAAGGCGGTTTCGATGATCAATCAGCAAACCAATCTGCTGGGATACCCCATTCGTTTGATGGCGCTGGTGGGTGAGCACGCTGTCTTGCCCGGACGCGAGCATGACGTGTTTGGCCAAACGACCATTGAAGTGGACGTTCCTTCGCTGCCACAAAAGTTGCGCTTTGAAATTGTCAGCGTCATGGATGATCGCGGACGTGTCGCCCAGCAGGCCATGCGCGCTGGCAATGAAAGCTTTGGCTATCGAATCCCTTCAGACGCCAAAACGGTCGATATTCGGCTGGCCTTGTACCAGAGGCGCTTCGCCGAGTACCTGGTCAGGCCAACGTTCCGGACCAATGATGTTGCCATCTTCAGGCGCTGAAGTGGAGCGCTGTGGAACTCCGATTGGCCGTGTGTCGCTGAAAACGATGAGAATGTCCGGCCTTCAGGTGGGATTAGAGGAATTCCCTGTTAGACGATGTCCAGCAAGGCGGAACCGGAGCGATAACAGAGCGTCAGCTAAAGCATGCGGCTACACCGCTTGGCGCTTGCGCGGCCACAAATTACGCGGAGCGGCCGCTTCTGAAGAGCCGTGCATTAGGAGGCAGTTTCAAGGGCTAGAATCCTTTTCTCAACCGGCTTTGGAAAGTCCACCAAGGCAAACTGAGTGCTGTGGTACAGGTAATCCTCTCCGCTCTCATCCGCGATTCGCACAAGATCATCTCTAGCCGCCTGAGGATCGGGAAGGACGCGATAAACCTTACCGATAATCAGTGACGCCTCATAATCGGCATTGTCCAGGCAAAGCGCAAAACGTTTTCTTCGCTCTCTCATTGAAGGTCCAGGTACCGCTTGATTTTCATGTCTCTCTTACCTATACCGTGGGCTTCATACCAATGCAACTCCACTCTGCGCACGGCTCCGTTGGAAAGGCGAACCATCGCCAACCCTTTTAATTTGCGCCAGCGCCCTTGTCCGTAATGCTTGCGCAGGTAATCGAGCACACGAATCGCGGTCCCCGAAGCAATTGTTTCGATGTCGGTGATTCGGCCGACGACTTCGAATTTCATCCACACCGACTTTCATCCAAGGCCTCGACCTTTGGCAAGCTGCAAAATGCGTTCCCCCACCTCAGGGGCCAGGCGATGGCCTTTTCTTAGTTGTATTCAACCCGCGCTGTTCCTCCGCAATTGTCTGGCATTCATGATCGCTCCATGCCCCGATCTCCAATGAACAGACTCATGCCGACGACGCGCCGTTTGCTGCCTGCGGGCCAGATTTATATCACCCTGTGCAACGTAGAGAGTTGCCAACAGGCCGGTCATGGGGTAAATGGCACGGAACTGAATTTGAACAGATATATGAATCCCCTGAATCGCCGGCACTTCATCCAACAATCCGTCGGCGCGGCGCTGGTGACTGGACTGGCCCCAGCCGCCATCCAAGGCTTTGGCCAGGCCACGACTGAATCAGCCCCATGGAAGCCGATCCGTCTGGGCGGTCCCATTTTTTCGAAGACCAATGACCCGGAAGAAATGGCGCTGGCGCACCGCCAGCTCGGCTATCGCGCTGCGTATTGTCCCGGCCTTTCCTTGCAGGATTCCGACCGCATTCAAGCGGTGGCGGCTGCGTTTGCCAAGCACGACGTCGTCATCGCCGAAGTGGGCCGCTGGGTCAACCTGTTGGATGCCGATTCCGGTAAGCGCGCAGCGAACCTCAAGCTGGTCACCGAAGGTCTTGCCCTGGCCGAGGCGGTCGGCGCCCTCTGCTGTGTCGATATTGCCGGCTCGTTCAGCACCAAGGAATGGTTTGGGCCGCACCCGGACAACTTATCAGCGCGGTTCTTCGATGCGGCGGTCGAGAATGCCCGCAAGATCATCGACGACGTGAAGCCACAACGCGCCAAGTTTTCCTACGAGATGATGGGCTGGGCGATTCCCGACAGTGCGGAGAGCTATTTGAAACTGATCAAAGCAGTGGACCGCCCGGCCTTTGCCGTCCATTTGGACCCGTGCAACATCGTCAACTCGCCCAGCCGTTTTTATCGCAACCAGGATTTGCTGAACGAATGTTTTGACAAACTGGGGCGCTGGGTAGTCAGTTGTCACGCCAAAGACCTCACGTGGGATGTGGAAATGAACATTCATTTCCGCGAGGTGCGGCCGGGCGCCGGTTCCATGGATTATGCCACTTATCTGCGGCGCCTGGCCCGGTTGCCGCAGAATCCGCCGCTCATGCTGGAGCATTTGCCGAACGCCGAAGAGTACGATCAGGCTCGGATGCACCTTTTTGATCTCGGCGGCAAAACCGGGGTTACATTTGGCAACTGATTGGTTGGCCGGAGCCGGTCCAGCCCTCAAGAAATGGCAGGATGTGAGTGAAACCATGGAAGCCGTATGAGGCGAATTCTATTTGTCGATGATGATCCTGCCGCGCTGGAGCGGATTCGCGAAGCTGTACAGTGCCGGCACCCCGACTGGGAGATAGAGTTTGCCGCCAGCGGAACCAAAGCCTGGGAAAAAATCGTGCATACGCCCTTTGACGTTGTGGTCACAGATTGGGACATGCCGGGCATGGACGGCGCGGAATTACTTTTCAAGGTCATGCATCGCAACCCGCAAACCGTGCGGATTGCGTTATCGGACCAGGCCGACCGCGAGACGCTTCTTCAATCTCTGGGTCCCGCCCATCAGCACTTGTCAAAATGGGGGGATCTCGAGGCGCTGATGGGCACGATCACCCGGGCGACCAAGTTGCGTGATTTGCTGGCCAACGAACGGCTGCAGGGACTGGTTTCACACGTCCTGGCCCTGCCGAGCATGCCGGATTTGTATCTGGAGTTGCTGGAGGAATTGCGGCGGGAAGAGCCGTCGGTCCAGCGCATCGGTCAAATCATTTCCCGCGACCTCGGCATGAGCGCCAAGATTCTTCAATTCGTCAACTCCGCCTTTCAGGGACGGGCCCATCCCGCAGCCGGCATTGAGGAGGCGGTCACATTCCTGGGGATCGAAACCATCAAAGCGCTGGTTCTTTCTTTGCAGATTTTCTCCTTGTACAGCCACGCGAGCATCGAAGGGTTTTCGTTTTCTGAGCTCTGGACCCATAGCTGGACCACCGGAGTCCTGGCGCGGCGCATTGCCGAAGCGGAAAACCTCCCGGCGCGAGAGGCCGACCAGGCCTTTCTAGCCGGGTTGCTCCATGATGTGGGAAAACTGGTGCTGGCCAGCGGCTTGCCGACTCAATATCAAACGGCGCTGGCGCTGCGCGCGAAAAAGCAATCCGCGCTCTGGGAAGCGGAGCAGACTCTGTTCGGCTGCACTCATGCTGAAGTGGGCGCCTACCTGCTGGGTTTGTGGGGCTTGCCAGTGCCGATTGTGGAAGCCGTGGCGTTTCATCATGTTCCGGCCCAAGGCCAAAACCAAGGATTTGATCTGGTCATTGCGGTGCATGTGGCGAATGGATTGCTGCACGAAAAGGAAAACGCCGGCTCCGCACAAGCCAGCTCTGCTCTGGACCTCGATTTGTTGGTTTGCCTCGGCTTGCAGGACCGATTGCCGTTCTGGAAGGAGAAGGCCTCAGTTTAGTCACTTCATGATCCAACCGCCGCCCACGACCAGGTCGTCCTGGTAAAACACGCAGGCCTGTCCGGGCGTAATCGCTCGCTGGGGCGTGTGCAATTTAACTTTCGCCCCGCCTCCGGCCTGGGGCGTCACGGTGGCAGCGACGCCAGGATGATTATAGCGAATCTTGGCCGTCACCTCCAGCGAGGCGGGCGGCGACGTGAAGGGAATCCAATTGCAGCGTTCGACGTTGAACTCGTCGCGTTCCAGGGCGGATTCATCTCCGACGATGACCCGGTTTTTGCGCGCGTCCAGTTCAATGACGTAGAGAGGTTTGGGGCTGGAGATTTGAAGTCCTTTCCGCTGGCCTACGGTGAAGAACTCGATCCCGTCGTGGTGGCCGAGCACCTGGCCCTGCAAATTGACGATTTCGCCTCGGTGCTTTTGGACCAGTTGGGCGGCGGTCAGGAATTTGCCGTAGTCCTTGTCCGGCACAAAGCAGATTTCCATGCTTTCTTCTTTGTCCGCTGTTTTCAGGTGGCTTTCGCGGGCGATTTCACGCGTGTCATTCTTGGTCAGTTCGCCGAGCGGAAAGAGAGCGCGGGCCAACTGCTCCTGCTGGAGCGAGAAAAGGAAATAGCTTTGATCTTTGCGGGGATCACGTCCTCTCTTGAGCAGGACGCGTCCGCCGTTGGCTGGTTTATCCAGCCGGGCAAAGTGACCTGTCGCCACAAACTCGGCGCCCCATTGCCGCGCCCGGTTGATCAGCGTGCCGAACTTCAGCCGCTCATTGCAAATAACACACGGGTTCGGGGTGCGCCCGGCCTTGTACTCTTCGGCAAAGTAGTTGATGACTTGCTTCTGAAATTCCTCCGCCTCGTCCACCAGGTAGTAAGGAATGCCTAATTGGTGAGAAACACTCCGTGCGTCCGTGACCGCCTGAGGACCGCAGCATTTGTCCTCCGCGCGAGCCAGGCAATCCTGCGGCCAGAGCTTTAAAGTGATGCCCACGACTTCGTAGCCCTGGGCAACCAATAAAGCCGCAGCCGCCGAGGAATCAACACCTCCACTCATGCCAACGACGACGCGCGTTTTCTTTGTTTCCGTCACAGGCGGTCAATATAGGTGGCGGAGCTGCTGGTGTAAAGCGACGCGGGTTCGGGAAAGAAAACGCAGAAGGAGCGGCCTGCGTCCACGAGGGCTCGCGCGTTTAGCGCAGGACTTGGCGCGCGATGTTCTGAAAACTCTGAACCGCCTTTTGCTCTTCCGCATCCAACTGCTCAAACAATTGCTTTGCCCGCAGATCGAACGAACGCCGCGGCTGGCCCTCGGCTTTGTCCCGCTCGTCACCGTTGTGAAAGCACCACCCCGCAGCTCCACCGGCCAAGGCCCCGCGCGCGTCGGCGATAAAATCTGCCGCCGCCGGCTGCCATTTCCCATAGCCGCGGCGGAAAGGTTCCTGGTACTGCACCGGCACGATTCGTCCCCAGTCTCGCATCCGGTTCAAATAATCTTTGGTCTTTGTTTCCGTTTGTTCAGGCGAGCGCTCAGACCGGGGCCGATGCGGCGAAATGAAATCAACGCCGACCATGATCAAATAGTCGCGCAGTTCATCGGGAGCAATGTCGCCGGCGTGAGAAGCCGTCACCAAGAGTCCGGGATCAAGCCGGCGGGCCAATTGCCGGAGTTCCTTGAGATCATCAATGCTGGTGAACCGCTTGTCGCTAATGTTTCTTTCGTTCGAGAGATCGAGGTACCAGTTGCGGCGCTCCCGCAAAGCCGTCACGACGGTTTCCACCGCTCGACGGTGCGCCGCCAATCCTTGCAGCCGGGGTGGACCCGTGACGCCGTTGCCTCTGGAAAAGGTGACATCGACTATCATCCCCCGGCGATCGCATTCCGCCACCAGCCGCTGCAATTTGGAAAGAAAGGGTTCGCGCGGGTTTCCTTCCTCGTCTATGGCCGAAACATTGTTCGTAAAAGCGCCCCAATTGGCCCAGACGCGAATCCAATTGAAGCCCAATCGCTGCATATCGCTCAAGTCCTGGCGAATGAACTCTTCCGGCGCTCCCAACGCACCGTAATAGCTGATGCCAAGCAAATAAGTGGGTTGGCCATTGACAGTGAATTGAGTGCCTTTGATGCCGAGTGTCGTGGCGGGCCTTTCGCCGGCCACAGGCTGGTTGAGGACCGATTCCCGGATCACTTTGGCGGCTTGGTTGATCCGGGTGTTGGGATTGCCCGGCGATTGGTCATGATCATCAATCGGGGAATCGTTCCAGGACACGATCAAGTCAAGGCTGGGGATGATCCATAACATGCGTTTGCCGCCGTGACCGCCCGCAATATAAGTGTCAGCCGGCGCATCCACATACAGTCGCTGACCAGCCTTATTCGTGCGGTTGAGCCACCAATTGAAACTGTAATAACCGGGACCGACCGGCGTGATATTTCGCGTGCCGCCTACGGACCGCTGGCCCGGCAGCATGGCCGCTTCTTTCCCGCCCGTCAGCGGCGTCTCAGCGGGAATGGGGCTGGAAATGGCCATGCGCACCAGATCCGGCTTCAACAGTTGCCGGCCGTTCCATCTGCCATCGCGAAGATAGAGCAGGCCGAACCGGGCAAAATCGCGCACGGAAAGCGCCAGCCGGCCCGGACGGTTATTGGGTCCGAAGGCATTGAAGGTGTGGTGGTCCTGGAATTGAAGAGGCCCGCCCAGCCGCGTTTTGAGAATCTCCGTTCCGCTTGTGCCAAACACCTTTTCCGTCAGCACGTCATAGTAGAGAGTCAGGGCAAAGTCATTGTAGGAATAGGCTTGGCCGGGAGATTCCATGAGTCCGTAGCCCGACGTTTGCGAGGCCAAATGACGCCACGTAATCGCAGCGTCCTTGCCGTCGTTGAGCGCCTTTAGCCGCGGTTCGAAATCAGCCACCAGGCTGTCCGCGCTCGGCAATTTGCCTTCCTGTATGGCAAGAAGGAGCAGGGTGCTGATGACCGGTTTCATGGCCGAAGCGACGTCGCCGCTTTTGCTTTGATCGCCCCACGCATAGACCATGTACCCATGCCGAACCACACAGCCGCGCCCGCCGACGAGGTCGCGTAGCGCATCCAGTTTTGCGCGAGACAAGGCCACGTCTTCGGGCTGGCGTATTTCCCAAGCGACGCCGCGATAAACGTTATTTTGATGGCTCAGTTGCTGTGCGGCACATGAACAGGACAAGAGCAAGGCCAGCAGCAGTTGCGAGCCGGAACTGACAAAGGGTGTTTTGGTGTTCTTCATACGAGCAAGGGCGAGGCTATGACAAAATCGCCGTTCTGACGATGAGAATTCCAGGTTCGCAATCTGCGACTTCGATGAAGCGCTCAACGAAAAGGGGTCAAACAATGCCATAGTTTAACCGCTTTTTTCGGCAAAAACGATGTGTTCAAAAGGCGGTTCGACTTTTTGGGTAGTCTGCGTCACGTCGCTTACCTCAGGACACCTATGGAGGAGGGCAACGTGGGAGACAGCTTCTACCTCCGCGATTATGAGATCGAGTTTCTGGCTGCTCATCCAAACGCCACACACGACGAAGTCATCGAAGCTGTGCGACCCAAGGTCAGAAGCGGTTTTTATTCAGGCACACAGTTGGTGAGCAAAAATCTCCAGTGGTGGGAGTTCTTCAGAAGGAATCTCGCCGCCGAAACCAGACGCCAGAAAGCGAACATCGCCAATCTCACACACTTTCCGACACCGGACGGAAAGAGCCGAATCCCTGCTCACGACGAAATAGTCAAAGCGTGTTCCGAGCAAGAAGCAGCCGCACGATTAAACCGACTGGCTCGTTGGCTTGAATGCCAGATAGTCGAACATGGAGACTGCCGGGACATCAATCCTGGTTTGGCCGCGACTAGTCTGATGAAAGAAACCTTACAGGAACTCCTTCCTGGACTTGCTACCGGGAGAGGTTTCTTTGACGCTGTGCTGAAGCGTTACGGAGTGGAGCGCGACAGATTGCCAGTGAATGCTCGCGTGCAGGACGTTGGCTACGAAGCAATCTTCGCCGCACAGATGGGTGTCCATGCCCGGCGCTTGCTGAAGAACAAAGCGGAGTTGTTGAGCCTTGTGCGGAAGGAGCAGGTGCCATCCTGGTGCGTATGGCAGGAGTTGGACTGCCGAATCAAACAGTTCACCAGTGCAGAGATTGGTAATGTCAACGACAAGCACATTGCCGCATTCGGACTTTATGTGGATTTGTTGAATGTGGACAAGCGGATCGCGGAGTTACTCCGGCAGGCTGGTAGCAGTCCTGGGCTTTTACTTCAAGTGTACAAGCGCGTGCCGAGAAAACACGGGCTGAGTGGGTTGCTTGATGCGCTCAAGACTTAACGCTTCGGTCATTCGGTCATTCGATCTTCCATTGGAACCTAATTTGAGTGAGTCGGCAAATTCGTTCTTTGTTGAGCTTGTTGGCTTTCTTGCGTTCCCGTTGATGACTCACCGTTCATTCTCATCTTCTCAGCTCACGGGCAGTTCATCGTTCCAAAGCTGCTGCAGAAAAGTCTGCCACGGCAGGATTTCGATGCTGTCGTCGGTCTGGCGGGCGCGGGGGACGCGGCTGACAAGAATGCAGCGCTTCGATTCTGTTCCTCCCGCCAGATCGAAGTTCAAGACGCGGTCGAACATACGGTTGAAAAGGCCGCTTTAAATACACATGCATATTGAAACCGGCGTTTCCGATATACATCACCGGTATTTGCGGATCAAGGCTGGACTTTGGCCTCAGCACCCGCCCGTTGTTTGACACCTTCCAGCCGGTAACTCCGCCAGGTTGGCACTTCGCTGGTTAAATCCAGCACAATTCCAGAAGCGGTGGAAAACAGACCGGGCTTGATCTCCTGCAGCCGCTGATCGATGTGCCGCCCGATGCCAAAAAGGTCGAAAAACGTGGACTCGGTCAGACATAAGAACCCATCTTTTTGCTGAACTTTGATCTGGGGCGTGTATTCATCGCGCCCCTTTATCAGCACGGCCAACTTGGCCCACCACTCCAGTTCGTAGGCGCTGAACCGCAACCGATACAAGCCGCAATACTTCCGCCATTCCGGCCGGTAAGGAGCAGGCTTGTGCTCCGGCCATCCCCACCACGCGCCAACGCAGTGATTGGTGTCCGGGTTGAAGGATGGAAAGCAACGGGCGACAAGCTTCTCCTTGATGAGTCGATCGGTCAGGGACAACGCCAGGTCGCTCATCGCGGGATTCGGCAGCCGGTTTGACAGGGCAACGGTTCCGATGCCGTATTCCGGGTACCAATGCATCAGCCCGCTGAAGCCGAAGCCCCATCCATCATGCCAAAGAATGGAATTGACTCTCTCCGGGGAACGCTTGTCGATGAAAATGCCCAATCCGTAATAAACGTCGGGTGGTTGCACTATCCCCGTCGGCGTGTGCAGCAATTTCACCAGCGAGGCATCGAGAATGCGCCTGCCATCCAGCATCCCTTGACTGATTTGCATCTGCAGAAAGCGGGCCAAATCACGGGCGGTCGAATAGACGCAGGCACCTCCCAGGGCAGGAAATACCGCCGGCATTTTGGCAATCCCGATCATGTGGCCGCCCGCCCGGTCCTTCATATTAAGCACCAGGGTCCGATCGACGGTGCTCCGGGACATACCGAGCGGTACAAAGACTTTCTCTTTCATGTATTGCTCGAAGGATTTGCCAGCCGCAACCTGGACGATGTAAGCCGCCAGGTCCGACGACGCGTTGCTGCACTGAAAGGCTTGGCCAACCGGGAAAACCAGCCACTGGCCGTAGATGCTCCTGACGTGGTCCTCGAAGGACACCGCCGAAGAGGGCTCGAAATAGTTTCCCAGCGGCGCTTCAACGGGCAGTCCCGCTGTGTTGTTGAGGAGGCGCCGCAACGTGATGTGCTCTTCGGGATGTTCCTGGTAACGACTCCAGACTTTGAAGTCCGACAGGTAATTGGTAATCGGCCGATCCAAGTCAACCAATCCGTCCTGGACCGCCAGCATCACGGCCGTGGCGGTGACCAGCTTGGACAT
>CAYIIH010000204.1:0-15275 GCA_964363225.1 uncultured Verrucomicrobiota bacterium | reverse complement strand
GAATCTGCCTAACTTCTTGCCGCTCCAGGAACCTGCGTTCACGACTCACCCCACCGTGCGAAATCGCTGCGCACGCCAGCTTGAATTGCTGTGAAACGTGGCGACGCCAGGGCCTTTTCCGCGTTGGCTGCTGCTCAATCGGGAGCTGGTATTGCTTTTGACTGGATTCGGTATTACCGTTTCGGCCATGACAACGATCACGTGCAAGATCCCGGAAAAGCTGGATGCCGAGTTGGAGGCCATCGTGGAAAAGCGGGGCATCTCCAAGTCGGAGTTAGTCCGCCAAGCGATTGAGCAAAACATCGAGCAGCAGAAGAGGCAGGTGAAGCTCTCAGCCTACGACCTGATGAAGGAGGCTTGCGGAATCATCAAGGGCGGTCCTCGTGACCTGGCGACGAACCCGAAATACATGCAAGGGTTTGGCCGTGACTGATGAAAGCATTTTGGACACGGGACCGTTGGTTGCGTTCCTGGCAGCGAACGAGGAACATCACGAATGGGCCGTGGAGCGGTTCAAGGAGTTGGCGCCGAGATTTCTGACTTGCGAGCCGGTGTTGACTGAGGCCTGCTTCCTGCTCGGTTTTGCTCCGAAAGCGATGGAACAAACCGAGAGGTTTCTTGAGCAAGGCTGGATTCAAGTGCCATTCCGATTTGCGGCTGAGCGATAAGTAGTGATGCGGTTGATGCGTGCCTACCAGAACGTGCCCATGTCTTTCGCTGATGCGTGTCTGGTGCGAATGTCTGAGTTGCATGAGGGAGCCCCTGTGTTCACCCTGGACACGGATTTCCGTGTCTATCGGAAGAACGGACGGGACGTGATTCCAACGATTTTACCTTGAGGAGTGGCGCAGGCCAGAGAGCGGCCTGATCATGCCGGCAGAATTCTTTGGCGCCCCGCATTTCCGTATTGGCAAGGAGCGCGATCCTTTCAATAGTCAACGGCTCAGACAGACGGACGAAGCATTATGGCCGGCAATACAAAACACGTTTACGACGAAAGCAAGATCAAGACGCTCTCCTCGCTGGAGCACATCCGGCTCCGCACCGGCATGTACATTGGCCGGATCGGCAATGGCTCCCATTACGATGACGGTTGCTACGTCCTGCTGAAGGAGGTCATCGACAACGCCATCGACGAATACATCATGGGCCACGGCCGGGAGGTGCAGGTCAAGATCGAAGGCGTCAAAGTGGCGGTCCGCGATTTCGGGCGCGGCATTCCGCTGGGCAAAGTGGTGGACTGCGTGTCGAAGATCAACACCGGCGCCAAGTATAATGACGATGTGTTCCAGTTCAGCGTCGGACTGAACGGCGTCGGCACCAAAGCCGTCAATGCGCTCTCCAGGGAATTCCTGGTCCGCAGCTACCGGGCGGGCGAATTTGTCGAAGCCGCCTTCAAGCAGGGCAAGTTGAAGGCCGAGAAAAGCGGCCAAGCCGCCAACGAACCGGACGGCACTTTCATCCGGTTCGAGCCGGACCCGGAGATTTTCAGGGAAATCGAGTTCCGGCCCGAACACGTGGAGCGGCGGCTGCGCCATTACAGCTATCTGAACACCGGCCTGAAACTGATTTACAACGGCCAAGTCTTCCAGTCCCGGCTCGGTTTGCTGGACCTGGTCATGGAGGACTTGCAGGGCGATGGAAGCGAGCCGATCTATCCGCCGCTGCATTATGCCGGCAAAACGCTGGAGTTTTGTTTCACCCACAGCAACAGCCGCTATGGCGAGACGTTCTATTCCTTCGTCAACGGCCAGTACACCACCGACGGCGGCACGCATCTGAGCGCGTTCCGCGAGGGCCTCCTCAAAGCCGTCAACGAATACTCCAAGGCCGGTTACGAAGGCGACGACGTGCGCGAAGCGATGGTCGGCGCCGTGGCCATCCGCCTCAAGGACCCGGTCTTCGAGTCCCAAACCAAGAACAAGTTGGGCAACACCGAGATTCGCACCGAGCTGGTCAACAATGTGCGCGAGGAACTGCTCCATTTTTTCAGCCGCAACAAGGAAATCGCGGAAAAAATCATCGCCAAGGTCGAAGATACCAAGCAATTGCGTAAAGAGCTCCAGGAAGTGAAGAAGCTGGCGCGCGAACGGGCCAAGGCCATCACCATCCGCATTCCGCAGCTCAAAGACTGCAAGCTGCATCTCGACAAGAAGCGCGGCAAAGGCAAGGAATCGATGATCTTCATCACGGAAGGCCAGTCGGCGGCCGGCTCCATCGTCAGTTGCCGCGACGTGAACACGCAGGCCATTTTCGTGTTGAAAGGCAAGCCGCTCAATGTCTGGGACCTCAAGCGTGACATCGTCTATAAAAACGACGAGCTGTACAACCTGATGCGCAGCCTCGACATCGAAGACAACCTGGAAGGATTGCGCTACGAGAAGGTGATTCTCGCCACCGACGCCGACGTGGACGGCCTGCACATCCGCAATTTGATGATCACCTATTTCTTCCGCTTTTTCGACCAGCTCGTGCATGACGGCCACCTGTACGTGCTGGAGACGCCGCTCTTCCGTGTGCGCAACAAGGAGAAGACCATTTACTGCTACAGCGAAGCCGAGCGGGACGAAGCGGCGAAAACCCTCGGCAAGAGTGGCGAGATCACGCGGTTCAAAGGGCTGGGCGAAATCAACCCGAGCGAGTTCAAGCAATTCATCGGCCCGAAAATGCGCCTGAGCCGCGTGGAATACGCCCCCAAGCTGGAGGCCTCCGGCATCCTCAGCTTTTACATGGGCAAGAACACACCCGAGCGGAAGGATTACATCATGGAACGCCTCGTCGTGCCGGTGGAGGAATGAAATTGCCTTTTGCCAAAAACCTGTTGGCGCGCTAGTTTCTCACGGCCATGAGCACTTTGATTGAAATCCAGGATGCCGTCGCCCAGCTTTCGAGCAATGAGCGAAAAGCGTTGCAGATATGGCTCAATTCCCAAGCCGAGCCAGAGATGACCGCCCAGGAAGAGCAGCGCCTGCTCCGCTCGCTGGATGAAGCCATTCGCGACATCGATGCCGGCAAGGGCATTCCGATTGACGAAGTGCGCAAGCGGGTCGGCTCATGGGCTGCATGATAATCTTCTCGCTGCAAGCCATCGCGGATTTGGAGTCTGCCGTCCGTTTCATTGCCAAAGACAACCCAGACGCTGCCGTGCGCGTGGGCAACTCGCTGATGGACCGCGTGGCGATTCTGGAGAATTTCCCGCTCGTCGGCTCGCCATATCCCAAGCGTCCCGGCGTGCGCAAACTGGTTTCGCGACCTTACCTCATCTTTTACCGCCCGAGGCTGGAAGAAAACTGCGTGGATATTTTGCGTTACTGGCACGGCGCGCGAGGCGAGCCTGATCTGTAGCCTCTCATCGCCCGCGGTTCAAGGGCCTGGGCGAGATCAGCCCGAAGGCATTCGCGCAATTTTGTTCTCACGAACAAGGCCACAAGACCCGTGGCTGTGTTCGTGAGAACACAGCAAACTTTTTATTGCCCTTTGGGCGGATCAGTCGGTGTCGGCTCACGGTGTTTGTAGTAGATCTTCCAAAACAACTCCCAGAACTCGTCCTGGCACGGATACAGGTCGGGATAACCCGGCACTACCGCGCCGCTGAAAGGCCAATCCTGTTCGCGCTTTGCGAGATCCGCCCGCACGGGATTGGCCAGGATATAGAAACACACACTGGCGAAAGCATTCTGCTTCCGCTCCTCTTCACGCAACACATGATCATGAGCTTGCGGCTGAAGTTCCCATATTTCCTGTGGCCGTGGACGTGAGTCCACGGCTGATCCTCTGTTTTCAAGCGGCCCGCCTGCCAGCAACCGGTTTAGATGTGTCCGCAGAAACTTCATCCCGTTGAGTTGATCGCTTTCGAGCGACAGCCCCATCCACATCAAATGCAGATGATCGGGCATGAGACAATACGCCGGACAAAAGAGCTGTTCCCTCGCGCACGCATGAAGCAAGAGACTGCGGAAGTCGCGGTGGAAATCCTCGTTCAGCCAGCCGGCAATTGGTGGCTCGACCTTCATCGTCCAGTGAACAGCCGCGAACGCCTGGTAAACGCGGCGCTCCAGTCGCGGCAGACTGTGGAGGTCCGGGTTGGGCATGGCAGGCAAGTTACTGTGTCCCGTGAGCGAAGTCAGCCTTGTTCTCACGAACAAGGCCACAATCCTCGTGACGATGTTCGTGAGAGCATCGCTGATTCTCTCTGCATGTGGCTCACTGGGGAAGGAAGTTTGCCGCGTTCTCACGAACGCGGCCACGAATGATGGGTGAATCCTTGCCAGCACTCGTGAACTTCTGGCTTAATGCGAGCGCACATGAGTTCAGCGAAACGCAGAAAAGATTCGGGCCAACAAGAATTGCCGATTGCAGGCGCGCCGGTAGCCTCCGCCGCGACCGAGCCGGCAAAGAAAGCCACCGCCAACGGCAATGGCGCGGATCACATCATTGCCGAGCAAGTCGAGGCCATCGCGCATCGACCGTTTGATCCGAAGAAGGCCGAAGCGCCGTTGCACAAGCGCGTGGACCGCAGCTTCCTCGAATACGCCTCCTACGTCATCCGCGACCGCGCCATTCCGAACCTTGCGGATGGACTCAAGCCGGTCCAGCGCCGCATCCTCTGGGCGTTGCGCGAGAAGGACGATGGACGCTTCATCAAGGTCGCCAATGTCGTCGGCCACGCCATGCAGTACCATCCGCACGGCGATGCCTCCATTGGCGACGCGCTGGTGGTGCTGGCCAACAAACGTTATCTCATCGAGGGCCAGGGAAACTTTGGCAACATTTTCACCGGTGATGCCGCCGCCGCGCCGCGTTACATCGAATGCCGCCTCACCGAACTGGCGCGCACGGAACTCTTCCACGACGCGATCACGGAGTTTATTCCCAGCTATGACGGACGCAACCGCGAGCCGGTCGCGCTGCCGGCCAAGCTGCCGCTGCTGCTCATGCTCGGCACCGAAGGCATCGCGGTGGGGCTGTCCTCGAAAATCCTGCCGCACAACTTTCCCGAGCTGCTGGAAGCGCAAATTGCCATTCTCAAAAAGCAGCCGTTCAAGGTGCTGCCCGATTTCCCGACTGGCGGCCTGATGGATGCGCGCGATTATCGCGACGGCGCCGGCAGCATCAAGGTGCGGGCCAAAATCAAGGTCAAAGACGAAGCGACGGTCGTCATCAAAGAAATCCCGCCCACGACCACGACCGACTCCCTGATTGCCTCGATTGAAGACGCGGCCCGCAAAGGCAAGCTCAAGGTGAAAAGCATCAACGATTTCACCGCGGAAAACGTCGAGATCGAGGTCAAAGCGCCGCCGGGCGTGAGCGCGGAGCAGCTTGTCGATGCGCTCTACGCCTTCACCGACTGCGAAGCCACCATCGCCAGCCGCATCATCGTCATCCGGGACAACCGCCCCGTCGAGATGACCGTCGGCGAAGTGCTGCGCGAGAACACGGCCCAACTGGTCGCCATTCTCAAACGCGAGCTGGAACTGCGCGAGCAACAACTCCAGGATGAACTCCATTTCCGCACCCTCGAACGCATCTTCATCGAGGAGCGCCTCTACAAGCGCCTCGAGCAGTGCAAGACCAACGAAGCCGTCCTCGCCGCCGTTTATGAGGGCTTCAAGCCGTTCAAGAAAGAACTGCTCCGCGACCTCGCCGATGCCGACGTGGACCGCCTCCTGCAAGTCCGCATCCGCCGCATTTCGCTCTTCGACATCCACAAGCACCGCGAGGAGATGGAAGCGGTGAAGGCCGGCTTGGCCGAGACACGCCGGCAGCTCAAGAACCTGACGAAGCATGTGATCGGCCACCTGGAGGCGCTCCTGGAGAAGTACGGCCCGCTTTACCCGCGCCTGACCAAGAGCAGCCGCCACGACGAAATCGATGCCAAGGAAGCCGCCTTCAAGGCCTTCAAGGTTGCCTACGACCGCGCGAGCGGTTACCTCGGCTACAAGGTCAGCGGCGAGGAATTCAAGACCGACTGCACGAAGTTCGACAAGATTCTCATGGTCTTCAAAGACGGCCCCTACAAAGTCATCGAACTGCCGGAGAAACTATTCGTCGGCCCGGACATGATTTATTGCGGCCTGCCGAATCGCGAGCAGGTGTTCACGCTGGCCTACAGCGACCGCGACGCGACGTATCTGAAGCGCTTTACCTTCGGCGGTTACATCCTGGACAAGGACTATTTCTGCGTGCCTGAAGGCCAGAGATGCAAGGTGCAGTTCCTGGCACCCGAAACGCCGGCGGTGCTGTACATCCGCTACAAGCCGGCGCCGTATCAAAAGATCCATCAGCAAACGTGCGTGCCCGGCGAAGTGGACGTGAAAGGCGCCAAGACCCGCGGCCGCCAAATCTCGATCAAGGACGTCTCCAGCATCACCGCCGAGCCAACGCGCGGCTGGGATCCCGAAGCGCCGACGACGAAGGTGGTGTTTGCGTGAAGTGGCCCATGAACGCAAAGTCAAGAATCCCTTCGATACCGATTGAAGACTCGATCAGCTATGAAGACTGGCTCGCCCGCAATGGATGCTCATCATCCCGCCCAAGAGGTTGACGATCTGAACGTTCCCGAATTTCAGGTCCCGCATTGTGGCGGCCACGCCTTCCTGAGCAGGATACTGCTCCAGCGACTCCCGGATGTAGGCGTAAGTGGCGGAATCCCCGCAAAAAAGCCGGCCAAACCAAGGCACCAACCATCGCAAATAGGCAAAGTAACATGCTCGCCAGACTCTGTTTTCAGGTTTGCCAAAATCAAGGACGAGCACCCGTCCGCCCGGTTTGGCGACTCGCTGCATTTCGCGCAAGCCAGCCTCCAGGTCGGCCAGATTCCGCAGGCCATAACTGATTGTCACCACGTCAAACTGCGAGTCGATAAACGGTATCTTCAGGGCATCACCTTGGAGGAAGAGAACCGAAGGGAGATTCCGTACGTCAGAGCCTGGCCGACTGGCTTGCCCGGTGGTTGTGCTTGAGCCTCTGACCCCTCCGGGTTGGCGCAAGCTTTGCATCCGCAGACACCGTTGCTGCCCCACCGCCAGCATGGACGCGCTGAAATCCAAACCGACGATGGTCGCTCCGGAGGGCGTCAACCCGAGAGCGACGTCGCCGGTGCCGCAGCAAAGGTCGAGCACGCGGTCCTGCGGTTGCACACGCGCCAGGCGGAACAGAAGCCGTTTCCAATGCCGATGCAGGCCGAAGCTTTGCAGGTCATTGATGAGGTCATACCGGGAAGCGATGGCAGAGAAAAGGTCGTTGACCTGGGCGGCGCGCCGTTGTCCTGGTACATAGAATTTGTTGCCCATGCGCGGATGAGTCTATCACAGCGCACTGACAGAGGCAGGGAGAAATTCCAGCCGGAAGGCCGGAAGACGGGTGTACGCTGGCCGGCGTCTCTCCAAGCAGCCGGCTTCACGGACTTGGCTGGTCCGTTGGAAAGCGAGGCTAGTCCAGGCGCGGTCGGCACAGAAAATGCCATCAAATCAGGCTGATATTTGGCCACGATGCACCCCAGGTGAACGTGCGCCGATATGAGGCGCTGGCCCTGCGACGCGCGCGCTCGACCTGGGCCGGACTATTTAGGTGGTTGACGATTGGCAGAATTCATTGACTTTGTAATGCGATGAAGCGGCCCGGCAGAAGTGATTTTCAGCGTTGCCTGGAATGGCGTTGGCTCATCTTCGGGATGGCAGCCGGTTGGTTTCTGGCCGCCGCCGCTTCTGCTTTTGGTGCCGAGTGGCCGCAGTTCCGCGGTCCAACTCACAACGGCGTTTCTGCGGAGAAAATCCTGATCAATTGGCCGTCCGAAGGTCCGCGCCGCGTCTGGAAGAAGGCGCTCACGGACGGGTTCAGTTCATTCGCCATCAGCCAGGGCAAGGCTTACACCCTGGTCAAACGGTCCATCGGCGGACAAAACAAGGAGGTGTGCGTGGCCTGGCAAGCGGATACGGGCCAGGAACTTTGGTCAAGGCCGATCGGGGAGGCCAGATACGACACCGGCGGTGACGAAGGCGCGACAGGGAACCGAGGAGGCGATGGCCCCCGCTCGACGCCAACGGTTCGGGGAAGTTATGTCTTTGTGTTGTCGGCCTACCTGGTCCTCGAATGCCTGGACGCCGCGACTGGACAGGTGATTTGGAGCAAGGATTTGAGGGTTGAATACGGCGGCAGAGTCATTTCCTGGCAAAATGCGGCCTCGCCTTTGATTGATGGCGATCTCATTTTCGTCAACGGCAACGGTTCCGGGCAGACTTTGCTGGCTCTCCGGACGACGGATGGCAGCTTGGTATGGAAGGGGCATAATGACAAAATGACCCAGGCCACGCCGGTGGCCGCGACGATTCTCGGCGTGCGGCAAATCATCTTCTTCGCGCAATCCGGCTTGGTCTCAGTGGCGCCCCAGACCGGAGCAGTGCTCTGGCGTTACACCTTTCGTTACAGCACGGCAACGGGGGCCTCGCCGGTGGTCGCGGGGGACATCGTTTATTGCTCGGCCGGATATGGCGTGGGCGCTGGAGCCGTAAGAATAACCAAGGCTGGCGACACCTTCACCGCCACGCAAATCTGGCGCAAGCCCAATGAATTGATGAACCATTGGAGCACGCCGGTTCATCACGAGGGCTATCTGTATGGGTTGTACGGCCATGGCGAATATGGTTCCGCCCCGTTGAAATGTGTGGAATTGGCCACCGGCACTGAAATGTGGTCCGAGCCTGGATTCGGCCCCGGCGGAGCGCTGGTGGTGGATGGGCACATCCTCGTGCTGAATGACCACGGCGAACTGGTCCTGGTGAAGGCCGATCCCTCTGCTTACACCGAGGTCGCACGCTACCAGGCTCTCACCGGCAAGTGCTGGAACGCTCCGGCCATCAGCGACGGTCGGATTTACGCGCGCAGCACGAAGGAAGGCGTTTGCCTCGACGTATCGGTGCAGCCGCCCGCTCCGCTGCGATTACAGTCTGCACTGCGCAAATCGGACGGCTGTTTTCAATTGGGCATTGGCAACTCGGACGGAAGCGCGCTGGAGTCCGGCCGGGCGGCGAAACTTGAGATTCTGGCCACCACCGACTTCAAGATCAGTCTGACGAACTGGACCAGGTTGACCAGTCCAGGCGCGCTCAGCAATGGCCTGTGGTGGGTGGACGATCCCGCCAGCAGCAATCTGCCGCAGCGGTTTTTCATCGTCATCGAAAACCCATGAGAACCGGCCGGCTTCAGAACAACATTGCTGCACCGAAGCCGGTTTGGGGAGGGACAACTTCCACGTCGTTCCTGGAATCCAGGGATGCGGGCGGGTCCGTCCGAGGAACGTCGATATTCGGGTTTACGTTGATTGAGCTGCTGGTTGTGATTGCGATCATTGCCATCCTGGCGGCGTTGCTTCTGCCGGCCTTGGTGAATGCCAAGGAACGGACGCGGCGTGTCACTTGCAAGAATCATATCCGGCAATTGCTGCTGGCCGCTCACCTCTACGGAAATGACAATAGCGAAAAAGTGCCCAGCGGCCTCTCGGACAACCCGAATCCGCTCGATGAACATATCCCCGTTATTTCCACGAACACGCGGAATGCCTTTATCCGCTACGGCGGTGATTTTCGGATTCTCGATTGTCCCAACCTCGGCACGCCCTTTAACCAAAGGGAAGGCTGGACCGAATATGGCTATGGCTATGTCATCGGCTATAATTATTTGGGCGGCCATTCCAAAACACCCTGGTCACCTGCCTGGTCCGGAATCAGTGTCGTTTGGCGCTCCCCGCAAGCTCTGACTGACGACAATACCTGGCCCCTGGTGACGGATATGAACGATTGGTCGCCGGGTTATCGCAAAACATTCGCGCCGCATGGCAGCCGCGGTCCCATTCTCAAAGACCGGGACTATGCCAACGAAAACGCCGACGGCGCCACCTCGGAAACCATCGGTGCGGCCGGCGGCAACGTGGGTTTGCTGGACGGATCGGTCTCCTGGAAACGCATCTCCGCCATGAATCCCTATCGCGGCTCCCAACTGTGGGATAATGACGGTGCCTTTGCGGCCTGGTAGGGCGCGACTGGAGAGCGACGCTCTGCCGAAGAAAGATTCCTAAAATCATGGCGCGGCAGCGTCAAATAGGTGAATTGACCTAAAGAAAGGCAACCGATGCAAGAGAAGCTGAATCGCCGTCGTTTTTTGCAGAAATCCATCGCCGCCTCTTCCGCGGCGGCCGTAGCCTTAAGCTTCGAGGAGAAAGCATTGCTGGCCCAGCAAACTGAGCAAGCGCCGTCGCCCGTGCCCAAGAAAACCGCGCAAAACTTCCCCATGGGCAAGATCGGCAAGGTGTCGGTCAGCCGCCTGATTTGCGGCGGCAATCTGATCTCCGGTTTTGCCCATAGTCGCGACCTGATTTATGTCTCCGAATTGCTGCGGCACTATTTCAGTGACGCCAAGGTCTTTGAGACTTTGGAGCTCTGCGAAGCCAACGGCATCAATACCGCCATCTTGCGCTTGGATGACAACACCTTGCGCATCCTCAAGGCTTACTGGAAGGAACGCGGCGGCAAAATCCAGTGGATAGCCCAGGTCGCCATCAAGGAGACGGAGCTGGCCAGCCAGATACAACAGGCGGTCGATCATGGCGCGGTCGGAGTTTTCACCCACGGCGGCGTCGGCGATGATTTGGTCAAGAACGGCCGCGTGGAGGTGCTCGGCAAAGCGGTGGAGATCATCAAGAGACAAGGCGTCATCGCCGGCGTTGCCGGACACGCCCTGGACGTGCATAGAACCTGCGAGAAGGCGGGGATCGACCCGGACTTCTACATGAAGACGTTCAACAGCAAGCGATATTGGTCGGCCGGTCCTGTGGAAAGGCATGACAGTGTGTGGGAGGAAACACCCCAGGAAACCATGGCTTTCATGCAGGAAGTGGACAAGCCATGGATCGCTTACAAGGTTTTGGGCGCCGGGGCCATCCATCCGCGCGAAGGTTTTCAATACGCCTTCGAGAACGGCGCCGATTTTCTCTGTGCCGGCATGTTCGATTTTCAAATCAGTGAGGATGCCGCGTTGGCCAAAAACGCTCTGGCCAAGATCAAGATGCGCAACCGTCCCTGGTGTGCTTAGCCGCGCCTATGCAGCAGGAGCGCGGGCAGCGCGCAGCCGCATTTACCCGTTGACTCCGGAATGGGGCCAGAGTGAAATCACGCCATGAAAACTTTCCATATTCACATCAGTCGCCGGCGTTTCCTGAAAACCTCGGCGGCGGTCGCTGCAGGCACCGCTCTGCCCGCTTGGTTCCTGGAAGAGACGCGCAGTTACGCTGCGGCCCCGAAGCCCCTTTCTCCCAATGACAAACCGGGCATTGCGCTGGTCGGCTGTGGTGGCCAGGGCCGAGGCGACTGCGACTGGGCCAGGAACTTTGGCCAGGTCATCGCCGTCTGCGACGTGGACGAGAAGCACGTCGCGGAGGCGGCCAAACAATTCAACGCCCCGCACAAATACAAGGATTTCCGCAAGGTCATGGAACGTGACGACGTCCATGTCGTCATCAATGGCACGCCCGATCATTGGCACACGCTGGTGAATCTGGCCGCCATCAAAGCCGGCAAGGACATTTACAGCGAAAAACCGCTCACCCTCACCATCGACGAGGGCAAGCGCCTGGTCAAAGCCGTGAAGGAACAGAAGACCGTTTTCCAGACCGGCAGCCAGCAGCGCAGCGACCGGAATTTCCGCCTGGCTTGCGAGTTGGTTCGCAATGGCCGCCTCGGCAAGCTGCAACATATCCTGGTTGGACTGCCAACCGGCCCGCGCGAAGGTCCGTTCAAAGCTGTGCCAGTGCCGCCGGAACTGGATTGGGACTTCTATCTTGGCCAGACGCCGAAGGTGGATTACAACGGCCACAATTGCCACTGGAACTTCCGCTGGTGGTATCAATTCTCCGGCGGCCAAATGACCGATTGGGGCGCCCATCACAATGACATCGCCCAATGGGGCAACGGCCCGGAACGCTCCGGTCCGGTCGAAGTGGACGGAAAATCTTTCGTGGACATGATCCCCGGCGGCTACGACGCGGCGGCCGAGTACGAAGTGAAATTCAAATATGCCAATGGCGTCGCCATGACCGCCACCAACCGCGCGCCCAACGGGGTCAAGTTCGATGGAAGCGACGGCTGGATTTTTGTGTCGCGCGGCGAGATCAAGGCCAGCAAACCTGAACTGCTGGAGGAATCGTTGCCCGCCGGAGCCGTCCGCCTCTACAAGAGCGACAATCACATGGGCAACTTTTTTGAATGCATCCGCTCCCGCCAGGCGCCGATTTGCGAAGCGGAAATCGGCCATCGCTCCATTTCAGTGGCGCATCTCGGGGTGATTTCCGTTCGATTGGGCCGCCCGCTCAAATGGGACCCGGCGAAGGAAGAGTTTGTCGGTGACAACGAAGCCAACAAATGGCTCAGCCGCGAAATGCGCAAGCCGTACGATTACAGCTACATCGGGTAAAGCTAAGCCAGCTTTCTCAAATAATCCCGCGCCTTGCCCAGCGCCGCCGCCATTGCGTCCGGCTCCATGTGGCCGTGCATGAACGGGTTGACGTACCATTTGTAACCAACCTTGGCGAGGGTGCTGAGCCACGGCTTGAAATCCGTCGGGCCGTGGCCGGGCAATTGACCCAGTGCCGGTTGCTGCTGCCAGGCATAAAAGAAAAACAACTGCTTTCCACAAATCTCGATGACTTTCTCCACAGGCGCGTTGATAGCCTGAAGGTGGTAAGGCGCCAGCGCAATACCCAGTCGTGAGGAACGGTTCAGATCGACAAAGGCTTTAAAGGAATCCAGAGAATCAAGCAGCGCTTGGCCGTGGTTTTCAATCGCCAGCCAGGAATTGTGCGCCTCCGCCAGATCCGCCAACGGTTTGAGGCTCTCGAGGAATGACTTCATTTTGGGCGTCAGTTCCTCGGGCTTGCACGGCGGGGCGCTGCCCTGGACGGCCACGCCGCCACCGGCTTTTCCCAGCAACTCGGCATACCGGGCGTAACCGCCTTGATAAACCGAGAAGGAGTAGAGTTTGAGGTTGTGCTTGGCCAGCAACGCTTTCAAGCCGTCGGTTCCGAGCCGTTTCGCGACGTCATCGAGGTGCGGGCAATTCTCGTGTGCCGACCAGATATCGATGGCGTCGTAGCCGAGCGCGGCGATGCGCGCGCAGGCCTGCTCGATCGGCAACTCCTTGAAGTGGATCGAGGACGTGGACAGGCGCAGGCGCCAGCCTCCAGTGGGCCGGGGCTCTTCGGCGGCGAGGACATTTGAGGTTGCGGTCACAGCCGCCAGGGATGCGGTTGTCAGCGCGCTTTGTTTGAGGAACTGTCGTCGGTTCATAGGTCGGTTGGTTTGTTCGCCGCGAACGGCTTTCATGGGCCTTCCCATGATGCACTGGCTGGGTGCCGTCGCTTTGATGCAGATCAAATTTTCGCGACAGCTTTCTGGGCGGAGCAGACGCGTAATCGCTTCTTTCGGAAAGGAGCGCCGGTTTCCAACCGGCTTTGCGACGGAGAGAACTAATAAGCCGGCTGGAAGCCAGCGCTCGCCCGCCGCGACCGACCCATTACGCAGCGCACATTTTTGCCTTTGTGACCGGCCCGGCTCTCTGGTATGAGAATTGGCTGCTATGGACGGTGAAGCACAAGCGGGGCTGGCCGCGGGCGTTGGCCGGGAGTTCACCACCACGCGCTGGAGCGTCGTGCTCTAGGCTGGCCGCGGTGATTCACCGGAGGCCGCCGCCGCCCTGGAGCAGCTTTGCCGCGCCTACTGGTATCCGCTCTACACCTTCGTGCGACGGCAAGGCCACAGCCCGCACGACGCAGAAGACCGGCTGCAGGCGTTCTTTGCCCGCTTCATCGAGAAGAACTTTCTGCACCACGTGAACCGGTCGAAAGGCCGCTTTCGCTCCTTCTTGCTGGCCGCGTTGAAGCATTTCCTGGCCAACGAATGGGACAAGGCCAACGCCCAGAAGCGCGGCGGGCAGGCACAGTTTCTTTCGCTCGAACGCGACCTGGCCGAGAACTGGTATGAGCTGGAGCCTGCTTCGGACCTGACACCCGAAAAGCTCTACGACCAGCGCTGGGCTTGTGTCCTGCTTGAGCGGGTCATGCAGCGGCTGGAACAGGATTTCGCGGCGGCCGGCAAAGGCCGGTTCTTTGAGGCGCTGAAACCATTTCTCGTCGGTGAAAGCCGGTCCGCTTCCTACGCCGAGTTGTCCGCGAAGTTTGGCCTGAGCGAGGCGGCGTTGAAGATGAAAGTCCAGCGGATGCGCCACCGGTACCGGCGCCTTCTGCGCGAAGAGATCGCCCAGACGGTGGCCGGCCCCGAGGAAGTCGAGGACGAGATTCGGTGCTTGTTTCAAGTGCTGAGCGGGTAGCCCAGTTCACGTCGTGGCGGCGTCTCGTGAGAGCGCCGCTGACTTGCTGTTCTGAGTAGGTGACCGGCGTGACCTCGCCAACCGGCTGACCGATTCGCTCGCAGAAATCCACCGGCGCTCTCACGAGACGCCGCCACGATGGGGAGTTACTTGCGGGCGGTTTTGCTTCTGTACAACAGTGGGCTAGCGTGCCATGAACGACCAGCTCCCATGAGCGCAACACGATGGTGTGACCAATGCGGCCAGCCGCTCCCTCCGCGAGCGCCCGGTGGACTCTGCCCCAAGTGCCTGCTCGCTCAGGCCGTCCAGGCGCCGGGCCAGCCGGCGAACGACAACCTGCGCGCGATGCAAAACCCGATCCTCCCGTCCGCAGATTTTTCCGCGCGCCGCTTCGGCGATTACGAATTGCTGGAGGAAATCGCCCGCGGCGGCATGGGGGTGGTGTACAAAGCCCGGCAGGTCAGCCTGGACCGCCTCGTGGCGGTGAAGATGATTCTCGCCGGCGAGTTTGCCACCCAGCAATTCGTCCAGCGTTTTCGCACCGAGGCCTCCGCCGCGGCGGTGCTGCACCATCCGAACATCGTCGCGATCCATGAAGTGGGCGTCCACGCCGGGCAGCATTACTTCTCGATGGATTTCGTGGATGGTCCCAGTTTGGCCGGCCGGGTGGGTCAACAGCCGCTGTCAGCCCGGCGGGCGGCCCAGTACCTCAAGACCATCGCCGAGGCGATTCATTACGCGCATCAGCAAGGCATCCTGCATCGCGACCTCAAACCGTCGAACGTGCTCATTGACGCCAACGACCAGCCGCGCATCACCGATTTCGGCCTGGCCAAGCGCCTGAATACTGAACACCGATCACTGGTTACTGATCACTCGAAAGGAGCTGGGCGGAGTGATCA
>CAYIIH010000203.1:0-15294 GCA_964363225.1 uncultured Verrucomicrobiota bacterium | reverse complement strand
AAATCTTTTGGTGGCCCGGAGTGGTGCTGACGCTGGTCGCCAGCCTGATGCTCGTGTTGTTGATGAGAGAAGGGCCGCAACACGGCTTCGGCGAGTCCCAGTGGCTGGTGTCATTGGCGCTGCTGTCGGTCTTGTTTCCGCCCTTCTTCTTGCCCGGGGTGCATGAACGCTACTTCTTTGCGGCGGACGTGCTGTCGGTGGTCTATGCCTTTTATGTTCCCAGGAAATGGATAGTGCCCATCCTCATTCAGCTTGCGTCCGTCTTCGCGTACTTGCCGTATTTGTTTGGGCAGGAGCCGGTCCCACAGTGGTTTTCGGGACTCGCGATGCTGGCGGCGATGGGTCTGGTCAGCGCGGGTCTTTTAGGACCCATCGCCACCGCCGAAACGCGTGGAAGGGAAGGTGGCGCATGAAGACTCAGCCGCTGGTTTCTGTGGTGATGATCAATTACAACCGGGAACGGTTTGTCGGGGCGGCCATCGAGAGCGTCGGCGGGCAAACGGCCGGTGATTGGGAGTTGATTCTGGTGGAAAACGGCTCGACAGATCGTTCCTGGGAGATCGCCGAACGGTGGATGAGGGAGGATTCGCGGATGCGCGTCATCCGGCTGCCGAGCCGCCTGCCAATTCCGGTGGCGGCCAATGTTGGGATCAAAAGTGCTCGGGGCAAATATGTCGCGCGTCTCGATAGTGACGATATATGCCTCCCAAGCCGATTGGCGATGCAGTTGGACTGGATGGAACAGGGTGGCCACGAGCGGGTCGGGGTCTGCGGCGCGCAATGTGAACTGATCGACGCCGGTGGAGAGGTGATCGGGGAGAAATGGTTCCCTATCCGCCATGCGGAGTGCGTGAGGGCATTCTGGTACCGCAATCCCTTCTGTCAGAGCGCGGTGCTCATCCGTCAGCAATGCTTTGCAGAGTTCGGGCTTTATGATGAAAGCTTCGCGGTGGGCGAGGATTTGGAATTGTGGATGCGCCTGGCCCAAAGGTTTGAATTATACAACTTGCCGACCGTGCTGGTCCGTGAGCGGTTTTGGGGGCAAAGCGTTCGCATGCGACAATATCGCGCTATGGTCGATGCGACACTCCGCGCGCGGCGGTTGGCGGCAAGACGGTACGGCCATCGGATGGGCAGCCTCGATCGGCTGGCATTCGGAGCAACCTGGTGCGCGCGGTGGTGCCCGCCACAGTGGGCGCGGTGGTTTTTCTACAAAATTTTCCTAAAACTGGACCGATGGACCTGGGCGGAAGGCAATAGCGCATCCGCAAAAGGCCAGTTGAACCCTCCAGCGTGCGCGGGTGGATCGGTCGTTGCGACAGATGAATCTGTCTGTGGCAGCCACAAGAAATTGGGAGCGCAATCGCTGTTGAGCAAGTGAACGGATCGACGAATGGGTGATTGTTATGGTCGTTAATATAACTATCCCAGTTTTCAACGAGGAAGACCGGCTTCCTGGAAGCGTGCCGATACTCTACCGGTTTCTCACGGAGCATTGCCGGTTTTCCTTCGAGATCGTGGTTGCGGATAACGGCTCGACTGACAGAACTCTCGATGTCGCCTGCAAGCTCTTGCATGAATACCCAGGGTTGCAGGTAGCACATCTGGACCAAAAGGGCCGTGGGCGAGCTTTGAAAAAGGTCTGGAGTGAAAGCCACGCCGACGTTCTCAGTTACATGGACGTCGATTTGTCCACAGAGCTTTCGGCGTTTCCACCTCTGATCGAGGCACTGCTTGCCGGAGGATGTGATTTGGCCATTGGATCGCGCCTTATGAAACACTCATTGGTCACGCGCGGACTCAGGCGGGAGATCATTTCGCGATGTTACAACGTTCTCATCAAGATGTTGTTTCGGACGACATTCTCTGATGCGCAATGCGGGTTCAAGGCCATTACAAGGAAGGCGGCCGCCCGGCTCCTGCCACTCGTCGAGGACAACGGCTGGTTCATGGATACCGAGTTGCTGATCCTGGCCGAAAAGCTCGGCTATCAGATTTTTTATTTGCCGGTGGCGTGGGTGGAGGATCGGGATAGCCGCGTGAAGATCTGGAAGACAGCACTGGAAGACCTAAGAGGTTTAGTGCGGGTACGAAGGTCCTTGGCGAGCGGCATTTATGACCCTGGCATACGCGAACCCGTTCGGTCTGAGCGATTGACCCACTGCTCAGCGCCAAGCCTGTCCGGATCTTCTGAGCAGCACGGCGACAAATGAGGGCAATGTTCAATTTGACGGCAGTCAGAACGCTTGCTTGGTTCTACCTCGGCAAGCTCAAGCAAGGTCACTCCATTGCGGCGCCACTTGAACCGGAAACAAACGCGTATCTAAAGCCGGCCAACCCGGTGCTCCTCGACCTGCGGTCTCGGTACGAGCAAGTCCAGAACCCGGGTCATTCATGCTGGTCCGTCTGGGAGCCGCGTGTAAATCTTCGCCGCTTTAGAGCCGAGAATAATTACCTGAGTCAAGCCAACTTTCGCCATTCAATGAATCGATATAGACTGTCCGCAGCGTATCTCGAGATGATTGACGACCACGGCTGGTTGCATTCTCTGGAGGAAGATTCCAAGTTCGGTGTCAAGCTTTGGTGCGTCGATCGAAACCTCATGTTGAGTCGTGATCTTTTGGACTCCATACTTGAGCTACACTGGCTTAAGGAGTGCCTCGGATGGAATCTTTGCGACTCGATCAGCGTCCTCGACATTGGCGCGGGTTATGGACGGTTCGCGCACCGGTTCACGCATGCATTTCCAAACGGAAGGATCACCTGCTTGGACGCGATCGCGACCAGCACGTTCCTGTGTGACTTTTACTTGAAATACCGCCGCTGCGAACGGTGGAAGGTAGTACCATTCGACCGGATCAGTGAGCTCGACCCAGGGGATTTCATGCTGGCGACAAACATCCATAGCTGGAGCGAGATGCCGTTGGCTTGGGTACGGCTTTGGTTGGATCTCTTGACTGATCTGCATGTTCCGTATTTGTTCGTGGTTCCAAACTTCGAGGACTTGAGAACCAAGGAAATTGATGGTTCGTCAGGAGATTACGGTCATGAAATTGAGCGCCATGGCTACACCTGCCTGGTGAAAAACCGTAAGTATCGTCGCTCCAGTCTTGTCGATAGATTTGGCGTCTTCCCGACTGACTACTACCTTTTCAAGCGAAATTGGTGATTCGTGATTGGGTGGCCGAGGGTGACACCGCGTTGCGAATGACAAGCCCGCCCACTGCCTGCCGAAGCTCACTGGTCAATGTCATAAGGCAAAGATAACGGACTCGCCGGCGCATAGCCTACGTTGAATCGTGGTTTGCGCCGGAAGGCAGGTCACGAACTGGGCCGCGATTCAGCCACCGACAACCCGACCGCTTGCAGCTCTGCCAGCCTGGTGGCGGCGGTTTCCCAATCCGCCGTGAGGCGTTCCAGGTCGGAGAGAACGCTCTGGAGTGCCCGGTTGACCTCCATGGCTCTGCCGGACTGCTCGTAGGTTTCCGGCTTTTCCAGTTCGGCGGTGAGTTCGGCCTGGCGGGATTCAAGTTCGTGAATTTCCTTCTCAAGATGGTGCACAAGGTTTCGAGCGGCCTTCTGCCCGCGGGAGCGCGCCTGCCGTTGCTCGGCTTCAAAGCGCTTTTGCTCTTTCTTCGAGAGGGTAAGGACGTTTGCTACGGCCGGCGTGTTTCCTTTGGTGGTGGTGGTGGAGTTTGAACCACGGCGGACCGCGTCGTTGCCCGCCGTTTCAGCGGCGCGAAGGGCGGCGGTTTTATCGAGGTAATACTGGTAGCCGCCGGGATAATGGGTGAGACGGCCGTTCTGGACGTGGACGACGTGGTTGGCCAGTTCGCGGATGAAATAGACATCGTGACTGATGAAGAGGAGCGTGCCCTCGAATTGCCGGAGCGCGTAGAGGAGCGCATCGATACTGGCCAGGTCGAGGTGCGTGGTCGGCTCGTCCATGAGCAGGAGGTTGGGAGGGTTCAGCAACAGTTTCACCAGCGCCAGCCGGCTTTTCTCGCCGCCACTCAGCACTGCGACCTTTTTGAACACGTCGTCGCCGCGAAAGAGAAAGGAGCCGAGCACGGTGCGGACCATGGTCTCCGTCAGTCGTTGCGGGGTGTCGAAGGCCTCCTCCAGGACGGTGCGTTCCGGGTGGAGCATTTCGACGCGATATTGCGAGTAGTAACCGGCCCGGACGTTGTGGCCGAGCCGCCGCTCGCCGGACTGCGGCGTCAGCACGCCGGCCAGCAGCTTGAGGAGCGTGGATTTGCCGGCGCCATTGGGGCCGACGAGCACGAGGCGCTGCCTGCGCTCGGCTTGGAAGTCGAGGCCGTCATAGACCACCTGGCCGCCATAAGCGAAGCGCGCGTGGTCCAGCGCAACCACGCGCAAACCGCTCCGCTGCGGCTGCGGAAAGGCGAAGCCGATCGTGGCCTCCGCACTTTCGGGCGCGGCGATCTTGTCCATGCGGTCGATTTGCTTGAGCTTGCTCTGGGCTTGCGAGGCTTTGGTGTTCTTGGCGCGGAAGCGGTCCACGAAGACCTGGAGACGGGCGATCTCGCGCTGCTGGTTTTTCCAGGCGGCGAGCAGTTGCTGCTCATTGGCTTCGCTCTGGGCCAGGTAGGCATCGTAGTTGCCACGGTAGCGGATGAGGCTGGCTTGGCGGATTTCGACCACGGAACCGGCCAATTGGTTCAGGAATTCGCGGTCGTGGGAGATCATCAGGATGGCGCCGGGATAGGTCTTGAGATATTCCTGGAACCAGAGGAGCGCATCCAGGTCGAGGTGGTTGGTCGGCTCGTCCAGCATGAGCAAATCCGGTGATTGCACGAGCAGGCGGGCCAGATGGGCGCGCATGACCCAGCCGCCGCTCATTTCGCGGACCCGGCGGTGGAAGTCGGATTCACGGAAGCTCAGGCCGATGAGGATTTTCGCGGCCTTGGCTTCGAGCGCGTAGCCGCCCAGTTGGTCGAACCGCGACTGGACTTCGTGGTAGTCCGCTGAATCGTGGTCGTGGCCGGCATCGAAGGCCTTCAGCCGCGATTGCAGGCCGGCGATCTCCGGAGTGACGGCGGTGGCGAGTTCGAGCACGGTTTGATCACCCGCGGGCGCGTTCTCCTGCGGCAAATAGCCGAAGGTGACACCGCGTTGCAGGCTGATGGTGCCTGTGTCGGGCGTCTCCGTGCCGAGGATGAGCGATAAGAGCGTGGTTTTTCCAGCGCCATTGGGACCGACCAGGCCGATGCGGTCCTCACGGTTCACCTGCAACGAGACGCCGGCGAACAGGGTCCGCCCGCCAAACGCCTTGCTGACTTCGGAGAGTGTAAGCATGTGGGCTGGGATGTTGGCGAAAGGGAGAGGAGAACGGCAAGCTCCAAAGGAAAGCGCCCGACCACGAGATCCTCTTGCGGCCGCGGGATCAAGTTCTCACCAATCAATCGAAACGTGCAGGTGAAGCCGCTTTGGCTGGAGTGGATGAGTGGGCCTGAGATGTGATGAGCGGTCCATCCAGAAAGCCTGCAAATCTGAAGTCGCCATAGCCGCCCGGCGGGGTGAGTGACGAGCTCAGCGCAGTAGCAAGCGATCGTGTCCGAAGTAGAATGGCGGCCCGGTTTTCGAGTGTAATTCCTCGAATTCCACGAAGCACGCCAACGTGAATGCGCCACGCCTCGCCTTCGCCGGGTGCTCGGACGAGGAACTTCTGCAGTCCCCCAGGGGACAGAATGTTGGCGCGGCGACCCAGCACGGGATGGGTGGTGGGTGCTCCGGCAGACCATGATGCGTAGTGACGCCATGTACCATGTGTCCAAACCTTTACGTTATTGACGTAAAACAACAGCGCGTCTGGATGACGATTTGTAATCGTGAAGCAACCGTAGGCGACGCCGTTCGAAACCACGATGCCATCAAACCTCATGTCTGCATACTCAGCAGCAGATACATCGTGACGCCCTCTGGACCTCGAATGCTCAAGGAAAGGAACCGCGCCCAACACAAGAAGCAGGCCGACGCAGAACATCAGCCAGGGGTGCCTAATCGGCCGGGTGAAGCGTTTACGGGTGTTCATGCTCAACACGTAATATCCGTCAAGTTTGAAGCTTTTTGCCGCGTTCTAACTTGAGAGTAGGCTTGCTTTGTTTCTTGTCCAGAAGTGTTTGCCTCAAAAGGAAGGGCCCGATTGGAAAAGCAAACGCCTCATCGCGACTGTTCTAGCGCGTCACGCCAAACCCGAGACCCAGGCTGCCACGCGATCAAATTCCCGAAGTTATGCGCCTGAAGAATGATTCCCTCCGCACGAGACAGACTGACCAGCAATGGAAAAGAAGCACAGGCAAGGACACCCGCGCTCCTACAGCATGGCCGCTGTGGAGAGCCACGGCACAAGGATCACCGTCATCAGTGAGCGCAGTCAGGAGACTGTTTCACTCCGCAGGAGGCGGACAATGAAAATTGCCGATGGCCTCAGCGTGCCGCAGTGGACGGTCATAAATCCGCAATGATTTCAATTCGCCTTGAAGTGAAGGCGCGATCTTGAGAACGGGAGCGCCATTGACACTGCGGAGTGCCGGGTCGATTCGCCCCCACCCGTATGGCCCGCCGGTCCCGCCGTCGCACACCAACCCATCCACGACGAAGGTGATAATTCTTGGTCCGCGGTCCACGATGATCGCCAGATGGTGAAGCTGATGAGGTTTGAGGAGGCCGGCGTCGCAGTCCCAAGCGCTCTTTACTTGGCCATCGTTGAGCTCAAGCTGGACGGTGCGCCGGCTGGTTGTGGACACGGCAAGGCCCTGTCCGCCGGGCCGGTGCGCCTCAAGAATGACTTGCCCAGCGGTCAATTCGTCAAACCGAATCCAGAAATCGAGCGAGAATCCAGACGGACCATCAAGGTTGGGAAACTCCGGCGCGGCGACTTCTCCAGCCCGCAGCGCCTGGGTGGGGGCTGAGAACACGAGCCCCGCTTTGGCCACCTCTCGCTGGTCCGCCTGGCGCCACAAATCCTCCAGCAAACCAGAATCAATCGGATGCACCCGTGCGATGGTCTTTTGAGTTTCGGTGATCCAATAGTGGCCGTCCTGCTCGATAAGGTCCGGATAGCTCATGCGCGTATTGGGATCTTCGTCATAGAGCAGAATTTCCGGCTGCGACCAGAGGATTTGGCCGTCCTTCTCCACCCCGCCACAAATCCAGGCTGGGTTCCGACCCAAGAAGTCCTTGCCCCCATGATGTTGAAACCAAAACAGAAACCGGCCATTCTTGGCCTTCCAGATTTTGGGACAAGCGCGCGGATGTTTGAATCTGCGGCCGCCAGGCGAATAGACCGCCGGCTCCGGCCGGCTCCAGGTGCGCCCGCCATCACGGCTGTAGGCCTGGCAGGGATGGTCCATCGTCGTGCGGTACATGCAAAAGAGAGTGCCATCGCTCAGCACGACGATGTTGTGCTCTTCCTGGATGGAGCCAAACTCCGGAGCGCGCAGGCCCTGATCGCCCTCGGGCAGCATTTGCCAGTGGATTCTGTTGGGGTCCGGTTCCGTCAAAATGTTATCCGAGCGGAAGAACCAGCCTTCGCCATTTTCCAGCATGTACCGGCCGAGTTTGGTGAAGCCGAATAGAGCGGTTGAGCCAAAGGTGATCGGCTTGCTGATGCCCCAGAAAATCTGCACTGCACCGGCCCAGTCATTGGCACGATCACAGGCGGTCACGCGCACCGGCAGGCGATAACGCTCTTTGGACCAGGTGCGGCCATGATCGTCAGAGAAACGGAAGACATACCAGCCGAGCATGTCAGCGCGGATGCGCCGGTCGCCCAGGGTTTCGACCTGATCGCCGTTGTAATCATAAAACACATAAACGCGGCCGCCGGGCGTCACCAGCGGAACGGCCCAGGAGGCCTCGGGACCGTCGGCCGGTTCGATGTTGATCAGGTGCGACCAAGTGCGGCCTTGGTTGCTGCTGATGGTGGCGGCGACGTGTTGTCCGCGTTGACCTTCCTGTCCGTGGCCGGTGGTGAGGGTGCAGAGCCAATGGCCATTGGTGGTGACCACGATATACGGTTGATCGCAGTAACCTTCATCGGGAATGACCCAACCCGACCGGATATTGCGCCAGTCTGTGATTGCATCCGGTGGGGCGGCCAAGGCAGCGCCAATGCCCAGCCACCCGACGAGGAGGAAGGTGAGAAAGCGATTCCTGAGCTTGGCACAATTGACGCGGCAGTTTAATCTAGGCATACAAAACTGTTTATGGGCAATTTTGGAGCGATCAGACGGGCGCTGACGAGGATGAAATTCCTGGCCGGGAAAGTCCCGTCACCTCCGGAAGCCCAGCCAGCGTCTGCCGAACGCGTCCCTGCTGATTTAACCAATGAAAGCGGGCTTGGGAAGGCAGAAGCGCCTGTGGCCAGCCCGCGTGCCGCCCAGGCAACCCTTCGCAGCCCGGCGGTGAAAAAGCGCATTTTGTTCGTGGAGAGCGAGACCGGGGCGCTGCCGCAGCTTGCCACGAGTCTGCAATCGATGGAAGGCGAGTGGGCCATGTCGTTCCTGGAGAGCGGCGAGGAGGCCCTGGAATTCATCGGCAAACAATCGAGCGATGTGGTGGTGTCCGGCCTGCGGCTGGCGGGCATGGATGGCATTGATTTTCTGAATGAAGTGGGAAAGCAGCATCCCAAAACGTTGCGCTTCATGCGCTGCGAACCGGAGGAGCGGGGGCAAATCAAAAAGTGCTCCGGGATCGCGCCGCAGCTTCTCAACCTACAATCCGATGCGGAAACCTTGATTGCCGGCGTCAAGCGGGCATTACTGCTCGAGGCCTTGATGTCGGATGAGCCGGTCAAAAGATTGATTTCGCAGATTCACAAGCTGCCCAGCCTGCCGCTGATTTACAACCAGGTCCTGGAAGAACTGCAATCGCCGATGGGGTCCATTGACCAGGTTGCGGCTTATATATCGAAGGACTTCGCCATGACCGCGAAAATGCTGCAACTGGCCAACTCCGCCTTTTTTTCGTTCTCACGGGAGATTGCAGACATCAAGGAGGCTGTCCTCCTCCTGGGAGTGGAGAAGATCAAAGCTTTGTTCTTTTTCGCGCACGTCTTTTCGCAATTGGACCAGGCGCAATCGGCAAGATTCTCCTGGCACGCGCTCTGGCTGCACAGCGTTGGAACGGGGGTCTTGGCAAAATCAATTGTTCAATCCGAACAGCAGAATCCCAAAATGGCCGAGGAGGCCTTCACGGCGGGTCTGCTGCATGACATCGGCAAGCTCATGCTGGCCGTCCACCTGCCGGGCCAGTACCGCCAGGTCCTGGCGACGGCGACAACCAAGGGCATAACCCAGTGGGAAGCTGAGCGCGAGGTCTTTGGGGCCACTCACGCGGAGTTGGGCGCCTGTTTGCTGGGTATCTGGGGCTTGCCTTTGGCAATCCTGGAGGCCATTGCCTGGCATCACTCCCCGGAACAGTCCGAGAACAGGAATTTCTCGCTCTTGACCGCCGTGCACGTGGCCAACGCCCTGGAATATGAAAAACAGTCGGACAAAACGGGCCGAGCGGCCAGCCAGGTGAACACCACCTATCTGACGGAACTGGGCTGCGGCGATCGCCTGGACCATTGGCGCAAACTCTGCGGCGGCGCGAAGTCTGAAAACGGCTGAGTCCCTGAGAAAAGACCGAAACTCTTCCGTGTTATCATGAGAAATTGGCGGAGCATTTTGGCGGCGAGCGGCCTGGGCACTTTGTTCCTGGCAGGGTGCCTGCATAGCGAACAGAAAGTGGCCTTGGTTCAAGCGAGCGCTCAGCCGCAGCTTCCGCGGCAGGTTCGGATTTACATTCGCCTGGCCCCGAACCACCCGCGCCAGAAGCCCGCCGATGCGGAATCCGGCAAAAAGACGGCCCAGGCTTTGAGCGAAGCCTTTGCGAAACATGCGAAAGGCGTCCGCGTCGGAAAACAATTTGAAGAAGTGCCAGAGGCGCTGGCGACGGCCCGCCAAGCCAACTGCCAGTACCTGGTTTCGCCCACCATTCTGCGCTGGGAAGACCATACGACTGAATGGACCGGCCGCCGAGACAGAATCGAAATCAAGGTCGAGCTGTTCGAGGTATCTTCCGGCGACCTGCTCTACGCTGCTGTCCTGCATGGCCGGAGCCGGTGGATGACCGATGGCGGCGATGCGCCGCAAGATTTGCTGGCGGAACCGGTCAACCGGTTTGTCAGTTCATTGTTTCGGGCCACGCACGTTCCCTCGGCGTTGCGGTGAGCCGAGAGTCCGGCGTTGCGCAACCGTGAAATCCACGCAATCCGCGGTAATGCCAGAGAGCGATTTCGCAGAAGCTCCAGAGCCGGAGTTCAATCCAACGCAAAAATCCGGCCCAGCTTGCATTTGAAGCCCGGCAGGACCTCGCCGCCGCTCAGAGTATCCGAGGAACGTGACAGTTTGGTGACGGCGTCGAGCGAATGCACGGAGACGGTCCGGCGCTGAGAATCCACGACCCAGGCCAGACGGGTGCCATAATGAAAGTATTTGTCGAGTTTCCTCTCGATCATGTCGAGGGTGTCGCTTGGTGAGAGGACCTCCACCGCCAAGTCCGGCGCGCCGTAAAGGAATTTCTCGGGAGCAACCATGATCTCTTTGAGACGGGCTTTGCTCACGTAAGAAACATCCGGCGAGAGGAGGAGTCGCCGGCTGAGACGAAAGCCCATGCTGGAATCAAAAACCGCGCCGATTTTTTTCCGCTGCACAAAGCGGGTCAGCAGGGCAACCAACCCCACACAAATGAGACTATGGTTCATTCCTACCGGGCTCATAAGCAATTCTCCCTCGATCAACTCGTACTTGCGGCCGTCGTTGGGCAGGGACATCAACTCGTTGTCCGTCCAATAACGCTTGGTGCTGTAAAATATGGTGGCCTGGTCCATACGCCACGCAACCTAGGCCAAACAAACAAACAGTCAATGCCGGTTTCAGTTGCAGTCAGGCAACGCTATACCCTTTTCCGATACGGCAATTCCCACGGTTTGCGATACTCGACACCGACCAGCCGGCCGGCTGTGGGATCATCGCCGATCCGTTCTTTCTCGGGGTCCCAAACGATCTTGTGGCCGGAGCGGAAAGCGACGTTGCCCAGGTGGGCCACCGAAGAAATGAAGTGGCCCAGCTCCAGATTCTCCACGGGCTGTTGCCGGGATTTCAGGCAATCCAGGAAATTGCGCACGTGTGCGGGCCGGGCATCGGCGCTGCCCGGATACTTTTTCGATTCCAAGGTTTCGTGCTTCCGTTCGGCCATGATTTCCCAGCCCGAATCGTTGATGATGAGAGTGCCGGCACCGCCGGTGAATGAAATGCCCCAGGGCCGGCCATTCAGGCCAACTCCAACGCCGACTTTGTGCTCCCAAACCAGGGTATAGGTCGGAAACTCGTACACGGCGATCTGTGTGTCCGGCGTCTCCGAATTGTCGGTCAGCACAAATTTGCCGCCGGTCGAGCTGACCGTTTTCGGGTGCTCCGGCCCCATGGCCCACAGCATGATATTGATGAGATGCACGCCCCAGTCGGTCATGAGTCCCCCAGCGTAATCCCAGAACCAGCGGAAATTGAAATGGAAACGGCTGGGATTGAACGGACGCTTGGGCGCGGGGCCAAGCCACATATCGTAATCGACGCCGGCGGGCGGTTCGGCCTCGGGCGGATTGCCAATGCTGCTGAGCCAATCGTGATAAGCCCAACCGCGCACCAACCCCACTTTGCCGAGTTTGCCGGAGCGGACGAATTCGACCGCTTCCCGCCAATGCACGCCGCTGCGCCATTGGGTGCCCATTTGCACGATTCGATTGTGTTTTTGGGCCGCCGTCAGCATGGCGCGGCCCTCATCGGTGCTCGTGGCCAGCGGTTTCTCGACATAGACATCTTTGCCCGCCTGACAAGCAAGAACGGTCGGCAGCGCGTGCCAATGATCCGGCGTCGCCACCAGCACCGCATCGATATCCTTGCGCTCCAGCACGCGACGAAAATCTTTGAGAGTGTCCGGTTTGTGGCCGCGTTGCTTTTCCACCAAGGCGACGCCTTGGGCGATCATGGCGTCGTCCACGTCGCAAATCACCGGGCAATCGACTTCCGGGCTGAGGAAAAACGTGGCCAGATCGCCGCGGCCCATGCCGCCGGAACCGATCAGGCCGATGCGGATTTTGTCGTTGGCGCCGACGGCGGCGGCTCGAGACGGTCTGACGACCAAGGAAACACAACCGGCCGCCACGGCCGGAGCAAGGCTGATGGCCCAGCCGGTTTTACCCAGGAATTTGCGGCGTGAATAATCTTTCATAAGCCCATTCGGTTCTGGATTGCGACGGCCTGGACCGCTCTGGATCACAGGACGAATGAGGCTGAAGCCACGAGCTGGATACTGGATACTGGATACTGGATGCTGGATCACAGGGACGAATGAGGCTGCGGGAACGAGCGGTTCAGGGCCGTTTTCTTGGGCACTTTCCACAGGTTCAAATACCAGCGCACCGCGGGTTGGACCACTTTTTTGGCAGGCTCAGTTCTTTCCAGATAAAAAATCGGGGTATAAGCCGTTTGCACGACGCGGTCCGGGATTTTTTTCATGGCAGCAAGTTTAGCTGCCGGTCCCAGGCCGAGGACATAAAGCACGAGCGCCAGCACCGTGTATTTGAACAGGCGAAAGACGAGACTCTTCGGTTTTTCTTCGGCTGCCATCTCGGCAGGCATCATGGCACGCCTGCCGCACAGGTAAACAAAAAAGATGTCACCAAAAAGATGTCGCGCCCTCGCGGTCAGCCCATCTGTCTCCTCGGGCTCCTGAATCGCGCTTGCCTTTGGGACGTTTCTGAGGCGAACTAAGCGGGTGCAATGTGGCCTTGCCGACCGTCGGTCACACCGCCGGCAGAAAGAACCTGTTTAAGAAAAGAGATTTATGGAACACGACCAATTTGTTCTTCCTCGTCGTAAGTTTGTGAAATCCTTGGCCATCGCCAGCGCCGGATTGACGGCTGGCCTGTCCGTGCCCGGCCAGAATGCAGCCGCGCCGCGCAAGAATATCGAGCTGGGCATCGACAACTTCGCGGTGCGCGCCATGGGCTGGAAAGCGCCGGCGCTGATTGATTACGCGGCGTCGCTCCGGACGGATTCCTTGCTCATCTCAGACCTGGATGCCTTTGACAATTTTGAGGAGAAATACTTGCAGGACCTCAAATCCAAGGCCGCTGATCAAGGACTCCAGATCTACGCCGGTTCCTGGAGCATTTGCCCCACCTCCAGGACCTTTCGCAACAAATGGGGGACGGCGGAGGAACATCTGGCGCTCGGCATTCGCGTGGCCAAGGCCGTGGGCTCGCCGGTCATTCGCGTTGTCTTGGGCAGCGGCGAAGACCGCAAGACCGAAGGCGGCATCGCAGCGCGCATCAAGGATACCGTCAAAGTCTGCAAGGCCTTGCGCAGCCAAGCCCTGGATGCCGGGGTCAAGATCGCCGTGGAAAATCACGCCGGCGACATGCAGACCTGGGAATTGGTGACCTTGATCGAAGAGGCGGGCAAGGAATACGTGGGGGCCAACATGGATTCCGGCAACGCGACCTGGACCATGGAAGAACCGCTGGCCAGCCTGGAAGTGCTGGGGCCTTATGCCGTCTGCACCAGCCTGCGGGACTCCGCCGTCTGGGAATCAGTGAACGGCGCGACCATCCAATGGACAGCCATGGGCGACGGGAACACGGACCTGAAAGCTTATTTCCAGCGCTATGCAGAACTCTGTTCCAAAGTGCCCGTGCATATCGAAACCATTTCCGGTTTCAACCGCGAGATTCCTTACCTGAAAGATGATTTCTGGAAAACCTGGCCGCAGGCCAAAGCCAAAGACTTCGCGAGGTTCCTGGCGCTCGCCAAAACCGGCAAACCGCGCGATCCCTACAAAACTCCGGAAGGCAAGGACCGCACACTGGCCGACCAGGAATATCAAAAAGCCGAAATCGAAAAGAGCATCAAATACTGCAAAGAAGCGCTGGGGTTGGGGCTGAAAAGCTAAGGCCCGCCGGCGTGAACCGGTAGAGGGGAGAGCCATGTCCGAGGTGCCGAATGCCTGGGAGCACAGTGCGGCTTCCTGCGGCCTGAAGGCTGCGTTCCGATGCATGTGCAACTCGTGGTTGAATGAATGAAGGACGTGACCCTGAACCGCAGAGGTTTCAGGGGTGGCCAAGCGCGGCAGAAGCGGCTTGGGTCTCTTCCCGATTCCGGGGCGACGTGAAAGTCGTTCCTCCCAGATCAGACATCGCAAATGAGCACGCCCTGTTTCAGGGAGGCGATGGCGTCGGGACGCTTGGGAATAAATTCCTGCGCCACGAAACCTTTAAAGCCGGTTTCGACAATGGCTTTCATCACCGCCGGATAATAAAGCTCCTGGGTTTCATCAATCTCATTCCGGCCCGGCACCCCGCCCGTGTGGTAATGGGCGATGTACTGATGGCTCTCCCGGATGGTGCGGATGACATCGCCTTCCATGATTTGCATGTGGTAAATATCGTAGAGGAGTTTGAAGCGCTCTGAACCGACGCGCTTGGCCAGCGCGACGCCCCAGGGGGTGTGGTCGCATTGGTAGTCCTTGTGATTGACCTTGCTGTTGAGCAGCTCCATGCAAATGGTGACCTTATGTTTCTCGGCGGAGGGCAGGATTCGTTTGAGTCCGATCGCGCAGTTCTCGAGGCCTTTTTCATCATCCAACCCTCGGCGATTGCCCGAAAAGCAAATCAGGTTGGTCAGGCCGGCCTTGGCGACCTGCGGGATGACTTCTTCGTAGCTGGCCACCAGTTTATCGTGATTCTCCAGTCGATTGAAGCCGTTCTCGATGCCCAGGCCGGCTCCGCTGGCCATGGCGCAAGTCAGCCCGTGCTGCTGGATAACGGGCCATTCCTTGGGCCCTTGCAGTTCGACCGATTGCAGGCCGATTTCTTTGGCGGCACGGCAAAGGTCCTCCAGCGGAATCTTGCCGTAACACCAGCGGCAGACCGAATGGTTGATGTTGCACTTGAGTTTGGCGGCGGATTCGGCCGCTTGAGAAATTTGCTGTGAGGCAGCAGCGCCCAGCAGGGCAGCGCTTCCGGCCAGTTTCCGCATGGCGGTCCGGCGTGAAATTCGTGAAGGCATAATATTGATGCGTTGACTTGTTCGGCAGTTACTACACCGCAGATCCGGCCTTCCGTCAAATGCGAATATCCGGCTGGGGATGCGCTACGACTGGAGTTTTATGTTAGGGCGGATTCTTGAACCAGGGTAACGTCTTTGCACTGCGGCGGATCGAACA
>CAYIIH010000202.1:0-15302 GCA_964363225.1 uncultured Verrucomicrobiota bacterium | reverse complement strand
GAATACTGATCACCGATCACTGGTTACTGATCACTCGAAAGGAGCTGGGCGGAGTGATCAGTCATCAGTCACCAGTGATCAGTTGTCAGACCTTACGGTCTCGGGCCAGGTGCTGGGCTCGCCCAACTTCATGGCGCCGGAACAAGCTCAAGGGCGACAACGGGAGGTCGGCCCGGCGAGCGACGTGTATTCGATGGGGGCGCTGCTCTACCACTTGCTCACCGGTCGCCCGCCCTTCCAAGCCGCGACGCTGACCGAAGTGCTGCGGCAAGTGGTGGCGACCGAGCCGGCCGCGCCGCGCTTGCTCAACCCCAGCATCCCTCGCGACCTGGAGACGATTTGCCTCAAGTGTCTGGAGAAGGAGGTCCAACGGCGATATCCGACCGCCCGGGAACTGGCGGAGGACTTGGGCCAGTTTCTACAAGACCAAGCCATTCGGGCGCGGCCCGTCAGTGCGGCGGGTAAAGCGTGGAAATGGTGCCGGCGGCAACCGGTGCGAGCGGGCTTGATCGGGGCGTTGGCGTTGGTGTTTGTCCTCGGCCTGACGGGAGTGCTCTCGCAGTGGCGTCGGGCCAAAGCCGGTGAACTCATCGCCCGTCAAAACGCTTACGCCGCGGATATGAAGGAGGTCCAGCGCGCGCTCGAAGACAGCGACTTGGGCCGTGCTCGGGAATTGCTCAACCGCCATCGGCCCGCCATTTCTTCTCCCTCAACCCTCAACCCTCAACCGACCTGCGCGGCTGGGAGTGGCGCTATTTCTGGAGCCGCTGCCAGAGCGACGAACACTCCACCCTCTGCCAATACTCGAACGCGGTGTCGGCCCTGGCCTTTTCGCCGGATGGAAAGTGGCTGGCGGTGCGCCGGGAAGACGGAGCCGTCGCCCTCTGGGATGCCGTGGCGAAGCGGCCGCGGGCCGAACTGCCGGGCCACGGTTGGCGTTCGTACAAAGCCTTGGCCTTTTCGCCCCGAGGAAACCTCCTGGCTTGGGGCAGCCAGGATGCCCGCGGAAAGCCGGTGGTCAGCCTTCGAGACCTGAGCGCGCAAAAGGAAATCGCCGCGTTTCCGCACTCAGCCAAAGTGGTGTCGGTAGCGTTCTCGCCCGACGCCCAGGCGATGGCCACCTTGGCCGACGACGGGGAAGTCCGCGTCTGGGACATCGAGTCGCAACAAGTCGTGACCCATTTCGTCACGGCACCGGTCGATATCCAGCCCGACCGATTGTCCGCCGCCGCGAAGGTGAGGGCGACTCCGGCAGCCGACGCAACCGCCGGACTACCCGGATCCGAGTCGAAACAAACCCGGACCCGTTTCACCACCACGCCGATCTACACCGACCACTACGGCTCTGTGCTCTTCTCGCCCGATGGCCGGCTGCTGGCCGTTGGGGAAGCCAAACCGCAGATTCGACTTCTGGACCGGGCCACTGGCAAAGAGACCGTGATCCCCGTGCCACCGCCGGCCGATGGGATTACGGCGTTGGCGTTCTCGCCCGACAGCAGACTGCTCGCGGCCGGGTGTGGAGCCGGGGACAACGACATTCATGTCTGGAATGTGGCGGGCGGCACGGAGTTCCGACTCGCCGGGCATAGCGGTTGGGTCGCCAATCTGGCCTTCTCGCCCGATGGCCAAACGCTGGCCTCGGCCAGCGCTGACCAGACCATTCGCCTTTGGGATGTGACCCGGAAGGCCGAGCGGCGGCGATCCCAGGGCAATACGAATGAAGTTTGGGCCATCGCATGGTCTCCGGGTGGCCAAGACCTCGTGACGGGCGCCAAGGATGGCTCGGTGCGTTTTTGGGACCCGGCGGCCAAGCCGGCGGCGGCGTATGCGGTCTTGCCCGTACCCATCTGGTTCTGGGGCCCGGCGTTCTTTCCGGACAGCAAGACCTTCCTCGCCCCGACCGCGCCGGAGGGCGCGGTCGTGCGGTGGGATGCGGCCACCGTGCAGGAGGTGGAGAAATTGTCTTTCCTGGGAACGAACCACATCAGTCTGGGGCTCTCGAGAGATGCTCGCTGGCTGGCCCTCGGCGATGCGGTTGGAAACATCCAAGTGTGGGATTTCAATGCGCGCCGATGTGTCACAAACCTGGTCTTTCCCGAATCCAGGGTCTTCGCTCTCTTTTTCTCGTCGCGCGACAACGTTCTAGCTGGTGGCGTGTTTCCGTGGGCCGGCGGCATGGCTGGCAAGCTCTGGGCGGTGGCCGGGTGGCGTGAGATCGCCCCGCAGGGCATCGACCTGAAGAACTTTTTCGAGATCGATCTCTCCCCCAACGAGCGGACTTTGGCGATCGGCTATGGGAACGGGACGGCGGCTTGGTGGGACCTCGCGACCCGACAGAGACAGGCCTTGTTCGATTGCCACGATGCGAGCGCGGTGCATGTGGCGTTCTCGCCGGACGGAAGGCTGTTTGCCACGGCGGGGATGGAGGGCGGCCTGGTGACGGTGTGGGATGCAGCAACTCGACGAGCCAAACCCATCGGCCGCAGTTACCGCAACGCGCTGCACGACCTGGCCTTTTCACCCGATGGCCAGCGATTGATCGCCAGCGGGACCAGCCCCAAAGACGTGATGAAGCTCTGGGATGTCGAGACCGGTCGTGACGTGGCGACGCTGCCGGACGAGCCTGGGTGGTTCGTCCGCATCGGTTTTTCGCCGGACGGCAACACGCTGTTCGCGGCCAGTTGGGAGGGTACGGCCCTCTTTTGGCGCGCGCCCTCCTTGGCGGAGATCGAAGCAAACGAGAGGGCCAGATAGGTTCAGAGGTTCAGGGTTCAAGGTTCCCGGTTCGAGGTTCCCGGTTCAGGGTTCCTGAACCCCTGAACCCCTGAACCTCTGAACCTCTGAACCTCTGAACCCTGAACCCCAAAACCCTGCACCTTTTTCCCCGAACTTTCGTAGTAACCAGTGGTGAAGAGACTCGTTCAGCCCACCTGGGCAATGAAAGTCACTAGTGACGAGCCGCTAACTGAGAAAGCCAAATTATGAAGAACCTTACAACTGTGCCAGCCCTCGCGACCTTTCTGCTGCTCAGCCTGGCTGGGCTTCCGCAGGCGATCGCCCAACCCAGGATCACGAAGCAGCCAACGAACATTGCCGTCGCCCTCGGGGGCTCCGCCACACTTCAGGTCACCGCCTCCGCAACCACACCACTGACGTTCCAATGGCAATTCAACGGCACCGACCTGGCCGGAGCCGTCAGCAACCGCCTGACCCTGACCAACGTGACGTTGGCTGATCTGGGCGTTTACCGGGTGATCGTGCGCGATGAGTCGAGCCAAGTCACCAGTCAAGCGGCGGCGCTCAGACTCGCGCGGTGGACCCAGTTGGTGGCCTTCGGCGACAGCGAATGCATGGCCCAATACTCGAACGGGCCATCATGGGTGGATGTCCTGGGCGGCCTACTCTGTCTGCCGAGCTCCGCGATCAAGAACTACGCTAGGGGCGCCGTCGGCTCCTCCTTCGGCACCTTGGATGTCCGCTCACAAATCGGCCAGTATCTAAGCGCCAACACCCCAGACACAAACACGCTGTTGGCCCCGTGGTGGGCGGGCATCAGCGGGGACCTTATCCGTCATCTTCCGGTCGATCAGGTCGTTTCGAATTACGCCGTGAACCTCTCCTTGCTGGCGCAGGCGAGTGGCCGGGTTTTCCTGCTGCCAACTGTTACGCCGCTCTATACGGCTCCCTTTCTTAGCGGTGATGCTTACGTGAGGAGCATCGACTACCAGGACCTTAAAGCACGCATGGATCGGGAAGCACAGAGACTCCAGGCTGAATTCGACCTGACGATCTTCCGTTGGGACATGCACGATCTCTTCCTGCTCGTGTGGGCCGACCCGACGGCCTACGGTTTCACCAATCTCACCAGCGCGGCCAACGCCTGCGTCGGCTGCGATCCAAACCAGTATTCCTGGTGGGACGGCGTGCACTTCAGCGCAGCCGCCCATCGCTTTATCAGCCAGGAGATGTACCGCCTGATGACGCCGCCATTGGTGATCGCTTTGCCGACCGGGGGCGCGAGTGGGGTCCTGGACCTTCAGTGGCAAGGCGGTTCGCCACCGTTCCAGGTTCAGCGTTGCGCGGACCTGGCCACCGGCTCGTGGCAATCGGACGAGCTGAACTTTGCGACCAACGCCACGACGGTGTCCTCGGCCCCGCAGCAGTACTTCCGCGTCTTGCAGTTGGGGCAATGAGCGCCAAACCGATCCTGTGAAACCAGCAACGCTTGCCATGAAGCCCCTCGCCAAGGCCCGGCGCGCTTTCACGCTGGTTGAGTTACTCGTCGTGATTGCGATCATTGCGCTGCTGGCGGCGCTGCTCTTGCCGGCGTTGTCGCGAGCGAAGCACAAGGCCCACGCCGCGGTTTGCCTGAGCAACCAGCGCCAGATCAACCTCAACATCCGCTTCCGATTGGACGAGGAGGATGGACACTTCGGCGGGCCAGGCTGGAATGATTGGTATTGGCAGGAATTCGGACGCAAAGAAAGGGGCTGGACATGTCCCAGTGCGCTGGTGATCAAAGATAGGGGTTCCCCGTATTCTCATCGGAATCCTGGCTTGGTACGGTCAGCTCACCTTGGGGGGATTTTCCGATGGTCCACATCGATGAACCATTTGATGGAAGAACTTACACTAAGAGAACAGCCACCGGCGGTTATGCCGCCAACTGGTGGGTTCTCCACGCCCTCTTGCCGGACCCTACCGCCCGTGTGCCATTGAATCATGATCGTCCAGAGTCCTTCACCACGGAGAGTCAGGTCGTCCAACCAATGGCCACGCCGGTATTGGCTGATGGGGTGTGGCCTTTTGTAACGCCAAGTGCACGGGATACACCCGCCACGGATTTGGCGGAGCCAGGAGTTGTAGATACGCTCTTCCCCTACTTTGACGGGGGCGGTATGTCTACGATGACCATTCCTCGCCACGGGAGTCGTCCAAGTCCGGTGCCGCGGCAGTGGCCGGCGGACCGACCGCTGCCCGGCGCGGTGAACGTAGCATTCTTCGACGGCCACGGTGAACTCGTGAAGCTGGACCGCCTCTGGCAACTTTACTGGCATGCCGGTTACAAGCGGCCCGGGCTGCTGTGAAGAACTCATCTCGGCGGCCCATCAAGTGATCAGTGATGAGCTGCGTTTCCTGACGCCGCCGCCGGTGATCCCGCTGCACACCACGGGCTCGAATAGGGTCCCGCCCGACTGAATGTCACGGCCTGGCCGCTGAATATTCACCGTTCAGAGGACGCCCGCCACGCACTCATGCACTCCCTCCCGGCAATTCCGGCTGGACAAGGCCGTCCCGTTTGTCGTTTTCTAACGCTCCAATGACCGAGCAACGTCCAGAACAGCGCCGCCGCCCCGAAACTAATGGTGAAAACCGCTAGCCACACCGCAAGTCCCATCGAATCCTTGCTGGCCTCATGCAGGCCCGGCTGGTCTTTGCCCCGCGATTTTTACTCGGACGAAACAGTCTATCGCGAAGATGTCGAGCGTCTTTGGCGGCGCGGCTGGCTTTTTGCCGGGCATGCCTGCGAAATTCCAAAGCCCGGCGATTATTTCACTCTCGAGATCGATACCGACTCCCTCATCATCATCCGTGGCGAGGACGGCGCTATCCACGGTCTGCACAACGTCTGCCGGCATCGCGGTTCAGTGCTCTGCACCGAGCCGGCCGGCCATGCGCATCGGCTGGTTTGTCCCTATCACCAGTGGACCTATGCGCTGGACGGCAGACTTCTGGCCTGTCGCGGCATGCAGGAGGATTTGGACAAGTTGCAGTTCAGCCTGCTGCGGGTCGCAGCGCGCGAGGTCGAGGGCCTGATTTTTATTTCGCTGGCAGAAAGACCCTCGCCATTTGAACCGGCTCGGCAACTTCTCTCCGCGCTGGCCAAACCGCAGGGCTTTCCGCGGGCGAAAGTTGCCAAAGCAGTCGATTACCTCGTTAAAGCCAACTGGAAACTGGTTTGGGAGAACAACCGCGAGTGCTTTCATTGCAACCTCAATCACCCCCAATACATCAAGGCCAACTTCGACCACTACAACGCCGATGATGCCACGCCGTTCGTCCGGGAGCAGATGGCCGCCGCCGTTGCTCATAGTGAGCAGAAATGGGCGGCCGCCGGCCTCGCCGCCACCCACAAGCAAACGGGCATGACGATTTTTCCGGATGCAGACCGGAACATCTGGTTTTCGGCTAATCGCACGGCGTTGGTGGACGGCTACGTCAGCGAAACCATGGACGGCAAGCAAGTCGCACCGCTGATGGGTGATTACCAGGAAGCGGACGTGGGGACGCTGCGGATGCGCGCCTTGCCCAACTTCTGGAACCATTCCAGTTGCGACCACGGCGTCAGCACCCGTCTGCTGCCGGCCGGACCTCAACAGACGGCCATCCGCGTTTATTGGCTCGTGGACGCACAGGCGGTGGAAGGCCGCGATTATGAATTGGCCAAGCTGATGCCCTTTTGGCAGCTTACCTCCGAACAGGACTGGGAAATCTGTGAGCGCCAGCAACGCGGCGTGAACTCCAGCGCCTACAGCCCCGGCCCGTATTCCACGGTCAAGGAATACAACGTGGACGGCTTTGTGCGCTGGTACTTGAAAATGCTGAAATATGGCTCAAACGATTGATACGGCAGATGTCATTGTCATCGGCGGCGGCGTCGCCGGTCTTAGCACCGCCATGCAGTTGGGCTTGCGAGGCCAGCGCGTCGTGGTGCTCGAGCGCGATCGCCTCGGCAACGGTTCCACCGGCCGCGCCGCCGGGCTGCTCGGACAGTTGCGCGGCACGGCCGAACATACGCGCATGCTCATGGATGGCGTCCAAATCGTCAAAGAACTCGAGCAACGCGCCGGCGTCGAAATATTCGTGCAGACCGGGTCGCTGCGCATTGCCGAGACTCCCGACCGCGCGCAAGAGATCAAAGACCTCGTCGCCATGGGCAAGTCGATCGGCTTCAATATCGATCATATCTCCATTGATGAAGTGGCCCGGCTGCTGCCCTACATGAAGACGGATGACTTGCTGGACGCCTGTTACTGTCCGACCGATGGCCACCTGCAGCCCGCCGAGCTGCTCAGCGCTTATCTCAGGATTGGCAAAAGCAACGGCGTGCGCTACATAACCAATTGTCCTGTCGAACAGATTTTGATTGAAGGCGGCCGGGTCAAGGGCGTCAAGACGGCCTTGGGTGAGTATCATGCCCCGGTCGTCGTGAACGCCGCCGGGCCGTGGTCTTATCTCGTGGCCGGAATGGCCCGTGCCACGCTGCCCACGGCCGCCATCGGCCACTATTATTTGACGACGCGTCCCAGCCCGCAAATAGCGATCGACCGGCTCAGTCCCGCCGTGCGCAACCGGCACCATCGCATTTACACGCGCCCGGAAAATGGCGGGCTGCTGGTGGGCATGTACGAGGCCGAGCCGGTGGAATATGACATGGAAAAGCTGCCGGCGGATTTCGACATGAGCGCCATGAAAGCCGGGCGGGACGATTGGAACGTGGCCCTGCTCCTCAATGCTGCCCAGCAGCGTTTCCCCTGGATCAATGAGCGCACGCCTATGACGATTACCACCGGCATCATGACCTTTACCCCTGATGCCAAATCCCTTTGCGGCAAGCTGCCGGACTTGGACGGATTGTACCATTGTTCCTGCTGTTCCGGTCATGGCATCATGCAAAGCCCGGCCATCGGCGTGCTCATGGCTGAACTAGTCCTGGACGGCAGGACCCGGTACGACCTCCAAGCCATCCGGGCGGACCGGTTCTTTGATCTGCCCGGTTACCAGGAACGCGCTGACATCAAAGCCAAATGCCGCCGGATGTACGCCAGCTATTATGGCCGGGTGGAAGGCGGCAGCACCGGCAAAACCTCCTAGGCCCAACAATGTAGTTTGAACGCGGCCAATTGAACCGCAGAGACGCGATGCACGCTGAGAGAAAGGCAGAAGAGCAAGACCGGATTCGGTTACGAAAGGGAGAATCGTTTTCGATCGACGCGAAACTCAATCTTCTCTGCGTCTATCGCGTCTCTGCGGTTTCTTTCCGGCTTCCCTTGCGGCATAGAGACAGCCTGGCCGTGATTGATCCGTTGTGTCCACTCAATGGCAACGGCTTGGATTTCGGTCCTTACACATGAAAATTCTCGTCCCGACCAAGCGTGTTCCCGATACCGACCAGAAAATCCGCGTCAAACCGGACGGCTCAGACATCGAGACCGACGGTCTGCCCTACGTGATCAATCCCTTTGACGCGATCGCTCTGGAGGAGGCCTTGCGCATGCGCGAGCGGTTGGCTGAGCCGGTGGAGGTTCTGGCGGTTGGCATCGGAACGCTCGAGTACGAAAAGGAACTGCGCAACGCTTTAGCCATGGGAGCCGATCGGGCCATGCTGATTTCCTGCGCTATGCCGCTTGACCCCTGGAACGTGGCCCGACTGCTTCAGGCCGTCGTGCAACGCGAGCATCCCCAACTGGTCCTGATGGGCAAACAAGCCGTGGACGACGACGCCAATCAGGCCGGCCAGTTCCTGGCGGCCTTGTTGGATTGGCCTCAAGCCACGTTCGCTTCGAAGGTGGTTTGTCAGGGCGATGGTTTGCTGGTTGACCGCGAAACTGATGCTGGAATTGAACGAGTGCGGATGAAGCTGCCTGCCGTCGTGACGACGGATCTGCGCCTGAACGAGCCGCGGTATGCTTCGATCCCCAGCATCATGAAAGCGAGAAAGAAACCGATTGAGACGATTCCGTATCAGGAACTGGGAGTGACTTTGGAACCGCGCGTGGAGGTGCTGGGGTTTGAAGTGCCGCCGCCCAGGCGCGCCGGCGTCAGGCTCAAGGATGTCGATGAACTGCTCCGGCGGCTCCACGAGGAAGCGAAAGTTATCTGATGCACATTTTGATCATTGCCGAGCACGAAAAACATTCCGTTCGTCCGGGAAGTCTGTCGGCTTTAGCGTTCGCCGGGTTAATTGCCGAGCAGACCGGCGGAGACGCGCAGTTACTCGTGTTGGGGCATGAAGTGGCAGAAGTGGCAAAGCACGGCGCAAACTACGCGCCGGTTCTGGCCGTGGACTCGCCGGCGCTGGCAAAGCCAGTGGCGGATATTTACGGCACACTGATTGCCAAAGTGGTGAAGGACCACGGCTTTGACATGATCGTGGCGGCCTGCACGACGTTTGCCAAAGATATCGTCGCTCGCGCCGCCGGAATGCTAGGCGGAGCGATGGCTGGCGACGTCGTCGGCCACACCTGGAAAGAGGGCTCGCTCCTGCTCAAGCGTCCCATGTATGCCGGAGCGGTGGTGGCCACGGTTCGGTTGATCGGCGAGCCGAAGTTCGTGACGATTCGGCCCTCGGCTTACGCGCCCGCCGAGTCCAAACCGGCGGCGTTTGAAGTTACGGGTGTTGCCGTTGAGGAAGCCTTGCTGCACAGCCAGATCGTGGTCGAAGGTTGGGAATCGAAGGCAACCGCCCGGCCCGACGTAACCGAGGCGCGCGTCGTCGTGTCCGGCGGGCGTGCCATCAAGAGCAACGAGGATTTCGAGCGCTTGGTCGGCGGCTTGGCTGATCGACTGGGAGGGGCGGCGGGCAGTTCGAGGGCCTTGGTGGATGCCGGCATTACACCCAATGAACTGCAGGTTGGACAAACCGGCAAAATCGTCGCGCCTGACCTTTACATTGCGCTGGGTATCTCGGGCGCGGTGCAACATTTGGCCGGGATGAAAAACTCCAAAACTATTGTCGCCATCAACCGGGACCCGGACGCGCCCATCTTCGAGGTGGCAGACTACGGCCTGGTTGGCGACGTGTACCAGATCGTGCCGGAAATGCTGGAGAAGCTCGGCCCAGTCGGCAAAACCATCAACTCATGAGCAATATTGAACAAGCGCAGATCGTGGTCATCGGCGGCGGCGCGGTCGGTTGCAGCGTGGCCTATCATCTGGCCAAAGCCGGACTGACGGACGTGCTGGTTGTCGAAAAGGAACCGTCGGTGGCGGCTGCGACGACTGCGCAGGCCGCCGGTTTGGTCGGCCAGGTTCGTTCCACCGTGGAACGGGTCAAACTGGCGATGTGGTCCGTGCAGACTTTTTGCAAGCTGCAGGAGGATGCGGACGCAAACCCCAGTTGGCGCCAGGTCGGATCGCTGCGCGTGGCGCTGACTGATGAACGGTGTGAAGAATTCCGGCGGATGAAGGCCGTGGCCGATCAGGCCGGGCTGGACGTCGATTTCATTGACCACAAATCAGCGGCTGACAAATGGCCGGGGATGAATTTTGACCGCGCCAAGGCGATCCTTTGGTGCCCGACGGATGGCTACCTTCAGCCGTATGATTTGACTCAAGCCTATTGCGCGCAAAGCCGGCGGCTGGGCGTGCGCTTTCTGACCAACACGGCGGTCATGGAGATTCCGACCAAAGAGGGATGCGTCATCGGCGTCATGACCAACGGGGGCGTCATCCATTGCCAGACGGTGGTGAACGCCGCCGGCGCCCATGCCTTCCACATTGCCCGATTGGTGGGGTTGGAGTTGCCGATCGTTCCGGTGCGTCACGAGTATTTTATCACCGTTCCCGCCGAAGGCTTGAGGCCAACGCTTCCGGTGATGCGGATTCCCGACACCACGCTTTATCTGCGCGCTGATGTCAACGCTCTGCTGGTGGGCGGATGGGAACCGAAGGCGCTCTCGACCGATCCGCGCGGTTTTCCTTTGGCCGCTCCGCCACCGGGCCTCGAGGCGGACTGGCCTGTGCTGGCCGGTTTTGCCGAGGCGTTGGCTCCGCAGTTTCCCAAGGTGAACGAACTGGGTGTCCGCAGCGTGTTCAAGGGCTGGCCAACCTTCACCCCGGATGGCCGGTTCATCATTGGCGAGAGTCGTCGAGTCAAAGGCTTCGTCATGGCTGGCGGATGCAACGCCCACGGCGTCTCCGGCTCGGCGGGCATTGGCCGTCACGTGGTCGAAGCCATGCTGGAACGGCATCCCTCCGATTATGTGCAGAGCCTCAGCCCCGACCGTTTCACTGAAACATCCTGGGACTGGACCACCGCCAGGAAACAGGCGCAGCAGGTGTATGAAACGTATTATCACATTGGTCATTGAGGGAGGAGGGGGCACTAAGTGCTATACATGAAATTCATCTCAAACCGCTCAGATTATTGGGTAGGGACGCATTCCACTGCGTCCCACTTGTTGTCCGGAATTCCAGGGACGCAGTGGAATGCATCCCTACCATTTTGGGTGCGGCTCTGTCGCGCTGGGCTGTGAGTGTTAAGTCTAACCAAACCCTCTCCCCAACCCTCTCCGTTCCTGAAAGGGAGAGGGAGGTGCGTTTCCCAGGTCTCGCCCAATTGCTGACAGAAGACCAAGTGCAACGTGTGCACGAGGCTTCGCTCGAGATTCTGGAAAACGTCGGCCTCGAAGTTCATAACGCGAAAGCCGCCGCCCTGTTTAAGAAGCACGGATGCAAGGCCCATGATGACTCGCGCAGGGTGACCATTCCGCCGGCCATCGTCGCCGAATGCCTCCAGTCCGTCCCGGCCAAATTCACGTTCCACGCGCGAAATCCGGAGTTCGATCGGACCATTCCTGATCATGCTCCGCTGACGATGACGGCCAGTTCCGCGCCCAACATCATTGATCCGGTGACGCGGGAACAACGTCTGGCCACCAGTAAAGACCTCGCTCGCGTGGCCCGCCTGATCAATCAGTTGCCCGGCATTGATTTGTTCTCGGTCCCGACTCTGGCCGCCGACGCCCCGGCGGGCCAATACAGCCTGACCCGATTTTACACGGCGCTCAAGCATTGCCAGAAGCCGGTGCGCGGCAGCGGTGATCCGGGCGACGATAGCGCCTCCATTCTCGCACTCGCTTACGAGATCGCCGGCAGCGAGGCGGCCTACAAGGCGCATCCTTTCATCACGCACCATTCCTGCCCGGTTATCGCGCCGCTCAAGATGGACGCGAGTTCCACGGAACTGATGCTGTTTTACACCGAGCGCGGTCTGCCCAATCATCCGACGGTGGTGCCGAATGCCGGTTTGACCTCGCCGCTGACTTTGGTGGGAACGCTGGCCCAGGCCAACGCCGAGTTTCTGGCTTGCGTGGCGCTCACGCAAATGGTGCGCGCGGGCACGCCGACGATTTACAGCACCCTCTCCACCGTGGCCGACATGCGGACCGGGGCCTACGCTCCCGGCGGCATCGAGTGTGGCATGCTCAACATGGCCCATGCGCAAATGGCCAGATTTTATCGTCTTCCTTCCGCCGGTTATATCGGCCTGACCAACTCGAAAATTGCGGACGCCCAAGCCGGTTATGAAAAGGCGCTCTCGTGCATGGGCGGCCTGCTGGCGGGGATGCACGTCCTGCAATTTGCCGGCCTGATCGATGCGCTGCTGGCCTTCGACTTCGGCATGGCCGTGATCGACAACGAAATCTCTCTCATGCTCAAGCGCGTCGCCCGCGGCCTGGAATTCAGCGAAGCCGGCCTGGCGCTGGACGAAATCGGGAGAACCGCTCCCTCGGGCATGTTCATCGACACTGATCTGACTTTGGAACGGATGAGGACGACCGCCCTGATGCCCGACATTGCCGACCGCCAATCCAGGTTGGCGTGGCTGCAGAAGGGCGGCTGCGATGCGAACAGCAGAGCGCTGCTGAGAGCGAAGGAGATTCTGGAGACCGGCTGTCCGTCGCTGTTTTCGGTGGAGGTCGAGGCCAGAATTCGCCGCCGCTTCCAGGGCCTGGTCGCCGGCGACTTCAAGATGCCGGAAGGCTGGTCGCTGGCGAGTCATTCCTCCGCTGACGCGAAGCAAAAGCAGAATTTGACGTGACGGCGCCGCAAATTGGGTGACAATGACCGCGTTCTGAACACGAAGCCATTGGCCCGAACACCACAAAACCAGCGCATGCCACCAGCGCCCAGACTCTTCGGCGACAACCGCGTTTATGAGCGTTGGCGCTGGCAAATCTTTGCCATCACCTGGCTGGCTTACTTCGGATTCTATCTGACGCGAAAGTCTTTTTCCGTCGCCAAAATCGAAATCGGAGAGGGAACCGCCATCGGCTTGACGCAAGCGCAAATGGCCTGGATCGATGGCGCGTTCCTTACGGCTTACGCCATCGGCCAATTCGTCTGGGGCGTGGCCGGCGACAAATACGGCACGCGCAAAATCATTCTAGGCGGCATGCTGTGCTCTGTGTTGACGGCGGTCGGCATGGGCGTTTCCTCGACGGCCCTGGTTTTTGGCTTGTTCTTTTTCTTGCAGGGGGTGAGCCAGTCCACCGGTTGGGCGCCTTTGTCGAAGAACATCGCCAACTTCTTTTCGCAACGCGAACGCGGCGCGGTGATGGGCGCGTGGTGTACCAACTACGCGGTGGGAGGCTTGGTCGCCTCGATTTACGCAGGCTATGTCGGCCAGCGCTTTGGCTGGCGCTATGCCTTTATTTTTCCAGCCGCAACACTGTTCGTAATATTGATTCTGTTTTTCCTGTTCCAAAAGAACCGCCCCGAAGATGCGGGCCTGCCGCCGATCGAGCAGTACCACGGCGAAACACCGGCGGCCCTCGACAAACCGGATGCGTTGGCGGGGGAAGCGGACGGCTCCTGGAAAGTGATCCTGGATGTGCTCAGGAATCCGGTCGTGCTGCTGCTGGCGGGAGTCTATTTCTGCCTGAAGCCAGCGCGTTATGCCATTCTGTTCTGGGGGCCGAAGTACATCAGCGACAAGCTGGGCACGGGCATGGCCGAATCCGGCTTTCTCAGCGCCTTGTTCGAACTGGCAGGGCCGATTGCCATTCTGGTCGGCGGAGTGCTGTCCGACAGGGTCTTTGGGGCCAGGCGCATGCCGGTCGCGATCATCAGCCTCTTTGCGCTGGCCGTGATGATCTATTTCTTGGATGACCTTCCGGCAACACGGTTCGTGCTTGGCGCCACTCTCTTTCTGATCGGCTTGCTGACCTACGCGCCGGATTCGTTGATCAGCGGCACCGCCGCCATCGATTTTGGAACCAAGAAGGGCGCTTCCACCGCGTCCGGTTTGATCAATGGGGCTGGATCGATTGGGGCGATCGTCGGGGGCACCATTCCCGGTTTCTTCCAGAAGCAATGGGGCTGGCAGGGCGTGTTCACGTTCCTGGCAGTGGCAGTTCTGCTGGCCGCGCTGCTCCTGCTGCCAAAGTGGAATGCGCTGCCTGCCTCGCAGCGCAGCCCTACCCAGCAATGAATAGTTACGTTTAAGGCGCAGCGCGCTGGATGTCTGGAGAGTGCTGCGGCTGGTGCTTTGCCCAACTACAGCTTGAGCTTGCTCAGCAACTCCGGCTGGCCGCGCAACGCCACCTTGGCGATCCGCTCGGCGGGCACATTCCCTTTCAGCCCCAGCTTCGTTTGGTCCGCGCCGCCGCTAAACACCACGCGGGCTATCTCACGAAAATCAGCGTAGAACTGCCGCGCCTCTTTCTCCGCTTTCTCCGCCGTCTCGCTGGCCCCCCTCTGGTCCCCCAGCGCCTGTTGCCGCTGGTTGTAGGCGTTCTGGGCCGCGAGCCGGAGGGCGGCCCCTTTCGCCAAGGTCTCGGCATCATAGCCCCGCGCCGCCACCAGCGGAGCTCCCATGATGTCGTTCAGTTCAAGGTCCGAGGCATTCTGCTCTTTCTTGGTGTCTTTGGCACGATGGTATCCACTCAATCTGTCATTGGATAACACTTCATTTACGGTTTCTCTCACTCGATCGACGATTGGGATGGCCTTATTCCGCGCTTCTACTGGCTTGATCGGTCTTCAGTTAATGGTCTTTTGGCCGTTCCACAGACGCCGGCTGCAATCTGGTCCGAGGCAACCGACCGAATCCCACGGGCGATTCGCGAAGTTCGGCGGTCCAGTGCTGCTTCCTGAGGGGCCACCGGCCTTTGGGCAGTGGCTGATTGGACATGAAGACCGAAATTGAAGCTATAAACGGCAGTTGAATAACCGCAAAGATCGCAAAGACCGCAAAGCAGGGAACTTGAGCGAATGCGGTTTCTCACCCTACAGATGATCGCGTCCGTTCTCCGAAGTGCCTGCTTTCCTTTGTGTTCTCTGTGTTCTCTGTGTTCTCTGCGGTTGAATTGCTCCTTTTTGGTTGAAGCCTGTGAATCACGTTCGTCGAGCCGGTGTGGACGTGCGCCTGCCCTTTTCGGTTCAAAGGTGGACCTGCCCGCCGACAGGCAGGTGAAGTGCTTTGACCCGCCCGCACGCGCTATGCCCAGATCGGTGACTGAACCTGGAAACCGCAGATGAACGCAGATGAACGCAGATAAACTCTTTCTGTCCAC
>CAYIIH010000201.1:0-15310 GCA_964363225.1 uncultured Verrucomicrobiota bacterium | reverse complement strand
ACCAAATCCCTCTGACTTTTGCCAAACTCCAGAGCAGGTTGGAAACCTGCGCTACAGACAGGGAATCGCACACGCTAAACACATACTCCTGCCAGCCTGGACGTTGGCGCGCGATTCGGGCCGACAAGAATGTCGGCGCTCCTGCGCCACGCCAGAAAATCTTTGCGGCCCGCGAGGATTTGGAAGGCTGGCAGCGCAGGGATCAAAAAATACTCGGATCAGCAGGGTTGCGCACCTGGCTTGGCCTCTGCTCTGTGCTGTGCGGAATGGCGGCTGCCTCAGCCGCCGCGCTGCCGCCCGGCGAGGAAAAACTGCCCGTACTCACGGCCACGGAGCAGGTCAGGAAACTCGCCATCGAACAGGCGGACAGCGAGTATCCGGTGCGCCTGCGCGGCGTCGTGACCTACTACGACGGCGCGTGGCAGATGTTCTTTGTGCAGGACAAGACGGGAGGGATTCTTGTCAACTGCGGCAAGGTCCGGTTTTCCGGGCAGGCGGGTCACCTGGTCGAAATCGAGGGAGTGACCGACGCGGGGAGCTTCACGCCCCTCGTGGTGGCGACTCAACTGAAGGTGCTTGAGAAAGCCGCGCTGCCGCTGCCCCGGCCGGTTTCCTACGGGGATTTGGCTGCGGGTCAGCAGGATTGCCAATGGGTGGAAGTCGAAGGAGTCGTCCGTTCGGTCAGCGAGGAGACAGGCCGCTTGACTTTGAAGCTGGGTCTGAAAAGAGCTTCCCTCAAGGCGCACATTCTTGATTATCCGAAAACGAACCGCCTCTCGCTCATCGGCGGCACGGTGCGTGTGCAGGGCGTCTGCACGGTGAGCGCGAACCGGAGACGGCAGGTCACCGCCGTCGCTTTGTGGTCTCCCAGCATGAACGAGATGGCGGTGGAAAAGCCAGTTCCGGCAGACCTGTTTTCACTTCCCGTTCAGTTGATGACAAACCTGTCGCGTCTGCAGGATCGAACCCTTGCGCCGAGTCTGGTCAGGGTGCAAGGCCGCATCCAGGAGCAACGGTCTCCAGAGTCGATGACAATCGCGGATGACACCGGAAGCCTTCAGGTCGAGAGCGAACAAATGAGGCCCGCTCAACCAGGGGATCGCGTTGACGCGGTCGGATTCTCCACGGTCCAGGGCAAAAAGCTGGTGCTGCAGGACGCGATAGTGCGGGTGTTGAATCGGGGCACGGGAACCAACGCCACATCCACTGCCACAGCTCCATCACCGCCCTTGACGCAGCAGAATCTTCCTGTCCTGACGCGGGGGTCGAGCAGGTCCGCGAATTGACCGCCGAGGAAGCGGACCGCCATTATCCCGTCCGGCTCCGCGGCGTGGTGACTTTTTTCCTATCCGAAATGGAAGCTTTTGTTTGTGCAGGACTCCTCGGCCGGCCTTTACGTTTATCAAACCTCGGCGGAACCGGCCGTTGGGACGGGCGATCTCATCGAAGTGGAAGGCGTCAGCGGGCCGGGTGAATTCTCGCCCGTGGTTCTCGAACCACGCCTCCGGGTGGTCGGCAAGGGGACAATGCCGGCGGCTCCGTTGGTGAAGCTGGAGAATCTGGCCACGGGCATCCAGGACGGACAGTGGATTGAAGTGCAGGGAATTGTCCGCTCTGTGAGCAACGATGTGGCGCATGCGGTCCTGCAGGTTGCCGCCGGCGCCGGCCGTCTCAAAGCCATTCTGTCTGGTGCGGCTAGCCGGCCTTTGCCGGCGGATTTGGTCGATGCCCGCGTGAGTCTGCGCGGCGTCTGCGCTTCGGTCCTGAATCAGAAAAAGCAAATTGTGGGTGTGCTGCTCTATGTTCCGAGCCTGGACCATATCCGCATTGAAGCTCCGGCGCCGGCGGACCCCTTCGCCCTTCCCGTCCGCGCGGCCGGCAGCCTGTTGCGGTTCACCTCGCAGGACGTTTTCAACAACCGGGTGCGGGTCCGGGGCGTCGTCACCCTGCAACAGAAAGACCGCTCGATTTTCATCCAGGATGAAAGCGGCGGCCTGAAGGCGCAACTGCTCTCGACTGTCTCCTTCCAGCCAGGGGATGAAGTGGACGCGGCGGGTTTTCCAGCCCTCGAGGGTTATGCGCCTGTTCTCCAGGACGCGATCGTCAAGCGCGTCAACACCGTGCCGCCGCCGGCGCCCTTTAGAATTACCGTTCTGCAAGCGCTGGAGGGCAATTACGATTCCGAGCTGGTGCAGATTCGAGGCTGGTTGTTGGATCACTCGGCGCGCGCGGAAGATCATTTGCTGGTGTTGGAAGCCGGCAAAATCGTTTTTGAAGCCGTCGTGGAAAAGAGCCGCGAGGGTGAGTCATTAAAGTCCCTGGCCAACGGCAGTCACCTTGACCTGACCGGTGTTTGCGCGGTGCAGGTGGACGCCGCGCGCGTGCCTCGGTCCTTGCGGCTTCTGCTCCGTTCCACCGAAGACATCACCGTGCTGGCCAGGCCAACCTGGTGGAACCGGACCAATGCCTTGATGATTCTGGCGATGATGACGGTCATCGTCCTGGCTGCGTTGGCTTGGATTCTGATCATGAGAAAACAGGTGCAAGCGCAGAGGAACCTCGTGCGCGCGCAATTGGAGCGGGAAGCGGCTCTGGAGCAGCGCCACCGTGATCTGGTCGAGAATGCCAACGACATCATTTACACCCATGACTTGGCGGGGAACTTCACTTCCATCAACATGGCCGGAGAAAAGATAACCGGCTACCGCCGGGCCGAAGTGGTGAAAATGAACATTTTCCAACTGGTTGCGCCGGAGCAGATGGAGTTGGTCCGGCGCATGACCGCGCTCAAGGCCCAAGGCCAATCTTCGACCACGTATGATTTGGACATCATGACCAAGACAGGGCATCGGGTCCCGCTCGAGGTTTGTTCCAGGCCCCTGCATGCCGATGGAAAACTCGTGGGCGTGCAGGGCATCGCCCGTGACATCACGGAACGCAAGCACAGCCAGGCCCGGAGCGCCGTTTTTTCCCGCTTGGCCCAGAAATTAAGCGGGGCGGGCACACCCCAGGAAGCGGCCCGGATTATTCTCAGCGCCGCTCAGGAACTGTTGGGCTGGGATGCCTGCACCCTCGATCTCTATTCGCCGGAGCAAAATCGGAATTGCCCCATACTTTATATCGACACGATCAATGGCCAGCAGACCGAAATTCCCCCGGGGGAAATCGAGATTCGACCGACGTCATTTTCGCATCGTGTCATCCAGGAAGGCGCCAAATTGATTTTGCGGGATCAGCCCTCCAGCGAAGCTGAATCGCTGGTTCGCTTCGGCGACGCCACGCGGCTCTCGGCCTCGCTGCTCTTTGTTCCTATTCGCAATGCCGCGCGGGTCATCGGCGTTTTGTCGATTCAAAGTTACACCGCCAACGCCTACAACCAGGAGGGACTGAACACGCTGCAAACCTTGGCCGACCATTGCGGCGGCGCTTTGGAGCGGATTCGGGCCGAGCAGGCGCTGCAGGAAAGCGAGCGGTTGTTTCGGGCGCTGATCGAAAACAGTTCCGATGGCATCTCATTGCTGAGCGCCGAGGCCGACATTATTTATTCCAGCCCGGCCATCACGGCCCTGTTGGGCTTCACGGTGGAGGAAGAGGTCGGCTCCTGTGGTTTTGCCGGAATTCATCCGGAGGACGTGGAGCCGATGCGGCAGCGCTGGCAGCAGTTGAAGTCGAATCCCGGCGCGAAAACAACCGCTCAATTTCGCCGCCGGCACAAGCATGGCGCCTGGCGCTGGCTGGAAGGCACCGCCGCCAACCTGCTTCTGGAGCCCAGCGTCAAGGCCGTCGTCGTCAATTATCGCGACATCACTGAACGCAAACGCAGTGAAATCCAAAGCGCGGCTTTCGCTTCCTTGGGCCAAAGGCTGAGTTTGGCGACCAATGCCGAGGAAGCCGGCAACATCGTGGTGGACGTTGCGGACAAGCTCCTGGGTTGGGACGCCTGTTGCTTGCACTTCGTGACTGCCGAACCGCGAAGAATCGTTCCGGTTCTGTTCTTTGATGTCGTCGATGGCCAGCGCGCTGCCATCCCCGGCGCTGAGGTCAGCAAGGAGCTGAGTCCGATGGACGAAAAAGTGGTTGCCGAGGGGGCCCAACTGATTTTGCGGGATGACCCGGCTGGCGCTGATCCCGTTCTGGTGCCATTCGGCGACAAGAACCGCCCATCCGCTTCGCTGATGTTTGTCCCGATCCGCCACGGAGCGCACGTCGTGGGCGTTTTGTCCATCCAAAGCTACACCCCCAAGGCTTATGACCAGGAGAGCTTGAAGCTCCTGCAGACGTTGGCCGATTTCTGTGCCGGCGTCCTGCAGCGGATTCAAGCGGGCGCGGCCCTGCGGCAATCTGAGGAGCGTTTTTCGAAGGCCTTTCGGGCCAGTCCGGTGCCCGTCTCCATCTCGACGCTCGCCGAGGGGCGGATGCTCGATGTCAATGAAGCGTTCCTCAGCCTCTTTCACTATCAACGCGCAGAAGTGATTGGCCGCACGGCTTTGGAACTGGGATTATGGGTTGATGCGGGAGATCGCCATAAGTTGGTTCAGGAACTTCGTGAGCATCGGTCCGTGCGCAATCAACTCTACCAATTCCGCGCCAAAACCGGGGAAGTGCGGCAGGGACTAATTTCCGTGGAAGTCATCGATCTGGGCCAGGAACCTTGCTTGATTTTTATCACGCACGACATCACGGAACGGCTGATTCTGGAGGCCCAATTTCGCCAAGCCCAAAAGATGGAGGCCGTGGGGCAACTGGCGGCGGGTGTCGCGCATGACTTCAACAATATCATGACCGTCATCCAGGGGCATGCCGGTTTGCTGCTCGCTTCCGGCGGGATGGACGCGAACATGGCCGAATCGCTCAAGGAGATATCGCAGGCGGCCGACCGGGCCGCCAGATTGACCCGGCAGTTGCTGACGTTCAGCCGGCGGCAAGTCATGCAGCGCCAGGCGCTCGATTTGAACGAGGTGATCAGTAACATGACCAACATGCTGCGCCGGCTGTTGGGCGAGGACATTGGCTTGCACTTCAACTTCTCGACCAGCGTGCCGCCGGTCTTGGCCGATGCGGGCATGGTTGAGCAGGTGACTATGAATCTGGCCCTCAACGCGCGCGATGCCATGCCCAAGGGCGGCCAGTTGATCATCAGCACCCTGGCCCGGCAAATCGACGAAAGCCACCTCCGGCGCGAGTCTCAAGCTCGCGTCGGCCAATATGCCTGTCTCATTGTGAAAGACACCGGTTCCGGGATGGATGCGGCCACACAGAGCAAGTTGTTTGAACCGTTTTTCACCACCAAAGACGTCGGCAAAGGCACCGGCCTCGGTCTGGCCACCGTCTATGGCATCGTCAAGCAGCACCAAGGCTGGATCGAAGTAGTCAGCGCGCCGGGCAAAGGGTCCACGTTCAAAATCTTTCTGGCCGCCCATGGGCGCGGGCCAGTTCCCAGTAAAACGGAAAGTCCGGTCAAGAGCGAGGCGCCTACGGGACACGAGACCATCCTGCTGGTGGAGGATGAACCGGCTTTGCGGAGTCTGGCCCGCCGGGTCCTGCTGCATTACGGCTATCGCGTGCTCGAAGCCGGTTCGGGCGTGGAGGCGTTAAGAATCTGGCAGCAGCACTCCAATTCCATCCAGTTGTTGCTGACGGACATGGTCATGCCGGAAGGCATGAACGGGCGCGAGTTGGCGGAACAAATACAGCGCGAAAGGAAGGACCTCAAGGTGATCTTCACCAGCGGCTACAGTCTGGATGTGGTCGGGCAGGATTTTGCCTTGCGTGACGGCATCAATTTTCTGCAAAAGCCCTACCTCCCGGCCACGCTCGCCCAGGCGGTTCGGGATTGTTTGGATGGCTGATTGCATTTTTTCTTTGACTGTAGCCGTTTTTGCGGTTGGCATCTTCCCTGCAACGCAGATCAAAAACAAAATGCTATGAACACGACTCTGTTAACCCTGACTATGGCCGCCGGCACCCTCTCCATTCTTGCTGCCGACCCGCCCGCAGCTTCACCCAAGCCCAAAGACGCCCGCTGCTACGAGATGCGCACCTACGATGCAAGTCCCGGCAAGCTCGAGGATTTGAATGCCCGCTTCCGGAATCACACGATCAAGCTCTTTGAGAAGCATGGCATGGTCAATGTCGGCTATTGGGTGCCCGTCAATAATCCGGATAACCAACTCATTTACATCCTGGCTTACCCCAGCCGCGAAGCCCGCGAAGCGTCCTGGAAGGCCTTTTTTGCCGATCCGGATTGGCAGGCCGCCCAGAAAGCCTCCGAAGTCAACGGCCGGCTCGTGGCCAAAGTGGACTCCACCCTCTTGACCGCCACCGATTATTCCCCGGTCATCGCGTCCGTCTCCGCCCCGGAACCGCGCGTTTTTGAACTCCGCACCTACCTCACGCCGCCGGGCAGATTGGATGCGCTCAACGCCCGCTTCCGCGACCACACGGTGGCTCTCTTTCAGAAACATGGCATCATCAATATCGGCTATTGGACGAAGATGCAGGACCAGAAGGAAGCCGACACCACGCTGATTTATATTCTGGCGCACAAGAGCAGGGAAGCGGCCGCCGCTTCTTTCAAAGCCTTCGGCGCCGACCCGGACTGGATCGCCGCCCGGAAAGCCTCCGAAGAGAAAGCCGGCGGCTCGCTGACCGCTCCCAATGGCGTCAAGTCGGTCTTCATGACCGCGACCGATTATTCGGCGATCAAATAACCAAGGTCGAACAAGGCCAAGAGGATGACGAACATGGAAAAGATCATTTATCCACGCAGTCCCCGTGAAAGGATGGCCGGCTGGGTGCATTTGCCGCGATTCGTGGACAAGATTCGTCTGCATCTGGCCGGTCAACTGCACGCGGATTACCGGGAGAATTTCACCAAGGGCTTTGACGGCGCCTGGCTCGAGGCGGCTGGCGTCGCGGCCGAGCCATTCATCGAGGTGGTCAAAAACACGATCACCGACGGCGAAGTCTGCGATTGGGTAGCGCAAAACGTGAAGAAAAGCGACGCCGACAAAGCCGCTTTCAACAATCACGTTTTAAACCGTGGACGGGACACGGATGAGATGAAAGCCCGCCTGAAATGGCGCAAGGAGCAAGCGGGCCTGGGCGGCCGCGATGACATCCAGGCTTTCGTCGATTTCATCGACGCGGATGAGAAACGGATGTGAACCTGATCTGAGTTCAGAGGAGATAATGCCGGTGACGGGCCAAGAACGCGGTCACGGGCGAGGACGCGATGTTCGCGGTCCGTGATCGTTACCATGAGTCTTCGCCACCAGGCGCATCTTCGATGCCCTGTTCGACGACTCGACGCACGTCGCGCCGACCATCCAGTACGCGCTCGATGGAGATTTCGTCTGCCTTGGATTCATAGTAAATGACGTAGCTGCTCCGGCTGATGACCCAGAAGCGCAGTTTCTTGTGTCGTGTGGCCCAGCCGGGATGCGGGCCGATGAACGGATGTTGCCCCACCTGAGTTAGGGCTTCTTCTGCACGCGCTTTGAAGCGTTCGGCAGCTTCGGGATCATGATGGGTGGCAATGTAGGCGTAGATGCGCGCCAGATCTTCTGCGGCCAGTTCACTAATGATGACTCTCATCGGCATCGGCGGGTGTTGCGGCCAGGGCATGTCCACGCTGCCAAATCTCAGTCAGGACTTCTTGAGTCACTGGCCGGTGCCGACTCTCTTTGCCGGCTTGGATCAGGGCATCGAACTCGTCCGGGTGATCCGGCAATTCGTAAGCTTGCAGAATGACCAACTTCCCGCCGCGTGGGATTACAGTGGGTTGGCCTTTAAGCGCTGCATCAGCCAGTTTGCCGAGTGCGTTCTTGGCTTCGCTGATACTGCACGTTTTCATGGGGAGTGAACTTAGGATGCTGTTGGACTGCGGTCAATACGCGACTCTTTGCGTTTCAATTCCCCGGTTTGGCAAAAAAGCCGGTCTTTTTCGTTTCAACCACCGGCCCCCAAATCTTGATGTTGTCCACCTTGCCGGTGTCATCAAAGGAGCCGAAACCGATATACCCGCTGGCAAACGTTTTGTCCTCAGCAACCATGATCGGCTTGGTCAGATCATCGAAATAGACCTTGATCGAACCGTCAGAGGCCTTTCGTTCAAGGCGGACCTTGTGCCACACCTCCAGACCCCAGTTCACGCCTTTGGTCGTTTCCTTGGCGATCTTGGTGCGCGGCGCATCTTTGACGATGAAAACATTGTGCGCATGGTCGTCGGCTGCCGTCGCGATGTGTGCGTAATAGAACTTGGACGGCTCCTGAAAACCAAAGAACAAGCACATGTCACGATGGCCATACTCGCGGCCAGTTTGAATCAAATCGGCCTCGAGGATGAAATCGCCAAATACTTTGTCGGCAATCAAAGCGATGTTCACCGGCGACCGGACGGGCGGTGAGTATTTGCTCTGCGCCACCAGTTCCAGGGCCGCTCCTTTTCTGTCCCGCGCGACTTTCCAGGCGCTGGCATCCGCCAGGACAAAGTCCGCCAGCGCGGCAGGCTTCTCAAAGTCCTGTTCGTAGAGAAGCCGATACCCCGCCGGCAAAGCCGGCGGCTCGGCTGCGGCGGCTTCTGCCAGGGAAACGACCAAGAGGGCGCCGGTGACGAAAAGTGCGGCTGAACGGTTGAACATGTGGCTTAGACTTTTTCCGGGACAACAAACGGTTTTCGATAATCCCGCGTCAGCAGTTCATTGGCCTTGTCGTTGCCGATGAATCTCTCGCTCTTGGGGTCCATTTTCAGGAACGTGCCCAGGCTGAGCTTGTTGACCTTCAGATCGACGCCGTTGGCCGCCAGATGCTCCTCCATGCGCCCCAGAGTCTCCACGGCTTCCTTGTCGCCCTTGATGATCTCCCGGATTTCGCCGGGTTCAGCTTGTTTGCCCAGGCGGTAGGAGATGTTCCCGGTATGACAGAGCGCGCTGGAAAGATGGCCTTCCAAGATGTCGGCGTTCAGGTCGCCGGCTTTGCGGCTGCGCACGGCTTCGATAAAGTTGGCGAAATGGTCTTCGCGGCCGGAGAACTTCTTGATCTCTTTGCCGGCCTTGTCATAGGCCGTGGTGCCAGCCAGGTAGCCGTCTTCGCATTCGACAATGTTGCCGATGCTTTGGCCGCGGTACTGGTCCATGGTTTCCCTGGGCTTCTTGCCTTCAGCGTCCTTTTCGTCCGCACGAATCGGGCGGGAGGGCAGGCCGCGAACTTCAAAGATGAGCAGCGCATCGCCGTAATCGTGGACGACCATCTGAGTATTGGCCGTCTCGCCATCGTCCACGTAGCCGAGCCTGCCGCCGATGCTGAAGACTCTCGGCGAAAGCTCCATTCTGCCCAAAGCCCAGCGGGCAATATCCATTTGGTGAATGCCCTGGTTGCCCAGGTCGCCATTGCCGGTCGGCCAAACCCAATGCCAATCGTAATGCAAGTTCTTGCGCATCAAAGGCCCCTTCGGCGCCGGGCCGCACCAGAGATCGTAGTCGATTCCTTCGGGAATCGGCTGCGGTCCGTCCACCTTGCCGATGCTCGCGCGCCGCTTGTAGCAGAGGGCGCGGGAGATTCTGATCTTGCCCAGGTTCCCGGCGCGGACCCACTCCAAAGCCTGGCGCAATCCTTCGTTGGACCGGCTTTGGGTGCCGGTCTGGACGATGCGATTGTACTTGCGGGCGGCTTCGACAACTTTGCGGCCCTCCCAGACGTTGTGGGAGACCGGCTTTTCCACATAGACATCCTTGCCGGCCTGGCAGCTCCAGACCGAAATCAACGCATGCCAATGATTGGGCGTGGCGGTGGAGACGACATCGATGTCCTTGTTTTCGAGGAGCTTGCGGACATCGGTGTAACCTTCAATGGGAGTGCCCTTGTTCTTCAGTCTGTTGACTTCGCCTTCGAGGATGCGTTTGTCGGCATCGCACAGGGCGACCAGGCGGACGCCTTTCATGCCGCCGAACTCTCCAATGTGGCTTTTGCCGCGCCCGCCAAAACCGACCACTGCCACCCGGATGTCATTGTTGGCGCCGGCGACTTGCGCCCAGGAACGGGCCGGCAAGCTGAGTGACGCGGCGGTCACGAGCGAACTTTGCAGGAAACTGCGGCGAGTTAGATTTTTCATTGTTGTTTTCAGATTTTGGGTTTACGTCTCTTAAACCTTCTCCGGCACCACGAAGGGCTGGCGATATTCTCGCGTCAGCATTTCGTTGGCTTGCTTGTTATTCGTGAATTGTTCTGTCTTCGGATTCATTTTCAGAAACACGCCGAGCGTAGCCTTGGTTTTGGCGAGATCCACGCTATTGGCAGCCAGGTGCTCCGCCATCCGCCCAAAGGTTTCGGCGGCTTCTTTGTCCGATTTGATCGCTTCGCGGATTTCATCAGGCGAAGCTTTCTGGCCCAGCCGATAGGAAATGTTGCCGGTGTGGCAGAGGGAACTGGAGAGGTAGCCTTCTTGAATGTCCGCGTTCAGGTCGCTTACTTTACGGCTGCGCACCGCTTTAATGAAATTCTCGTAATGCGTGATGTTGCCGGCGAATTTCTTGATGAGCTTGCCATTCGGATCGAATGCGGTCGCCTCAGTGTAGCTGGGGTTGGACACATAGCCGCGTTCGCAATGAACCACCACTCCCACGCTGGCGCCGCGAAGATTGTCCATTTTGGAGTCGCCTGCTCGCGCAGGCAGTCCGCGAACCTCGAAAATCAAGGGCGCATCAGCGTAGGAATGCACAATGAACTGCGTATTGGCCGTTTCCCCGTCGTCTTCATAGCCCAAACGGCCGCCGACGCTAAACACCTGAGGCGAAAGATGGTCCACACCCAGGAACCAGCGGGCAATGTCCATTTGGTGAATGCCTTGGTTGCCGAGGTCGCCGTTGCCGGTGGCCCAGACCCAGTGCCAATCATAATGCAGCCGCGTGCGCATCAAAGGTCCCTTGGGCGACGGGCCGCACCACAAATCGTAATCGACCGAGGCCGGAACCTCTTGCGGGCCATTGACTTTGCCAATGCTGCCCCGGCGTTTGTAGCAAAGACCGCGCGCGACCAGAATCTTGCCGAGATTGCCCGCGCGCACCCATTCCACCGCCTCGCACAGGCCGCTGCTGGAGCGGCACTGGGTGCCAGTCTGCACAATCCGGTTGTACTTGCGCGCTGCTTCGACGATTCTCTTGCCTTTCCAAACATTGTGGCAAACGGGCTTTTCGACGTACACGTCCTTGCCCGCCTGGCAGGCCCATATCGAAATCAACGCATGCCAATGGTTGGGCGTGGCGGTGCTGATGGCATCGATCTCCTTATTCTCCAGCAGCTTGCGCACGTCGGTGTACGTCTCGATGGGCAGATTTCGCTCGCGCAGCTTTTTCGCTTCGCGCTCCAGCACGGACTTGTCGGCGTCGCACAGCGCCACCAACCGGACGCCCGGGAGCGAGCCGAAGCCTTTGATGTGGCTCCCGCCTTGACCGTTGAAGCCAATCACGGCCATGCGAATGTCGCTGTTGGCTCCCGCGACCTGGGCCCAGGAACGAGCCGGCAAACTCAAGGCTACAGTGGTGAGCAATGAACGTTTAAGGAAATCCCGACGATTGATTGGTTGCATAGTTTTGTGGTATTTGCGACTCAAATATCTTTGGATAGACTTTCCGGCAGCGGGCTTAATTCATCATTTGGCCGCGGCATCGGCTGCATACTCGGAGTAGCGCTCGGCCACTTTCGCTTCTTTCTCATCGCCGGGATGCAAATAAAAACGGTAGCGGAACGTCACGCTTTGGCCTGCCGGAATGACAAGGTTGCCCGCTCCGGCCGGTTGCTTCTCGAAATCATGAAGGCCGAAGGGATTGACGGCGAACAAGCCGTAATCCCGCACGTGCCACCAGGTGGGATAACGCGGGTTTTGCGGATGATCAAATATGGCTACGCCCACCGTCTGGCCGTTCACGGGGCCGTAATAATCAACCCATTTGGCCCGTTTGCCCCATGTTTGGCCGTCGCGCACTCCTTCGCTGTTGACGATGTGGCCTTGGCCCACCTTGCCTTTCAGGCGCATCGTCTCGGCCAGACGGAGGCCCATCGTTCCTTCCTTGGTATCGCCGAAAGTGACCGCGCCCTGGGAAGCGTGGATGGTGATCTCAAAGTCAAAGAGTCGTTCGTTGGGACGATTGTAGAAGCGCAAGGTGCGTTCATCGGTGCAAATCACCTGGCCGTCCAGCGCTACCAGCTTGTTCTGCGATTTAATAATGCCTTCCTGAGGGCCGGACTTAATCTCAGTGAACTTCTCCTGGACGGTCTTCCCCGCCTTACTGCCTTCGGACCAGAAATCGTGGCCGTTCACATCCCCATGCGCGTACCAAAAGGAGCGATGATGCGGGTGATCGTGCTCTTCATTTTCCACGTTCTTCATCGGCCAATTGCGGGTCATCGGCGCGCCGCCGGGGCCGATGAGCGGGTACAAGAATGGGCGGGAGACATCCTGGTAATAATACTCGCTGAACAACTCACCGTTGATCTCGATGCGCAATTTGCCTTCCTGCTCGGAAATGCTGACACCCTCTTTGGCGGCGCTCGGTTTCTTGGTGTCCTGCGCCGGGGACGAAATCGCCGTGGACACCAGCAGGGCGAGAACAACTTGGGGAAAAAGCGTTTTGTGAATCATGGAGCGGGAACTTTATCGGGTGATTCTAACTGCGGTCAATGGAAAATCTGCTCTGAAGTCGGTGCCGTTTGATGTTCGGACGGCTCTGCAGCCTGTAGGCCACGTTCCAATTCTCCAATTCTCAGGTTGGTGGATGGGCCGCCTGCGGTCCGCATTGGCAACCCCTTCAGAGTGCCCGCACAAAAGCCGGCTAAAGCCGGGACACCGAACAGGTTCATTGGCAGCATGAAACTGGTTTTTAGCGACAAGCTCCTCGCGCGCCGGAGCAGATTCAGGCGCCGCCTCGTCCCGCGGCCCTGTTCACAGAAAGCCAACTACTCCGGTCGGACCTGCACGCGGACCTTGAGACCGGGCCTGTATGTTGTCCAGGCTTTAGCGTGCGGGAGGTCGCAGACAGCCTGAAGGCTGGACAACAAACAAACAGGTTCATGCGCAGGCGGGTCATCACCTGATCGGATCATAATTCTCCAGTATCCTCCCGTATTGGGGCGCGACCGTTGCCACGTGCCCGTCGGCGCAGACAATTGTGCCTCGCCCCTTCGCCATGTAGTCCCTCTCCGACACGGATTTGCCCCGAGGCAGGCCGTGACGGCCGGAAATGACGTTGCCGCCGCCCGTCCAACGGCCATCGTCAATCGGGTCAGGGTAATGTTTGGGATCACCATTTTCTTCCAGAACCATCAGCTTGCGAACCGGGTCCTTAATTGCGGCTGACTTGAAATGAGGCTGGGCAAGACCACCGCCGTAAAGCGATGAGATGCCGTGGTTCACTACGCCGTCGTAGATGCTTGGCACCGAATAGCTGTACAAGAAAGGATTAATGCCCGTTGGAGCTTTTAGCCAGGCGGCAAACCGCGTGGGTGCGTCCTTGTCCGACGGGCATCGAAACAAGTTGGTGGTGAAGCGGCCAATGTAAGGGCCAATAGCGCTGTTTTGCGGGTTCAAGAAATAAGAGGGGGGCAAGCCGGGAACGTTGGAAGCTCGAGGAATCAGGTTCCAAAAAATCCAGTCCTCCTTCATGGCCACAAAAGCGCCTTTCGAGGCTGCGCCCGGAAAGGTATCATTGTTGTCGGGCAGATAAAGCATGAAGGCGAGTCCCAATTGTCTGAGATTGCTCCGGCACACCGATTGATTGCCTTTCTCTTTCGACCTGGCCAAGGCGGGCAAAAGAAGACTGGCCAGAATAGCAATGATCGCAATAACAACCAGAAGCTCGATCAGGGTGAAGCCCGATCTGGCGCTGTTGTTCCTCCGCATTTCCAAAGGAGTTTTTGAAAGCAAACTTTTCATAATTTGAAGTGAGTTTCGTCAAAAACGTACCCGTTTGCGCGGGTGCCGTCAATTCGTTAACGCCGACTGCCGGTAGTGTACGAAACAAAATGCGCCAAGAGAACTGTGCGTTTGAGCGCACACCTGTTGAGCGCCCAGGCTGCTCCAAAGCAGCCGCTGCAGGCGCCTCAAAAGCAGATAGAATCCCGAAATCCGAAATCCGAAAGAAATCCGAAGACCGAAATCCGAAACCTCGGCAGGGTAGGTTTTGCTTTCTCAGGGTATCCAATCAACGAACCACGCTGGCCCTCAAGTGTTCGGGCCTCGGAATTCTGCCACCTTCGGATTTCGACCTTCGAGCTTCGGATTTCGGATTTCGGATTTCAGAGCACTCTTGCCCGAATCTCAGTCAGCACTGAGGCTGGCGACCTGCCTGGCCTGCACCCAGCCGGTGCGCTTGGCGGCATCGATCACTTGCAGCCAGCCATCTTTCCGGTCCAGGACAGCCATTTCAGCGCCATCCCGCAACGTATAAAAGCTTTGCGATTCCTCCAGCGGCCCATAGCGCACGACCGCTTCGCGAACAATGATGACGGCTTGCGTTTGATGAAACCGGCGCTCAGCAGCGACGCCCAGCCAGAGGGCCAGCAAGCCGCTGATAACGCCCACGGTGGCGGTGTAACCCTGCAAGGACTTCTTCAACTCGACGCGCATTTCGCCCAGGACCAGCAGGAGAAACCAAAACCAGATGGCGACGCCGGCCAAGACGGTCAGTTCATTCAATGTCATCAGGCCGAGCCAGCGCTGCAACCAGCGGTTTGTGGCGCTCGATCCGCTGCTCACGCTGTCGCGCGCGAATTGCAGATTAGCCCGGACGTCCGGGTCGCGCGGCGCCAGGCGTTTGGCCAGACGATAGTTGACAATGGCACGCCCAATCTGGCCGTTCTTGAAGCAGGTATTGCCCAGGTTAAAATAGAGCGCGGCTGAAGCGTTGCCTTCCTGGATCATCTTCTCGTAAGCGCCGGCCGCCTCGGCGTATTTGCCTTCCTCGTAAAGCTTGTTGGCCTGGTCAAAGGTCTCGGACGGATCCGCCGCCTGGACTTGAAATCCTACCCAGAGCGAAAGGAAAAGCCGCAAAAGCCAGGCTTTGGCCTTGGCCAATCCCGGCTTCTGCCCGTATGTGTTTAAACTGTGAGATTCCCTGTCTGTAGCGCAGGTTTCCAACCTGCTGTATCGCGGATTTCCAATCCGCAGGCCTCGCGCCGGTCGAACGGTCTGCCGACGGGAAGTCGGTGACACGGCGCAGCGCGGCAACGCCGCAACCAAAGCAAGAAGCCAAGCAAACCGCGGAGACGCGATAGACGCAGAGAAAGCAAACCGAGAATCCCCCTCTGCGTTCATCGC
>CAYIIH010000200.1:3579-15353 GCA_964363225.1 uncultured Verrucomicrobiota bacterium | reverse complement strand
CGGTACCGACCCCTCTGTCCAGGGGCGCAATGCGCGTTGCGGGGTGGAAGCGACTTTTGTATCCTGCGATCTGGCAGCGGCCAGTTATCGAGCAAATGAAAAAGTATTGGCACATCATCAACATCGGGATTCAGAACACCCTGGTGTACCGGGTGAACTTTTTTCTGCGGAGCGCATTTGGCCTCATTCCGTTGCTGGCCACCATTTACCTTTGGCGCGCTATTTATGAGGGCAAGGAGTCCGGTTCCGACGTGGCGGGATACACCTTGGCCGGGATGATTTCGTATTATCTGCTCGTCACGCTGGTGGATATGGTCACGGCTGTGACGGAGGATGACTGGCAGATCGCGGCGGACATCAAGGACGGCAATATCAGTCAATTCCTGCTCAAACCGATCGATTACCTGATTTATCGTCTCTGCCTGTTTGGCGCCGGGCGATTGGTTTATACGCTGGCCGCCCTGCTGCCGGTGGCTTTGTTCGTGTTCTGGCACCGCCGCTATTTTATCGGGCCGGCGGATGGCGCTTTGTTCGGCTGGTTCTTGTTATCGACGGCGCTGACGGCTCTGCTGCAGTTTTTCATTTCTTACACCATGGCGCTGCTGGCCTTTTGGGTGCTGGAGGTTTCGACGTTTATTTTCATCCTGTTCGCTTTCGAATACATCGCCGGCGGGCATCTCTTTCCTTTGGACATCTTGCCGCCCGGCCTTGCTCAAGTCCTTAATTTCACGCCCTTTCCGTACCAGCTTTTCTTTCCCGTCAGCATTTATCTTGGCCGTGTGAGCGGCCCAGGGCTGTGGCAAGGATTGTGCATCCAGACGTTTTGGGTGCTGGTCTTTTACGTTCTGGCGAGAATCGTCTGGCGCCGCGGCATCCGCCGGTATTCGGCCGTGGGAGGATGAGGAAATGAACACCGAGCGCGAAGTGGAGAGACCCGGCTCAAGAATCGAGGACACGAAGTCCCATCCCGGCGCAGCGAATTCGCCCTCTAACTCATGCAATGCACGGCCCTCGGTTCTGAGGCGGTACGCGACCATTTACGCGGCGCTCTGGAAGAACTCCGTGGTGCGGGAGATGAGTTTCAAGGCCAATTTCCTGCTTTGGATCGTGGTGGAACTGCTCTGGTTTGCCCTGCAACTGGCGTTCATTGCCGTGATTTACCGGCATACGGACCGCATTGGGACATGGACCAAGTGGGAGGTGGTCATGCTCATGGGGACGAGCCATTTCATTCAGCAACTCTTCACGGCCATTTTTCTGACCAACTGCGTCCAGATTTCCGAATACATCCGGACGGGCAAGCTTGATTTCATGCTGTTATTGCCGGTCAACACGCGCTTCCTGATTTCATTTCGACAGGTGGATTTGGGCGGGTTCGTGAATGCGACCGTGGCCGTGGCGGTGATTGTCTATGCCGGAAGGCAATTGGCTTTGACGCCCACCGTGCTCCAGGTCCTGGGCTTTCTGCTGCTGGCTCTTTTTGGCATCGCCATCCATTATTCGTTGATGCTGATTTTGGCGACGACCAGTTTCTGGACGGTGCGGGCGCAGGGCATTGTGTGGGGGTATTACAACTTATTCAACATTGCCCGGTTGCCCGATGCGGCCTTTCATGGTTTTTTCAAGGTTTTCTTCACGTTTGCCATTCCCATGCTGTTGGTGGCCAATGTGCCGGCCAAGTTGCTGGCCGAGAGGCTGGGATCGCCCTGGGAAATGGCGTTGTTGCTTGGTTTGGCTTTGGTTTGTTTCTCGGTTTCCGAGTGGGTCTGGCGCTTTTCTCTCCGGCATTATACCAGCGCCAGCTCGTGATGTTTGAACGGAGCAGCCCATCGCACAGTCAAAAAGCGGTTGAGTTGTGACCTCGCTTTTCTGATGGAGCGAGTTTATTTTGACGAACAGCCAAAACAAGACTAGAAGATAGAGCAAAATCGATGTGGATAAGCCGCGCATTATGGATGGAACGATTCCGACTGGCCCAAGTCGTGGTCTGCTGGGCGTTGCTTGCTTCCATTCCCGCCTTGGCCGGCGAGAAAATCCAGTTTTCCCGTCCCAGTGAGAAGATAGAACTCCCGAAGCCAAGCTTGAAGGAGGAGCGTTTGCCGCCTTCCCTGGGTTCCCGCAATCCGGAGAGTTCCGGCGGGGGCATTGACATTCCGGTTGCTCCTCCGACCTTTCGCCCCAGCGCGGCTCTGCAAAAGAAATTGGGAGAATACATCGATCGCCGCAACAATTGGATTTTTTATGGTCCGGACAGCCTGCAGGAGTCTGCGGGCGAGGATTCACCCTGGCCAGAATTCAGCCTCGACAAAACAGATCATAAATCCAAAAAGGCGGTGGACCGTTTTCTGGAAGAAGGAAACGAACGCAAAGGCCGTTCCACCGACAACAAATCGGCAAATTCAGCAGACAAATCGGATGATCCCGGCCGGAATTTGATGAATCCTTCTTCCCGGGACCCGGATAACGGCCTGTCCAATGCTCCCATGTCGGAGTTCAACTTGAACAGCTACCTTCATCCGAGCCAGGCCAGCGACATGCTGTCTCGTCCTGTCAACGATTCATTGCGTAACTTCTTCACTCCGCAGACAATGGAGGATCCGTCGAACCAGTCCAACTCCACCCGACTCGAACGGAAACGACAGGACCAAGAACGGGCCGCTGAATTTCAGAAATTGCTCCAGCCCAGAGGGATGCTTAATCCCTTGGCCGGGCCTATTGATCCGATAAGTCTGCAACCCGACGCCACGCGGCAGGAGATCAATCCTATTCTGCCCAAACGATTTGAAGATAGCCCCAGCCGTCTTGGCCGCTCTGACAACCTCGACCCAGCCCGGGCCTTCCGTCCTTCCGCCAACGTCGGTCGCCCCGGCTCTTTGGATGTGTATAATCCGGCGATGCTGGGCGCTTCAAGCTTGTCGCCCGCCATTGCCGCCCCCTCCACGCCAACGGTTATATTCCAGCCCAAACCGGCAGTTCTGGAGATTCCTCGGCGAAAATTCTAGGCTGGCGGGCCATGCCAGGGGAATGACCACCGCCGCCTCAGTTTCAATATCAAGAACCTTTAATGGATGACCCCTTCATGACCCCTTCATAAAAGCGAAGGCGTCTTTATGATTCAGAATCATCCGAGCCTCTCTTTTATCATGTCCGACAGCTTCCTCAGTAACAGGCAGGCGGGGCCGGCCAAACGCCGGAAAAACCGCAACAAAAAGCTTGCTGCTCGGCGGAAAGAGGCAGAAATTCACCACGAATGCTTTTCGATAGAAAAGCAATTCTCCGTCAACCGCGGAGCGTCAAAAAAAGCAATTTCCTATCAGTAACGTTATGAAAAGAATTTCTCGGTTTCTCCTTTGGAGCCTACTGGTGTGCTCTCAGTATTTTTCACAGCGAGCGGTATTCGGATCATTGGCCATCGTGATTGGCTTGCTATGGAATACGCTTTCGGCAGGGACGCTTCCCATGAAGGGCGGTTCGCTCACGATAAACATGCAAGGCGCGGCCTCTGCTGAACCAACACCTGAAGAGCTAAGGTCAATTGTCTTGTTCCTAACCTCGTCGCTCGGAAGGCTGCCAACCGATGAGGATCTGATGTCGGCAGTGGCGATCGCTTTTCCGCAGATGCTTAAACATCCGTTAACAGCCGCCGAACAGCGGGCAGCCAGAGCCATTCTACTGGCTCCTGCCGGGCCGCCGGACATAACGCAAAACGAGCCCAGTCAATCCTTCGGCCCGAATTCTGCGAAAGCAAGCTTTCGTCAGCTTGCTGAAAATGAGAAGCAGAAACCCCCACCACGTATGCCCCCAGCAGCCGCTCCGTTCCAGCCGATGGTAAATATCATTCCTTCTGGGAAAGGCGAAATTAGGACAATGCAAGTGGCACCGGAACACGGAGGAGGAGTGAACATCATTCCCAAAACCGACTTTGCCACCGCGGCCTTCACCGATTTGGCACGTCAAGAACAGTCACAACCAAAACCGACCAACCAGCAAGCCGCGCCGTATCCTGGCGACGGTGTGAACGTGATTCCGGTACCCGCACCCGAGCCTGGCGGCGGCACTAATATTATTCCATCCAAGCCCAATCAGGTTTCATCTAGCCCACCTGTTCGCCGTCGCATCGTAAAGAAATCGCATGACTCAACCCAAAGCACGCCACCCCCGCCCATCACGACGAGTTTTCAGGCGCTTGACGATAATCTCACTTCCATCCCACCCGACACTCACGGTGCCGTCGGTCTGACCAATGTTGTTACTGCTTTGAACTCGCAGGTTCGTATTCAAGATCGAGCAGGCCAACAAATATCCACCGTTACACTCGCTACATTTTGGAGCGCACTAACACCCGCCCCAAACAGCCCATTTGATCCTCAAGTTTTGTATGATCCGTATGCGCGCAGGTGGATTCTAACTTCTGTTTCCGACGCGACAAATGCCAACTCTGCCGTGCTACTGGCTGTCTCCTCATCAGCCGATCCCACGGGTACCTGGTTCTTCACCCGTGTAAACGCAGACACTGGTGGTACGAACTGGGCAGATCGACCACACACCGCATTTAGCCAGGACTGGATTACTGTAGCTGTAAACATGTTTACCATCACTAACAGTGTCTTCACGAGACAAAATATCTACGCATTTGACAAAGTAAATAAATACGGAGGCGGCAATAATGCTCCCACCTTGATGACAGATACCTCCGGCTACGGCAGTTCTGTTCCGGCGGTGACCTATGACCCGACGCTGCACACAATGTATCTGTTGAGCCAAGGCACGAGCCAGAACGGCACCGGTTTCTTGCGCATCTCAACTATTACGGGCGCCATCGGATCGGAAACGTTAAGCGTGGGAAGTTTCTTTCAAACCCCGTATTCCTGGGCGCAAACGCCGCCAAATAATGCCGATTTCGCGCCGCAACTAGGTTCGACTAATAAGATTCAAAACGGCGATTCGCGTATCCAGAACTGCGTGTATCGCGGTGGGGCGCTCTGGCTCACTCATACGGTATTTTTTCCAGCGACCGGGACGCCCACGCGAAGCGCCGTACAATGGTGGCAAGTTACCACGCCAACGAACATCGTGCAAAGGGGGCTGATTGACGACACTGACGGGGTCTATTTTTATGCATTTCCGAGTATTGCCGTAAATCGATACAACGATGTGCTTATTGGATATTCGCGGTTCGCTACCAACCAATATGCAAGCGCCAACTACGCTTTTCGCTTTGCGGAAGACACCGCAAATACGCTGAGACACGATACTATTTTCAAAGCCGGAGAAGCGCCGTATTATAAAACCTACAGCGGCACAAAAAACCGATGGGGAGACTATAGCATGGTAGCGGTTGACCCGATCAATGACACGACGATGTGGGCAATCCAAGAGTACGCAGCTACCCACACTACTGATGATCGCTGGGGAACTTGGTGGGTGCAAGTGATGTCGAATCCTACTGGCGATTTTAATCGCGACGGACAGACTGACATTCTGAGGCGCAATCAAGCAACGGGGGCTAACGAAATTTGGATTATGAATGGGACAAATGTAGCTTCGACAACCACGATCACCAGCGGCGACACCTCATGGATCGTTGGCGCAACTGCCGATATGAACCTGGACGGCTTTACAGATATTCTATGGCAACAGCCTTCAACGGGAGCAGTGGCGATTTGGATCATGGCAGGGACGACCTTCATAACAACGGACTTTTTGCCCACTCTTACCGATCTGCAATGGAGAATGGCGGCGGCCGGCGACCACAACTACGACGGCCAACGCGATCTGATTTGGCGCCATCAAGGCACCGGGCTGAACGCCGTCTGGTTTATGAGCGGGGAAACCCTCGTAAGCAGTGCGTTCTTAGATCAAGTTAGTGATTTGAATTGGCAGATCGGAGGCACTGGCGATTTCAATTCTGACTTCAGGAGCGATATTGTTTGGCGGAATCCATCCACGGGGCAAAACGCCGTGTGGCATATGAACAGGACTACCATCATTGCGGCGACCTATCTAACGCCCGTGACTGATTCAAATTGGCAGATGGTTGGAGCGGGAGACTATAACGCAGATGGGCAAACAGACATACTGTGGCGCAATAACTCAACCCGAGAGAACGCAATTTGGCTGATGAACGGCACGCAGTTAACGGCCGGCGTGTATCTGCCTACTGAATCAGATTCGAACTGGCGAGTTGTCGGGCCGAAATAAATCCAAGAGAAGATCACCAACAGTCCTCACGGAATTACCGTTAAGGGGTTAAGATAACATGGGGTGGTCGAGCTGGGAATAATTCAGCAATCTGACCACCTATGAAAAAAACGAACCAAAGCAAAACTAAAGCAAACAAAACACCAAAGCCAGCGCCAGCGAACGGCCCGCAAGAAATCGAGCGCTTGGTTAACGTCGTGATGATAGCAGGCGTGAAAAAGGTGTCAACTACTTAACAGAGTAATACTAGGCGGCGCCAGTGACATCAGCCAGCACCTCCTCGTCGGTGAGTTCTGCGGGAGGGAGTGCCCGAGCGCACCGCATCATCATAAACGTAACCGTAACAGGGTCAGTTCTTAACAGGGTCAGTTCTTGATATTGGCTACTCATCGCGGAAATTCCTCCGGCGATAAAGCAGGTGGTTAAAGCAAGTGGTTCAAGTAGCCCCGGCTGCCCCTGCCCAAACGCTCGGCAATCCTCCCCGCCGTCACCCGCCTGTCGGCAGGCAGGTCGTCGTCTCCGCCCGCAAGCGCGCCAAAGACCCAAGTGTGCCGGACCAAGTCGAGTTCTGGGACTGAAATAACAGGGGTGTTCGGACGTGCAAAGCAGTGGTCCGACCGTCCTTTCTTCAGTTTTCACCCCGAATTCACCCCGAGCAACCGAGCGAAGCCTGACCCGGCCCGTCATTCCCAGCGCAGGACTTGAATAGGGCTTCCTGCCGGCAAAGTCGTCTGCGCAGGGACATCCACCAGTCCGTTTGCCTCTGCCAAGGAACTGAGAATATGCGAGGCCTGCACTCCGGACAAACGAACTTCCGCCCGGCCATTGACCGTGACGCGCACGAAATGACGCCGATCCCCAACGTTCACTATCGGTGCGATTAACACTCCCGGATGCGCCGGAAGAGCGAGATGGCGCGCGCCTTGAAAACGCAAAATGGCCGGCCGCACCAAGAGCAGGAAAGTGACCATGGCCGAGACAGGATTGCCGGGCAGACCAAAGAGGAACTTGTCGCGCCAACGGCCAAATACAAAGGGTTTGCCCGGTTTGATGGCGACCTTCCAGAAGTCCAGCTCTCCGCCCATTTCCTGGAATGCCTTTTTCACAAAATCCCATTCTCCAACCGAAACGCCTCCTGAACTGACGACAGCATCACATTCGGCAAAAGCCGTTTCCAAGGCCGAGCGCGTGTCGTGCAGAGTGTCTTTCACCAGCGGGAAAGAGCGCGGCACAGCGCCGAGGCGATCCAATAATGCTGCCAGAGCCACACGATTGCTCTCGTAAATCTGGCCCGGCGCCAGAGTCTGGCCGCCCTCGCGCAACTCGCTGCCGGTCGCCAGCAAACCCACCACCGGTCGCCGGCCAGCCAGCACCTCCGTCAGCCCTGAAGAGGCCAATAAACTCACTTTGCCAACGCCCAATATTTCGCCGGCCTCGCCCAGCACTGTTCCCTTTTTCACATCTTCGCCCTTTAATCGAACATTTTCCCAAGGATCAACTTTATCCAGGAAATCCACTTCCTTGGGATGGGCGGGATTGACGCGGGTATCCTCTTGCATGACGACCGCGTCCGCTCCCGCCGGCATGGGTGACCCGGTAAAAATCCGCACACAAGTGCCAGGCTCCACCGTCCCCTGAAAAAAAGCGCCTGCCGTCACCGTTCCGATCTGGCGCAGAGAGACCGGCCTTCGGGGACCAGCTTCCGCCACATCTGCCGCTCGCACGGCATAGCCGTCCATAGCCGAATTGTCGAACGGCGGCAGGTCAAGGGGGGCTGGAATTCTCGCCGCCAATATCCGCCCGACAGCAGCTTGGAGAGGAACCGCCTCGCTCCCCAGCGGTTGGATGACGGCCAAAATGCGCTTTTGCGCTTCTTCAAGATCGAGCATCGTTCACTCCTGATTGAGGTTAAACCAATGTCGAATCCTCCGCCAAACCAGCCAGGCCAAACCGGCCAGCACGAGGATCAATCCCGCCACGAGAATCAAACTGTGCGGCGTCTGTTCCACGCTCACCCAGACCGCCGCCGAGCCCAAGAGCGTTGTGACCACATAGAGAAAAAAGGCGGCTTGTTGTTGCGTCAAACCAAGCTTCAACAGCCGGTGGTGCAGATGCATCTTGTCGCCTTGAAACAGCGGTTGCCCGCGCCAGAGCCGGCCCAACACGACCGACGTGGTGTCCACCAAAGGCAGCCCAAACAAGATCAACGGGACAACGACCAGCACGGCGGTGGTCCCTTTGAAAAGGGAAAACATACTGACGCACGCCAGGACAATGCCGATAAACAAACTGCCGCAGTCCCCAAGAAAAATACGCGCGGGCGCGAAATTGAACGGGAGAAAACCGAGACACGCTCCCGCCAGACACAAGGTCAGCAGGGCGACAATAATATCGCCGGTCAAGATGTGAATCAGCCCCAGCGAGAGCGCAATGCAGGCCGTGACACCTGCGGCCAAACCGTCAATGCCATCCAGCAGATTGATGGCGTTGGTGATCCCCACGATCCACAGAATGGAAACCGGCAGGGACAGCCAGCCCAGCTCCAGCGGTGCTCCGAAAGGATTGGAGAGAGCCGTCACTTGATACCCGCTAAAGTATAAGCCGGCGGCCACCGCCATCTGCCACATCAGCTTTTTCATGGGGCTGAGTCCTTTCAAATCGTCCCACATTCCCAAGACCAGCATGGCCATCGCTCCCACGATCAGGGCCAGAAACAGTCTTTCGTAGTCTTGGAACGCGGCGGTTATGCGATTGTCCAAGACATAGAAACCCGCCCAGGGCGAACAAAAGCCAAAGAAAACCGCCAGCCCGCCAAATCGGGGCATCGGCTCCCTATGGATTTTCCGCAGCGAAGGCAGATCAACGGCCCCCAGGCGGAAGGCCAGCCGGCGCACCAAGGGCGTGGCCAAAAAGGTGGCCATGGCCGAAAAAATCAAGATGGCGAAATAAGTTCTCATTCCCTCTCACGCCCGCGCCAGCGCACGCTGAAAACAGTCCCAGTATCGGTGCAGCATGACGCTTTCTTCAAATTCTTTTTCTGCCCGGACGCGGCCCGCCTCGCCCAGACGCGTTCGCCAGGCCTCATCAGCCAATAACGGCTTCAAGGCCGCCCGCAAGGCCGCCGCGTCCGCCGGCGGCACAATCAAGCCGGTCACGCCATCCTGGTTCACGTAAGGAACGCCAGAGCGCAACGCGCAGCTCACCACCGGTTTCGCGCAGGCCATCGCTTCGATCTGCACCAGGCCAAACGCTTCGTTCGGAGAGATCGAGGGCAGCACGAACACATCGCAGGCCTGAACCAGTGCCGGCAGGTCCCCGTCCGCCACTGCCCCCAAAAAACGGACGCGATCCTTCAAGCCCAATCTGTCCACCTGGCTCATCAGATCGTTCTCCAAAGGCCCGGTTCCCACGAGCCAAACGACGGCGTCCAGCTCGCGCGCCGCCTCGATCAGATAGCCGTGCCCTTTGTAGCCGACCAACCGTCCAATCGTCAGCAGCACAGGCCGGCCTTTTGTCTCGAGGCGCAACTCCCGCACCCGGCGGCGGGACGCTTCCGTCGGCGCAAACTTCGCCAGGCCGATCCCGAAGGGGATCACTTCGCACTTTTCGCGGAAGGCGCCCAGCCAGGGCGAATACTCGATGTGCCTGGGTGTGGCCACGACAATTCGCGCCGCCCGCGCCAGCAAACGTTCCAGGACAGGCTGATACAGTTTCATCCAGACGGCCTGCCGGATCACGTCGCTATGATACGTCAGCACGAAGGGAATCGTCGCCCGGCTGCTCAAGACCGCCAGGTCGGCCAAGGGATTGGGAAAATGCACGTGACAAAGGTCCGGCGCATAACGGCCCACGCTCGACCCATAAGCAGGACAAAGCGACGTGGACAAAACCACGCCCAGACTGGCCAGGCGATGCACTCGGACTCCCTCGATTTCCTCATGCACCGTCCGGGCCTTGTCATTGGCCACCACGCAATCCACCTCCGCTCCCAACCGCACAAACCCCTCGCAAAACGACCGCAACAGCGTCTCAATGCCGCCAAAGTGCGGCGGATAAAACTTGCCCAGCTCCAGGATTCTCACGCGCGACCTCCCTCTCCAGCGAATTCCGCCCAGGTTTGCTCACAGACAGCCACCGGGCGCTCCCAGGAAAAGTTCTTCAGCGCATACTGCCGGCAGCGTTCACGGCTGGGGAGCCGCTGCGGGTTTGACAGGACCTCCTGTAACTTCGCCGCCAGCGCCGCCGCCGATCCCGGCTCAAACAACAGATCCCTGTTCAAAGGCTCCAATATCTCGGGGGTCGCTCCCCCCCGCGAACCAAGCACAGGAGTGCCGCAGGCCAGCGATTCGACCGTAGCCAAACCAAACCCCTCCAAATCAAGCGAGGGAACAAGGGTGCAATCCGCGGCGCCGACGAACCGGACCAAATCTTTCTCGGCCAGGTAACCGAGCAGCCGGACGCGTTCCGCCAAACCGTGCTTCCGCATCTCCTTTTCCAATTCCGGTTGTTGCGGCCCTTGCCCGGCCAGCCACAACCGGGCTTTTGGAAATTCTCCTGCCACCCGCACAAACGCTTCGATGAGCGTCAGCAGTCCCATCCGCGGGTCCAGGCGCCGCACCGTCAAAAACAGGAAATCATCGGCCGCGAGGCCCAATCCGCCCCGTTGCGCCGCGCGGTCGGGCAGCGGACAGAACTGGCTCGCATTGACCCCGGCAGACATCATGTCGATGGCCGGAAGATTTCGGCCATGCCAGACCGGCAGTTGCGTTTCGTAATAGCGGCTGATCGTCAGAATGCGGCCGGCCCGGCGCACAGCCTTCCTCTCCACCCGCTGCATGGCTGCGGCAATCACCCAATCCAGACCGCGACTTGGCGCGGAACGGGACACCGCCTGGCGCGCCAACCGGTACTCCTCGCCCCATGGCCCTGTGAACAGAAAAACGAACGGCCTGTGGCTTGCGCCAACGGCAGGGGCAAGATAGGCCTGGCACAAAACAATCAACACCGGCTCGCCGGAACGCGCTGTCAAGAGGCGCAATCGGTCGCGAGCGGCAGCATTTTCCCGCCGCCAATTGCCCCAAAAAAATCCTGTCGCATCGGGAAACCGGTGCAGATGCACCCCGGCGCGGGTTTCCTCGCCGGCCAATGCGTTGTTGGGGTTCGGACAAATCACTGCGACGCGATGACTGCGGCGTGCCAGGCCTTCCGCCACTTCCGCCACGTAACGGTAAGCGCCGCCCGCCAGGTCAGGATGGCATCCCAGCGTTAGAAAAATGAAATGCATGGTTGCCACGGCACAAAGCCAAGGTGTCGGTCATGAGCGCGGGACCGGCGCATCGCGCACAGCGAGCGGGGACGGGCCCATAGCCAACAGGAGCGCGGACATTCTTGTCTGCGAGTTCCCGTCCATTGGACCTCGCGGACAAGCCTGTCCACGCTCCGAGGGAAGGTTCGTGGAGAGCCTCCACGACTCTGTGAACGCGCATTGGGACCATGAACCTGCATGCGAGAGGAGCGGGGGGGGGGGGGGCCCCCCCCGGGGTGTGTGGGGGACAACCACCCCGCCCGCCCCC